>CAZGLL010000018.1:0-32563 GCA_964526225.1 uncultured Desulfurococcales archaeon | reverse complement strand
TTGAGAATTATAGAGAAACTTATGGGGTTTCCTGGAAACTTCTTTAAAATACATGGTTTACTAAACGTTTTCTCCAAATTGAAATGCAGAGAGAGAATAGCTAAGTATTCTCATGGAGAATTTTTTAATGATTATGTCTAAGGGCTGAATTCATAGTCAGCACTAGGTGATCATTATCAATAATATCTCTAGCCTTATTTCTTTAAAACAAGTTCTCTAGGATCAATCCTTACTAGTCCAGGTATTTTATCGTACACTTTATCTGTTGAAATTATTGTTTTATCGGGATCCATAATGAGGGCTGTTGCAGCATAGTAGGCATCAAAAATGGATGAAACGCCATATTCAACCATTATAGTTAAAGCGGCTAGGTCTATTTCAACTGTTGTGGGAAGCCACATAATATTATTTATCCTTGTTAATGCAACCACTCTCCCCAATATTTCATCGATTTCTATGTTAAGTTTAGAAGCAATATAATATAGCTCATGAACAACTTCCCTAATAACATAAAGCTTAATTATTCCCTTTCGTGCTTTCTCTAAGATTTCTTCAGCATAAGGTTTTAATCAGTCTTGCTCCTTTACATGCGCTAATATCACATCAGTTTCTATCAGCATCTTTCCTCTCCAACTTCTTACTTACTTCTTCCAATGCCTTCTCTAAACCCAGCCTTCTAAGTTCAGCTTTGGACAGAGATGTTCTAAGCCAAGAGGAGGATTCTGGAAAAGGCTTCGGAGGTATCTTTATAAGAACAAGTCTGGTTTCAGCATTTAGAATGAGAATTTTATCCTTAGGCTTAACGAAGTCCTTAGGCAGCTTTATTCTCCTCCTATCATCAACAGTTACCACATACATAACAATTTAGCCCATCTTATTTATTATATCCCACATATATAATAATATGTCCCCAATATATTGTAATAGAAAAGTTTAGAAACCAATAAGAGCAACAGTGCAACAATATTAGTATTGGCTAGGTGATGATCTCAGGCGGCACCGAAGCCCTAGAGGCCATGTGGAAATCAGCCTTGTCTGATCAAGATGTTGTTTTTAGAACCCTAAGAACTACTGAAGCAAGATTCACAGGTACACCTAGGCTATCTGAAATATCCTTTACTTTAGCTTGCCCTATCTCTATTTTCAGCTTTCTAGCTTCATCGACAACTTCCTTACCTACAGTTTTAACAATAATTCTACTTTCCCTAACTATAAACACGTAGTATGTTCTACCCCAGAGAATAACCGTAGTATTCCCCTTAACCCACATGTTTACAACAAGTTTCTCAATAAACCTGTATGCTTCAGTCTTGAGCTTAAACCTTCTAGGTTCAACATCAGGAACTTCTTCGACCAAGCCATATTTTCTAAGCCACCACATAGCCCTCTTAACGATAGGGCTTCTAACACCAATCTCTTTAGCTATTTCAGAAGCTGATGCTTCTCCTCCAAGATTCTTAAGCTTTATTAGAAACACTAAAGTCCAAGGACACCTATTTAAAACTTCATTTACTTTCAACATCACCGCCACCTACCATACCCGAATACGGTGGGCTTAAAATTAAAATTTGATATTAATGCTTTTAAAGTAATAGCCATTTTCTTCCTAAAAGACATTGAACGTAATAGGATGTCTTGAAGTTATAACTTAGTAACCATTAGGGAACTTAAAAATATTCAAGTATCCATAGTATAATATGTGAAATTAAGGTAGCTTAAGGTAAGAGCTGTGAAAGCATGTGTTCCCATGTTAATAGGGATTTTCTAAGGGAATTATACAGCGACGTTAAGGAGTCTATAGATGTTGTGCTCAAGCTCGTATCAAAGCCTTATGAAGAGCTCTCAGATACTGAAAAGTTTGCCATAAGGTATCAAATTATAGTTATTGCTGAGGCATTAATAGCTATGGCCTTACATATTGTTCGTAGGAAGTACAATTATAAACCTAAAACACCCATACATGCAATAAGCTTTCTTAAAGAAGCACTTTCTATACCTGAGGAAACATATGATGACGTAGTTAGCATAGTTAAGCTTAGAAATCTTCTTGTACATAGATACTGGATAATAGATGATAGGAAAATATATGAAAACATAAAGAACAATTTCGAGAAAATACTAAACTTCATTGAGAGGATAATAGGAAATGATGGATAGTGAGCTAACATATTTCAGCTTAAACACTGAAGAGAAAATGAAACTAATAAGTAAAATCAAAGAAATACTATCCGATAATGCACAAATCTTATTAGCACTAGTTTTCGGAAGCTTCATAGAACTAGATTCTTTCAGAGACATAGACATAGCGGTTTACATGCCCAACTTCTCATTTAAACATATACTACACTTATCAGTAAAGCTTGAAAACGAATTAGGAATTCCAGTAGACATAGTACCGCTAAATGAGCTACCTTCAAAATTCAAATACCATGTACTTGTGAACGGAAAAATCATTGTAGAGAAGAAAAGAGGGCTTTACGAGGCTCTACTAAGCCAGGCATTAGATGAATTAATAATTATGAACGAGCTTAGAGAATAAACTGATAAGGTGTATATCATGAAGCGTCTTGAAGTAAAATTCAAACACTATCTACTACTCCATCCCAGACCAGTTTACGTAATAGGCTCTGGAGTTTACGGTAAAGAAGCAAATCTCATGGCAGCATCATGGGTTACACCAGTAGCTGAAGAACCACCACTAGTAGCAGTATCTGTGGAAAAAGAGACAAAAACACATAAACTCATAGAGAAATATGGAGAATTCACAATAAACATCCTCGAACAAGAACACTTAGATGAGATATGGCTTTTCGGAACAAAATCAGGAAACAAAGTAGACAAAATTAAACTAACAAAACTAAACGTAAAGAAAGGTTTCAAAGTAAAAGCACCAATAATAAGCGAAGCTATAGGCATCATAGAAGCAAAAGTCGCAAACAAAGTAGATGCTGGAGAATGCGCACTATACATAGGCGAAATAGTCCATGCTGAAGCCGAAAGTGAAAAATACAATGAAAAATACGGTTGGAACCTAATGAAAACAAGGCTACTATATCATGTTTCAGGAAGAGCATTTATGAGTAACGGTAAGCTCTTATTCTATAAAAGATCATCCTACAGCCCATAGTGAAGCAGGTATTACAGCTCCCTCAGCAGTAATAAGCTTAACAGACATTTCATAAAGCTCATCACCTGAAGCCACCGTTATGTTGTTAGCTATGAAGTAGCCTTGCCTCTCAATAACATAGTCGACTTTCTTTAGTTCAGCACTACCGTTATAACATAGGAAAACGAAGACCACATGGATTCTCATAGGGGTTTTTATGGTAACCTCAATAGCATCAGCGTAGCCAGGAACCGGTCTAAAATAAGCTTCAGTAACACTAACAATATTGAGCTTAGCTTTCTCCCTAGCTAGTGAAGCTTCAACACTTCTCTTAACACGGAAATTAATAGAGTAATAAACTAAACTAGTAAAAACCAATATGAAAACCAAAGAACCTATAACGATAGCGAGCCCAACAATGCTTTTCCTAAACTTTTTTGAAACCATGTCATTCGCCAAAGTACTTCTCGTAAACACGGTCAACAAACAATTTAAAGGGTTTATATGTGAAACTTATCCATTCACTCTCATCAACCAAACATGTCCCAGAAGAACAATCCGAAACAACAGCCTTAACCCAAAAGCTGTCTTCAAAACCTATATTAAATAAGTCCTCTACCGGAACAAGCACAGCTATCTGAGTACTTGGCTTATCCCCTATTCTATAGAAGACAGCAGTATTATTTACTATACTACCATTAGCGTAAAGAGTTGCGTTAATTACCTTATTTTCTTCATCCACAAAGAACCTTATTACTACGTCTACTTCATTAATATTGGTCTCCGCACTAGATACATATATAGTCCCGTTATATAGCCCCCATTTTCCAGCTTCTTCATCATTAAATTCTACACCAACAATTGCATAGTCATAACCGTTATTCACTAATACATACCTCAAGGGATCGTCACTGCTATCATCATATTTTGAAACGTAACTATAAGCGAATTCGAGAAGCGTAAATTCCCCTGATGTCTCAAAATTATAACAGTGTACATTATAGCATCCGCTATCAGATTTATCATAATAATACGATGAAGTATTAACTACCATTAGTACATAGTCGCCTATATCATACCGTTCAATTGTAAGGCCAATATTAGGATCACTTACTGTTAGGTCAGCTCGAAATGCAAGAGGCATATTACCTGATCCTGTAGATTTGGGTGTAGGAACTAAAGTACCGTTAATAAATACTAAGGTATTACTATCCGTTTCGTTTATTAGACCGTGAACAAACAATTCACTACCTGACTTTACTGATATTCCTCCAGGTGCTTGTTCTCCTCCTAAAACCATGTTTAACGATAATCCTTTTATAACTACCACTACTTCACTACAGTATGGTGGTTGTATTATTGTTCCTCTAGATGTCACTAGCTTTAGTGTCCTTATTCTTGATGCCTCCAATGTTATTCCTAAATCGCTAATTGATATTTTATTTACTCCCGGTTCGATCACCAATGTTCCTGGTTGAAAATACTTTACTTCCTCATTTACGCCATCTGAAGCGTAGACTAAAACTACTACTACACTTACCCCTAAAGTGTTGTTTACACTTATTGTTCCAGATGATGGGTCGTAACATGATGTTAATCCTTTTTCCTCAATTTTTCTTTGATTCTGAAGGGCTGTAGCGTATTCTTCTAGTTGGTAGCTTTTAACTACATGCTGCTGATATTGCATTATTATCGGAAGAAGTATTGTTAAAAGGGCTATTGCCGCTATTAACCCTGCAACTAAACCAGCTAAACCAGCTTTTAACCTAGATTTCTTAGCCATTCTAATCACGTTCATTTTTGACTACGTGGCTGCCCGTGCATTATCTTTTGGTAACTAGAGATGTTTTGGATAGTTGCACGGGCTTCCCCTTCATTCCTTCTTGGGTCTGCATCTGTGTTGGGGGCTTTCGGGGTCTCCACGAAACCACGGGGCCCCACATCTCCAATTCTACTGTAAACCCATTTAAACTATTTAAAAACTACCGTAATTTCCGAGACAACTCAAGCATTCAAACAAGCAAATAGTCTATATTTAAGCGTTTTACGTTTATGTTGTTAGCTGTGTCGTGTATAGTTTACATAAGTATGCTTTACCATATATGTTAACTACGGTCCATACTTCCACTCTATATGCCGTATTTAAACTCAGTTCCGCAGGCATTTCTACTTTATAGAATCCGTTTATTTCATTACAGGGTTCTAAAGCATAAACCTTTATTTTATCTGTTATTGCCGAGGGGTTTCTTATTTCTAAGTTTTCCAAGTACTCCGAAGCATCACCTATACTCATAGTTAAAGCCGGTATTTCTTCTTCTACGGAATTCACTACTGCCTTAGCTGTATAATTGTTAAACCATATTCCTTCTGGCGTGAATATTGTGGAATTAGCTGTTTGAAGCTCAATAATTCTTATAGGTCCTAGGAATACTATATCGAATCCCATATTTAATAAGTAAATTAGTACTTTGCTTCCACTACTATTGTATGTTGCATGAACTATGACTAGGTTTTCCTTTGCCGCTTGCTCAGATCTTAATAAGTCTATTTGGCTTTGTTTAATAACCATTGTTGAGTATCCTGAAATCCACATTAAAATTACTATGCCGAGTGCTATCATTGTTGCAGCTAAAATTATTGCACTTAAAACCGGAGATATAGACTTATTGTTGACCATGCTCTATGCAACCTTTTTATATCATGGGGAAAATTAACGCTATTCTTTATTTTAAAACTTTTCGTGATTCTATTTTATTCTTTCTTAATGGCTTGTTTACCCATAATATATGCTTTTTCCGCAGCTCTTTCAGGATTTTCCTCGAAAATCAGTCTAACTATTTTTCTCGAATCTAAGTAACCTTCTTTATCGGTAAGTAACTTGAGTTTATCGGTTAAATATCCTGTACCAGTTATTACTATCGTAGGTTTTGCGTTAAGGTATGCTATTAGAACCTCTATTATAGAGCCTGCTTCTCCCCCTAAGCATACCAGGACATCGCTGCTTTTAACTAAAGGTATGCTTCTTGCTTGGAAACTCATACCTGAAAATATTTCTACGGTATTGAAGGGGTTCCATCTTGGATGTCCTTTATTAATAAATTCCATTTCTAAGGGAACAATGCCTACAACTATTCCACCATGTCTGGAGTATTCTTCAGAAACTATGGTCATTAATCCTCCTCCGCCGCCAGTTAAAAGAACAACTTCTTTTTTATATTCTGCCAATTTTCTTGCAAACCTTTTTGCCTTCTCCTTCGCTATAGGTTTAGGATTAGGATTACTGGATGCTGCTATACCTATCTGTATCATTTGATGAGGCATTGCTTCCACGAGGTCTTTGTTTAGCTACTCTTGGGTTATTATTTTTTCTTTCCGTCTTTCAACAAAATCCATATTTAGCTTCTCAATAAGTTTTTCAACAATTTTGTCCATTTTCTTAACTACCTCGTCCTCATTTATAGTCATAACTTTTCCTTTATCTACGATTATTTTGCCATTAATTATAGTATAGTCTACGTCGGACGATTGTGTAGCGTAAACTATGGTCGATACAGGGTCATGATACTTAGTAAAAGGCCTTAAGCGAGGATGCTTAAGCGATATTAGCGTTATGTCTGCTTTTTTGCCTGCCTCTATTGATCCTATTTCTTTTTCTAATCCTAGGGCTTTAGCTCCATTAATAGTAGCCATTTCAACAACCTCCTCAGCAGACATCACACTGGGATTTAGAAGCCTAGCTTTTTGTATTAGTGCGGCATGCCTCATTTCAACGAAAACATCTAGGTTATTATTGCAAGGTGCTCCGTCGGCACCTAAGGATACATTGACACCTAACTTCAATAACTCGGGTACTTTGGCTATTCCTGAAGCAAGCTTTAAATTAGCTGATGGGCAATGTGCTACATGTGTTCCTGTTTCGGCAAGAAGTTTCATTTCATCGTCTGTAAGCCAAATGCAGTGGGCAAGTATTACGTTATTTCCTGTCATACCTATTTTATGAAGATACTCTACATTCCGAAGACCTGTTCTCTCTTTAACAAGTTTTACTTCATCTTTACTTTCAGATGCATGCGTTTGAATTTTAACACCATATTCCTTTGCTTGTTCAACAGCGGCTTTAAGACAATCCTCACTACATGAAAGTACAAATCTAGGAGTCACCATGTAGAATAATCTTTCATCCTTTCCATGCCACTTTTTAAGTAGTGCTTCGCTTTCGCTAAGCGCCTTTTCAGTATTCTCCCTTAATCCTCTAGGTACTTCCTCGTTTAAGTCCATAAGTATTTTTCCCGAAGCACCCCTTATCCCCGATTTGTACATTGCCTTAAATATTTCGTCTTCATATTTTACACTGCCGAAATCTATGATTGACGTTGTTCCGCCTTTAAGTAACTCTAGTAGTGAAAGTAGTGCAGCATAATATACTCCCTCCTTACTTATGCTAGCCTCTAAGGGCCAAATTCTAAGCTTAAGCCAGTCCAGTAGTGAAAGATTATCAGCTAATCCCCTAAAAGCAGTTTGTACTAAGTGGACATGTGTTTGTGTAAAACCAGGCGTTACTATGTAGTTGTTAGCATCTATTATCACATCGTCTTTTTTAGCGTACTTGAGTTCTTCGAAAAAACCTACTTCAACAATTCTCCCATTCTCAACATATATTGAGGCTTTTTCAAGAATTCTTCTAGCGGAATCCATAGTTACTATGAAGCGAGCATTTCTAATAAGTAAACCCATAGCTTTAAGCACCTATTTAGCTACTCAAAACTTTGCCAAGATAATTGTTAAAAGAAGTAATAGTATATATCTGTTCTTTAGATAAAGAATATATCAGTATTTAATTAACCACTTTAAATTAGTTAAAGTGAATTAAACTAAAATACGGGTTCCGGGCTATAAGTAGCGTGGGCTTTTGAAGGATTTTTACAATAAAGCTGTAGAATGTGGGAAACGTAAGAATTCAAGACTAATACTTGCATTAGATCTTTTCTGCGAAGAGTTAAACTGTAAGGATATCTCAAGGAGAATAGAGAGTATATTAGACAGTCTGAGAAAGTACGTTGCCGGAGTAAAACTCGGCTTACCTACGATTCTAACGCTGCAAAGAAGTGTTCTCAAAGAAATTATTGATGACTTTAAGAATGAATACTTCTTCATAGCCGATATGAAAATAGCCGATATAGGTTATATTTCTAGGGTTCTTGTGAAAACCGTTGAAGCCGTAGGTTTCGATGCAGTAATATCTCATGCAATAATAGGGTATGATGCTTTAAAGGAAGTGGTTGATGAGGCTAAAACCAAGGGCATGGGGGTTTTATCTGTTTGTGCTATGTCCCATAAGGGCGCCGAGGAAACAATAAACATGCTTTTCATGAAAAACCTTGAAATTTCGGTTAAAGCAGGAGTAGACGGGTTCATACTTCCAGCAACAATGCCGAAGTACATTATGGAAGCAAGAAGAATCTATAGGAAACACTTGATATTTTCACCGGGAGTAGGTGTTCAAGGCGCTTTCCCAGGTAGTGCTATACGTGCTGGTGCTGATTTCGAAATAGTCGGAAGAACAATATATACCTCCGAAACCCCACTGGATGTAACAATGAAAATTGTAGATAAACTTAGGTGGTAGCTTATGAAGTTAAAATACTTTGCCAAAAAACTCTATGATGAAGGAATAATAATGTTTGGAGAATTCACATTAACCTCAGGTCTTAAGAGCCCATACTATATTGACTTAAGAAAGGCTCTTTCAAAACCGAATTTACTTAGGGAAATAACACATGCTTTCGTAGATAAAATTAAGGAGTTAGGAAATTATGACGTAATCGTAGGAATAGAGACCGGAAGCATTCCTTGGGCTGCAACTATAGCTTATGTTCTAAATAAACCCATGGTTTATGTTAGAAAGGAACCTAAAGGACATGGAGCAGGTAAACTTATCGAAGGGGATTTACCGAAAGATGCCGAAGCAATAATAATTGACGATATAGCAACAACGGGTCAAAGCATTTATAAAGCTGCCATTGCTCTTCGAAATGCCGGAGCTAAAGTAGAAAACGCTTTAGTGTTCATAGATAGAGAGCAAGGGGCAAAGAGGTTTTTAAAGAGGGAAAATATTACATTACATTCTGTTTTCACAGTCACTCAGTTGGTCAACGAACTTTTCAACCAAAACCTAATTTCAGAAAGTGTTTATTCAAAAATAAAATCATATATTGAGGGGTTTAAAAATGTTTAAGGGAAGAGATGTCATTTCAATACTTGATTTCTCAAAAGAAGAACTTCTAACATTATTTAGAGAAGCGAAAAACATGGAAAAATACGCTAAGTCAAAGCTAGAAATACTTGAGGACAAGGTTTTAGCTCTTGCGTTTTTCGAGCCAAGCACTAGAACGATGTTTAGTTTTCAAACAGCAATGCTAAGACTAGGTGGTTCGGTAATTACCTTTTCAGAAACTAAAGCGACAGCAATAGCTAAAGGCGAAAACCTCGGAGATACGATAAGGATGCTTGATTCATACGCTAACGCAATAGTTATAAGGCATAGAATAGAAGGGGCTGCTAAATACGCTGCTGAAATAGCCGAATCGCCCGTAATCAATGCTGGTGATGGAGCACATCATCATCCAACACAAGCTATGATAGATTACTACACCATATGGAGGGTTAAGAGGACAGCTGAAGGATTAAACGTAGGTGTCCTAGGGGATTTGAAGTACGGTAGAGCTGCTGCATCATTTATTCTAGCATCAACAATATTTAGACCAAAGAAACTATATCTAATATCTCCAAAGGAATTAAAGGTTAAATCCGAAGTTTTGGAAATATTAAGGAAGAATAGTGTAAGGTATGTCGAAACAGCAGATTTAGGTGAAGTTATAGGAGAACTCGATGTTCTATATGTAACTAGAATTCAGAAGGAAAGATTCCCTGATCTAGCAGAATATGAGAAAGTAAAAGGGAGCTACAAAGTAACCGTCGATCTTCTCAAAGAAGCAAAGGACGATTTAATGATTTTACACCCCCTTCCAAGAGTTGATGAGATAGATTATGGGGTTGACAAAACAAAGCATGCATACTACTTCAAGCAAGCCTCGTATGGTGTACCTGTTAGAATGGCTCTTCTAAAACTTATTCTTAAGGGGTGATGAAGCTGTGGAAAAGGAGCTTTTAGTTAGGAAAATAGAGAATGGTACAGTAATAGACCACATACCAGCAGGTAATGCATTAAACGTACTAAGAATTTTAGGTATTAAAGGATCCGAGGGTCTTAGAATAGCTATCGTTATGAATGTTGAAAGTAAGAAACTTGGAAGAAAAGATATTGTGAAAATAGAGAATAGAGAACTACACCCTGAAGAAGTAAATATGATAGCACTAATAGCACCAACAGCAACAATAAACATTATTAGAAACTATAATGTAGCCAAGAAAGTCAAGGTGGAACTTCCGGAAACCATAGAGAACATTGTTAAATGCTCAAACCCCAACTGCATAACTAATCAAGCAAGAGAATATGCTAAACCAAAGTTCAAAGTAGTTTCCAAGGATCCGTTAATTCTTCAGTGCATCTATTGTGAACGCTTCACATTTAAAGAAGACATAATTAAACAGTTCAAATAGAAACATTTATTTAAACAATCAACACATTTTTCTGAGGGCTCTTGAACATAATTATTAAAGGGAAGGCCTTCTTAAACGGAGAGATAGTAGAGAATGTAAGCATCATAGTTAATGATGAAGGAGTTATAGATAGGGTGGTTAAGGGAATCTCAGGATTAAAAGCAACATACGATTTCACAGGCAATGGGCAATTGATTCTTCCAGGCATGATAGACATACATGTTCACATGAGGGATTTTGAGGAATCATATAAGGAAGACTTCTATACTGGAACATCAGCTGCAGCAGCTGGTGGCGTAACGGTAATTTGCGATATGCCAAATACTAAACCCCCTACTAATAGTTTTGAACGTTTAATGTTAAGAGATAAGGTGGCTTCGGAAAAAGCTATCGTAGATTACGGCTTATATGTAGGTATTCCTTTAACCACGGAAGAAACGGATCAATTAAAAAGGATAGCGATAGGTGTGAAAATATATCCGAAGGACTTCAAAAATGAAAACCTTAGAAAATTCTTAGCGAAAATTAGTGGTAACAAGAAATTCCTAACAATATTTCATGCCGAAGACCCTGATCTAATAAAGGATGATATAAGACCTTTAGAAGCAGAAATTTCGGGTGTTAAGAAAGCATTAGATTATGTTTCAAAATATAATGTTAAAGCACATGTTACACATGCGACAAACCACATAGTCGTAGATTACGTTAAGTCCAGCGCACATAGGGTAACCGTAGATACCTGTCTTCATTATTTACTTCTAAGTACCGATAGAGTTAGCGATAACAGGTATTTTCGGGTCAATCCTCCGTTAAGAAGCGAAGATCTTAGAAAGAATCTTTTTAACTATCTTAGGAAGGGGAAAATAGACGCTATAGTAACAGATCATGCTCCTCATACATTAGAGGAAAAATTAGGTGAAAACCCTAGACCGGGATTTCCAGGATTAGAAACTGCCTTACCTATTCTCTTAACATTAGCTATTGAAAAACAAATAAGGTTAGGTGATGTTGTTAAATTGTATTCGGAAAATCCGGCAAAAATCATAGGTTTACATAAATATGTTGGCTCATTGGATCCAGGAAGGTACGCTAACTTAGTGGTTGTTAAGCTCAAAGAGGAATACATTATTGATCCTGAAAAATTCTTTAGCAAAGCAAAGCATTCCCCATTTAAGGGATTTAAAGTTAAAGGGAAAGTTGTTGCAACATTTGTTCGAGGAAAACCGGTGTTCATTAATGGCGAAGTTGTAGGTAAGAGAGGATATGGTATTAACGTTAAGAGATATGGTGAGAAAACATGTTGAATAAGCTAAAATATAATGTTGGAAAAATAGTTAAGGTTATTGATGAAGCTGAAGATATAAGGTCATTCTACGTTAAAGTCGGAATGGAAGAAACTCATCCCGGACAGTTCACTATGGTTTGGTTACCTGGGTTTGAAGAAATACCCTTAAGTCCCTCATTACATGAGCAAGAAATACTTAGACTTACTGTTGCAGCAGTAGGTCCTACAACAAGAAAAATGCTTGAATTAAACGTTGGAGATAGGATTTTCATAAGGGGACCTTATGGTAGAGGGTTCAATATTAACCATAAAGGAAAATATTTGCTTATTGCTGGAGGTTATGGTGCAGCACCGCTAATTTACGCTCTAAGGAAGCTTAGAGAAGCAGGTAAACATGTAGCATATGCTGTAGGTGCTAAAACATCATCAAAACTTCTGTTCGTTAATGAAGCAAAAAGCCTAGGCGCTAAGGTATATGTAGCTACGGATGATGGATCAAAAGGTTTCAGGGGCTATGTAACCGAAATGGTTCAGGAAATTATTGAAAACTACGATAACATATTAGCATGTGGCCCCGAGAAAATGCTCTATAAGGTAATGGAAATGTGTTTAAAAACTAATGTTAGATGTCAGCTCTCAATAGAGAGATATATTAAATGCGGTATTGGAATATGCGGTTCATGCGCTCTTGACCCTAAAGGATTACTAGTATGTAGGGATGGTCCAGTTTTTTACGCTGAAGAGCTTATCGGAACAGACTTTGGTAAGTATTATACTCTTCCCTCCGGGATTAAAAAACCCATATGAGGTGAACTTAATGGACATTTCAATAACAATAGCCGGCTTAAGTTTAAGAACCCCCGTTATTCTCGCTTCAGGTGTTTTAGGGTCGCGATATGGCACTATAAATAGAGTTATTAAGGATACGTTTGTGGGGGCAATTGTTACGAAAACGTTTACTAAAGAACCTAGAGAAGGGTATTTAACACCAATAGTTGCCTATACTGAAGCGGGCTTAGTCAACGCCGTGGGTTTAGCTAATCCCGGAATAGATAACCTAAAAGAAATTTTGTCCAATGTTATAAAGGAAGTACCAGTAATTGTTAGTATTGCTTCTTCAACACCGAAGGAATTCACGGAAATGAGTGTTAAAGCCGAAGAAGCTGGTGCTGATGCTGTAGAGCTTAATTTAAGTTGTCCTCACGTTAAGGGGCACGGATTAGAAATAGGCCAAGATCCCAAATACGTTAAGGAAATTGTTGAGAGTGCTAAGTCGGTATTGAAGATACCTGTATTTGCTAAACTAGGTTTCAACGATAAAGTTGTAGAGGTAGCTAAAGAAGCTGAAAAAGCAGGTGTAGATGCTATTGTAGCAATAAACAGTGTTAAAGCAATGGTAATAGACATTTACGCTAAAAAACCAGTTTTATCTAACAAATATGGAGGATTAAGCGGACCTGCAATACATCCTATAGCTGTAAGAATAGTTTATGACTTATATGAGAACGTGGAAGTGCCTATAGTAGGTGTTGGTGGGATAACTAAATGGGAAGACGCTATAGAGCTAATATTAGCTGGTGCTTCTTCCGTAGCTATAGCTTCTGCAATAGCTATTAAAGGCATCAATGTAATAAATGAAGTAGTTAACGGTATTATTAGCTACTTAGAAAGCGAAGGATATAGAAGTTTAAAGGAAATTATAGGTTTAGCTCATAAAAACTAATTTATCTAAGCCATCACTAATTCTTCACATTTTAGAGTAACGTATCCACAAATTCTACATACAAAGCTTCCATTAACTAATTGTAATGGATTACCACAATACGGGCAAACTTTATATGAAATATTGAAATTTGACATATTCTCAACACTTACAGTAATATATTTTACTCCGAGTAATATAAATGTATTTGCACATAACAGTTAATAAAGTTATATAAGATGCTTAGAGAATACTTTCGCCTAACTCTCATATGATCTCGATTATAAAATAATCAGTATTATTATTGCCTTCTAAAATGGGTTTACCGAAAATTTTCATTTATAAAACCGAAACAATAATGTCTAAGTAGTCTTTTATTGATAAAAATATTTTGAGGGTTGCGGAGGCGGGGTTACCTTATTTTAACATTCCCCCGCCATTTTTCATTTATGTTCTCCATAAACGTAAAGGTAAATTGTATGCCCTATTCCATTATCTACAATTCTTATTGTTTTCTTCGGTTTCCAGCCGGGTATTTGAAATTCGTGAGAAACTATTCTTGTTCCTGGACGAAGTTCTCTTTCAAACTTAGGCTTCAGCATTTCGTTAACACTTGTAAGTAGGAATAATGTAATAACTGTAGCATCTTTTAAATTAACCTTAAACATGTCGTTATTTATTATTTCAGCTCTTCCCTCAAGTCCTAACTCTGTGATTTTTTGCTTAGCTTGTTTAGCAAGATCTTCTCTGATTTCGACACCTATTGCTTTTTTAGCATTAAATTCTTTAACAGCAGTTATGACTATTCTTCCATCTCCAGCTCCTAAATCATAGACTATATCTTCAGGTGAAATTTGAGCTAACTTTAACATAGCCTTTACAACACCATCAGGCGAAGGAACGTAAGGAACTAAGTAACCTCTATAGTAATATGTCATGGTTTATCAGCTTCACCCAGCTTCTACTAAATCTTGTAGTGAGTAGCCGGGATTTAAACATTTAACTTAAATTACTGTACTTAGCTTTTGGACCAGGCTAAGTTAACATATTCTTTTAATGTTTGTGCATAAGTTCTAATACCAAATATTAAATCGTCAATTACTATGTGTTCATTTAAACTATGCGATAAAGAGGAGTCTCCGGGACCATAAGCTACGATATCCTTTACTACGTTGTAAAATAGGTTCATATCACTACTTCCATACTTCCTTACTAGCCTAGGCTTTTTACCATTCTTAATTATAGCTCTCACTACCGCTCTTACAATTTTAGAGTTAGGACTAACTTTGACGGGCTTTGTTAATCCGAGAATTTTATGTTCGCATGAACTCTTAACAACAACATCTTTTAGTTCTTCAACAAATTTTTCAAAATCCATATCCCATTTAGCATTCTTAAATGGAACTCTAATGTCAATAAACGCTTTTAATTCCTCAGGTAATTTATTAGGCGATTCACCAGCTCTTATGAATGTAACTCTAGCTTGTGGCACATCATATTCTGTGCCAGGAGCTTTAGCAGAAAGATGTTCTATGAGGTTCAAGAACTTCTCAAACGCTGAAGGCTCTACCCTAGGAGATGCTGGATGTCCTCCTTTAGAGTAACATTTTACTTCTAAGTGTACACTTCCCCTATATGCTATAACGACACCTGTTGTACTAGAAGGTTCCCCTACTATTATTGAACTAGGTTTAAAGCCTTTTGAAAGAAGGAACTTTGCTCCTCTACTATCTCCTTCTTCGCCTACTTCCGCGATAAAATGAACTTTAATCTTATCTTCAACATCTTTCTTCACTAATGAAGCCCCAACAAGCATAGCGTAAAGAGGCCCCTTAGCATCAACAGCTCCTCTACCATAAACCTTGCTGCAACATATTTTGACAGATAGATTTCCAGGAACAGTGTCTATATGTGGTATAAGTGCTAATTCTATGGGGCCTTTACCATATATTGCATGCAAATTCCCTACTTCATCAACAAAAACTTCGTCATAACCATAGTTTAATGCTAACTTAGCAACATAATTTATTGCCCCCTTTTCTTCGCCCGTTGGACTATATTTCCTTAGTAATTCAACGAATTCCTCTAGAAGCTTCCTCTTCTTCAATAGCATTCTCTATCACTACTTCCAGTTTTTCCATATCCTCACGTGTTATCATATAGGGTGGTAGCAATCTTAACACTGTTAACCCGGCTTTTAATGCTAAAACTCCTTTTTCCTGTAACTTTTTAAGAATGTTTGTGGGCGGAATTCTAAGCTCTAAACCTACCATATATCCTAATCCTTTCACCGATCTCACTAGTTTATGTTCTTCAGATATTTTCTCAAGCTTATCTCTAAGAATCTTAGAGTTCTTGCTTACAATCTCAGCCACGTTTTCTTTCAAGAAAGCCTTTATCCCTCCTATTAAAGCAGCACATGCAAGAGGATTACCACCATGTGTTGTACCATGTTCTCCAGTTTCTAATTTAGAAACTAACCAATCCTTAGTTGCAACAATACTTATAGGGAATCCTCCAGCTATAGCTTTTCCCGCAGTCATTATGTCCGGTTCTATGTTGTAGTGTTGGTGTGCCCATGTTTTTCCTGTTCTTCCGAATCCTGTTTGTACTTCGTCGAATATTGTTACGCAGCCTACTTCGCCGCATTTTTCCCTTATTGCCTTTAGGAATTCGGGTGTGGCAACGTTTAATCCCCCTTCACCCTGAACAACCTCAACAACAACAGCAGCCACCCCCTCATCAACAAACCTCTCAACATCAAAAACACAATTAAACCTAAGAAAAACAACATCCTCTGATTCGGCAAAGAAGGGTTTCCTATATTTAGGATTCCACGTTACCATGAGTGCTCCAAGAGTTCTACCATGAAATGAGTTTTTAAATGCTATAATCTTTCTTCTACGAGTAACTTTCTTAGCTATTTTTAATGCTAGTTCGACAGCTTCGGTTCCACTGTTTTGAAAGAAAACGTTTCTTAAATTCTTTGGCAATATTTTATCAAGCATTTCTAAACATTGGTCTCTTGTATCGCTATCGTAGGCTAGGGGCGTTACAACTATTTTGTCTAATTGTTTTCTTATTTCCTCTATAACATACGGGTTTCTATGTCCTAGAAAAGCAGCTCCATGTCCTGTATGTAAATCGAGATATTTATTTCCCCTATCATCCCAAACGTATTGCATATAGCCTTTAACAATTCTTATGTTGTGTGTTGAGTAAAATCTGATTAGATTAGCTATTTCTTAGCCACCTCCACTACGTAGTTAATGATCATTTTTGAAACATCTTTATTACATACTCTTACAGTATTTTTATATTCTGTAACGCCATTCACTTCATCAACTAAATATCCTCTTTTTGGATCTTCGAAAATATCTACTCCTAAAACTCCTCCTCCAACAGCTTTAGCTGCTTTCAATGTTAATTCAACTATTTCATCGTTAAGTTTTGCGCAAACAGCTTTCCCACCTAGTGCGGTATTAGTTTTCCAGTATTGAGAAACCCTGTATATTCCTAAAGGTATCTTATCTCCTATAGCGAATATTCTAAGGTCTCTGCCGGGTTTGTTTACATATTCTTGGATATAATGAATTTTATATTGGGGATTCTGCATGTACTCTCTATGTTCAATTATCGACTCTAAAGTATCTCTATCATAAGCCTTAGCTATGAGCCTACCCCAACTACCAATTATAGGCTTAATTACAACCGGAAAGCCTATTTTCTCAGCTGCTTTAATTGCTGTATCCTTTGTAAACGCAAAAAGTGTTCGTGGTGTAGGTATATTATGGGAGATAAGTTTCATTGTAGTATAAAGTTTATTTCCTGTAACTATCAATGTATAGGTGCTATTTATAACAGGTATTCCTTTTTCTTCGTAAAAAATTGCTGAAGCAACAGCTCTACTGTGACTAACACACCTATTTATTGCAACATCTATTTCAGGAGGCTTAGAATTAGGATCTAGAAAAAACGAAGTAATATGGAGTAAAATAGGCGTATGTCCCAGCTCCCTTATAGCTCTTACGAGATCTTTCTCCTCCCACCTTATCACATCATATATTATCGCTATTTTCAACTATTCTCCCCAATCTTCTCCAATATTCTCAGCAATTCTTAATGCGAAATTGCCATTGGAATCCTTATACACTTCTAATTGAGCACCGCAGTCTTCATGCTCAATTATTTCCCCGGGAAGTACATCATCTGGTACTTCTACTTCTCCTCCACAGAGCGGACATTGAAGCTTTATGGGCATGATTACCACCTTTTGTGAAAACTTAGAGTTCGAAATTTTTAAAACATTTCCATAATGGCATAGTACGTTTTTCGTTCCTCTACGGTACTATTTTCAATAAACTTCCTAGATCATGGTTTTGAATAATAAACTTCCGTTTTACAGGCTATTACAGTCTTACATTAAGAATTATCATTGTGTTAGTGTCTCCTACCCCTCTAATGCTCCTTATTTCGTCTACAATACTGTTTAAAGCTGTTATACTATCTCCTCTAAGGATGACAAGTATATCGTAGTCTCCCGTAATTTCATATACGTGATCTACTCCATGGAGCTTAGCTATTCTTGCCGAAATATCTGGTGTTGAATGCTGTGGAAGAACCTTTACTAGGACTGCAGCTCTTATTTCATTCTCTAATGAGTACTCTATAGTGAATCTTCTTATTATTCCATATTTTATTAGCCTATTTATCCTCTTGCGAATAGCGGCTTCACTTAAGTTGAGTTCTTTGGCAATGTAAGTGTAGGGTGTTCTGGCATTTCTTTTTAGCATTTCAAGTATTTTCTTATCGGTTTCGTCAACATAGTATTTCATTTCTCTATCACCGTACCGTTTTCATTTAATGCGTAACCTAGAGGATCTTTAACAAGACCCGAGGAAATTATTGCTTTAGATGTACCAGCTTTTACAGCTTCGGCAGCCATAAGAACTTTCCTATTCATGCCTAGCCCTGTTTTCTTAAATATTTCATCGACTTCGCTTATTCTAATTTTAGGTATAACTTTTCCTTCGAGAATTACGCCTTCAACATCACTTAGCAGTATTAGCCTATCTGGTTTAAGATGTTTAGCTATTGCTGAAGCCGCTTGGTCTCCATCAACGTTTAGAAGTTCACCCTTTGTTCCATAGGCTATTGGTGCTATTACTAACAAGTAACCGTTGTTTAGAAGGGTTGTTATTAAATTAACATTTACATCGACTATTTTGCCAGTATAACCTCCGGGAATAAATCTTTTCCTTCCCCTTTCATCAACTATTATTATTCTCTCCTTCCTTTTAGCATAGAGAAGTTTTCCGTCGGCGCCTGAGAGCCCGATTGCTTTAACGTTTCTTCTGAGAAACCCACTGACTATTTCCTTGTTTATTTTTCCCGCCATTACCATTACGTAAACTTCCAATTCTTTCTCATCAGTATATCTGCTTCTAACACCGCTTGGTGAAATAACAAATTTTGGCTCAACACCTAGCTTCTTAGAATATTCTGTAACTATGTCTCCGCCTCCATGAACAAAAACTATTTCATGCTCCTTACTGTGCTTAGCTAAACTATCTAATATATTCTCTAAGTTTCTATCTAGAACTCTTCCTCCCGCTTTAACTACTAACCTCAATTTTTAAGGCCTCAAAGGCGGTATTTCTAATCCTTCTTTTTCATCAAAACCCATCATTATATTGAAGGACTGTACTGCTTGTCCTGAAGCTCCTTTCATCAGATTATCTATCGCCGCTACTGTAATTATCCTACCTACTCTTTTGTCTACAGCGAAACCTACATCAGCGTAATTGCTTCCAATAACGAATTTCGTATCCGGATATCTTGTAAGACCTCCTCTAACTATTCTTACGAAAGGCTCTTTAGCGTAAGTCTTGGCGAAAGCTTTCCAAACAATGGTTTCACTAATATTCTCGGTAATGGCCCACGTATATGCTGTTGCTAAAGCTCCTCTAACACTACTTACAGCATGAGGGCTCATTCCTACTCTAAGCTTCTTACCAGCTAAAGCTGAAAGTTCCTGTTCAACCTCAGCTACATGTCTATGTCCTTCAATACTGTAAGGCCTAATGCTATTCTCCTTTTCAGAATGTATTCTACCTGGAGCAGGTTTTGCTCCTCCCTCACTACTTCCAGCTTTAACATCGACAACTATGTGGTCTAAATCTATTAGTCTCTCCTTAACAAGAGGGATTAGAGCTAAGAGAGATGCTGTAGCATTACATCCTGGAGACGCTATTAAATTTGCGCTTCTAAGTTCATCTCTATGTAGTTCCGGCATACCATAAACTGCTTTCATAAGTAAATCAGGGTATGGATGTTCGTAACCATACCATATCTTGTAATCTTCCGAATTCTTAAGTCTGAAATCAGCACTTAAATCAACAACTTTTAAGCCTAGCTCAAGAAGTTTCGGCGCATACTTTATTGAAACACCGTGAGGAAGAGCTAAGAAAACAACGTCTGCCTTATTCGCTATTAAGTCGATGTTTATTGGTGAGAAATTGAGTTTATAGTAGCCTCTTAAGTGTGGATGAACGTAGTGAACAGGTTTTCCAGCATATTCTCTTGATGTAACGTATGTTACTTCGACATGCTTATGTGTTGTAAATATTCTTAAAAGTTCTCCTCCAGTATATCCTGAAGCACCTAAGACCGCAACTCTAACCATTCCATTACTCACCTAATATTTCTTTAGCTTTTGATATTATAGCATTTGCTACTTCAACAGTTTTTGCCGTTCCACCTAAATCTTGCGGTAAAATCCTAGCTTCCTCAATAGTGAATCTAACAGCTTCCTCAATGGCTTCATGGATTCTCTTAAGTTTTTCATCACCATGTCTTTCACTTAGCCATTTAAGCATAAGTGATGCTGCCTTAATTTCCCCTATGGGATTTGCTACCCCTTTACCAGCAACGGTAACTGCTGTTCCATGTACTGGTTCGAAAGCAGCATAGTTATCACCTATTTGTGCTGAACCGCAAAGGCCCAGTCCTCCTACAATTCCTGCTACGAGATCTGAAAGTATGTCTCCGTAAAGGTTCGGAGTAACCATTACGTCAAAAAGGTATGGTCTCTTTACAAGCTTATATGCTGCAGCATCAACTATCACTTCATCAGACTCTATGTTCGGATATTCCTTAGCTATTTCGAAAAATATGTTTCTAAAGAGACCATCGGATTCCTTTAAAATGTTCGCTTTATGAACAACTGTGACCTTCTTTCTACCATATTTTCTAGCGTATTCGAAAGCAAATCTAACTATTTTCTCAGTAGCTTTCTTAGTTATTATCCTATAGGTTACTGCTCCTTCAGGTATTTTCTCTTCAACACCAGAATATGCTCCTTCAGTATTTTCCCTAATAACAACAATATCTAGGTCTTTAAGAGAGATTCCTTTGTAACTTCTAAATGGTCTAACATTAGCGTATAAGCTAAGTTGCTTTCTTAACCACACATTTACGCTCCTATATGTTCCAGGACCTAAAGGGGTAGCTATGGGTCCCTTAATTAGAGCGTGAGCTTCTCTGATAACATCTAATGCTCCATCTTCTATGGTCTTACCGGTTTTCTCATAATACTTGAGGCCAGCATTTAACTTAATGTATTCAGCATTAAATCCCACTTCATCTAGTAGCCTTATTGTTTCCCTTACTATTTCGGGCCCTACACCGTCACCTTCAATAACAGCTATTTTGTACTTTCTTCCCATGGGAAAACACCATGTCTCCTATAATACTCTATTACGCCGCCTTCGAGAACTATCTTCATGATTTCTTTAGGATACGGTTTAAATTTGAACGTTAAATTCTTACTTAAATTCCTAACTATACCCTTCTCCAAATCAACCTCCATAAGATCTCCTTCATCTGTTTTATCATATACTTCCGGAGCTATAATTACCGGTAACCCTATGTTTATCGCATTCCTAAAGAAAATTCTAGCAAAAGACTTAGCTACAACCGCCCCTACACCTGCAAGTTTAAGAAGTCTTGGTGCGTGTTCTCTACTTGATCCGTACCCGAAGTTTTTACCTGCAACTATTATGTCCCCTTTCCTAACTTTCTTTGCAAATTCAGGGTTTAAGTCTATTAGAACGTACTGTACTAGTTCGTTTAGGTTTTGGGTTTTGAACTTATATCTTCCAGGTATTATATTGTCCGTATTAACGTTATCTCCGAATTTCCAAACACGACCTCTAATAACCATTTCTAACACGACCTACAATTAGTTTTTAGAAGAAATCTCTTGGATCAGAGAGTTTACCCTTAACCGCTGAAGCAGCTGCTGTTGCGGGCGAAACTAAATATACCTTACTTGACTTATCACCCATTCTTCCGGGGAAGTTCCTATTAGATGTAGAAACGGCAACTTCTCCCGGCCCTAAGATTCCCATATGTGCTCCAACACAGGGACCACATGTTGGCGGACCTATTACGCATCCTGCTTGTAAAAGAATGTTTGCAATTCCGGACTTCAATATTTCGCCATAAACTCTTTTCGATGCTGGTATTGCTATACACCTAACATTCGGTGCAATCTTTCTTCCCTTAAGTATTTTCGCAGCAATATAGAAATCCTCAAATCTACCGTTAGTGCACGAACCTATGAATACCTGGTTTATTTCTAAGCCTTCAACTTCGCTTATGGACTTCACATTATCTACATTCGGAGGTACTGCAACTTGAGGTTCAAGATCTGATATGTCATAATGTATTGTTTCATGGTATTCCGCATTATTATCCGGTACTACTTTCTTTAATTCACCTTTTATTCTAGGCTTAAGCCATTCAATTGTTTTTTCATCAACAGGTATTAGCCCCGCTTTAGCACCCATTTCTACAACCATGTTTGTTAGTGTCATTCTAGAGTCAATGCTTAATTCTTTAATTACTTTACCGTGAAATTCCACAGCCATATAATTCGCTCCATCACTTCCTAGGGAACCTATTATATGCAATATTATGTCCTTCCCCATAATCCATGGCTTCTTTTCTCCTTCAACAACGATTTTTAATGTTTCAGGAACTCTTAGCCAAATCTTGCCCGTAATCATTGCTATAGCAGCATCTGTGCTTCCAACACCTGTAGCGAAAGCGCCGAAAGCACCATGAGTTACAGTGTGAGAATCCGCACCTACTACAAGCATTCCTGGTTTAATATGTCCATTTTCTGGAAGTATTTGGTGGCATATGCCGTTTCCTACATCGTAAATTCTTATTCCGTGTTTCTTAGCGAAAGCTCTCATAGTTTTATGAACAATTGACATACCAACTGCTGGGCTTGGTGCTGCGTGATCTATTACGAAAACTACTTTGTCTTTATCGAATATTTTCTCTCTTTTCAGCTCTTCCCTCATAACATCTATTGCTAATAGCGCTGTTCCATCATGCGCAAAAACTAGGTCCACGTTTGCTATGATGAATTCTCCAGATGAAACATTTTTTCCCGTGGCTTGGGAAAGTATTTTCTCAGCCATTGTTTGTCCTGACATTTTCTACGAGTCCTCTTAAATGCGCTGGTAAGCGACTTCTATATTTATCGACAATTTCTGGTATATGTTTTTTAACTAACATGAGCATTTCAATATCAGTTAAGGGCATAGTCCTACCAGTCTTGAATATTTCGAGAATTTCCTTGTAAAGCTTATTGAGTCTTGGATCGTTCTTCAAATTAATCCATCCGTTAGATCCGAAAACAGACGTTAACCAATACATGATACCTGCTCTACCAGAGTACGGTGTTATAGCTACAGTGTACGGTACACCTAAAACAGCGTTTGGATCGTAGGGTAGGTAAACTTGCGGGTTCTTCATTAACCCGTCAATATGTATTCCAGCTTTAGTTCTAAAAGCATTAGCTCCAACTATTGGCTGAAACTCTGGAACATAGAACCCTATTTCTTCAAAGAACTTCTTGATTCTAGGTAGAACTTTCAAATTCATACCGTCAGTTGTACCTTTAAGTTGTACGTAAAGTAAAGCCATAGCTTCCAATGGACAATTACCTGCTCTTTCACCTATCCCTAAAAGTGTACAGTTAGATAACGATGCTCCAGCAAGCCATGCCGCCAAATGATTAGCTACAACAAGGTGGAAATCGTTATGCCCATGAAATTCTATTTGTGAACCGGGAACACCTGCATCCTCTATTAGAGCCCTTATTATCTTAGGTATGCTTCTAGGTAAAGGCGTTCTTTCAAAAGGTAAACCAATACCTAAAGTATCCGCTACCTTAATTATCACTTTCGAACCGTATTTTTCAGCTAACCTTAATATTTTTCTTACGAAAGGAACTACAAAACCGTAGATATCAGAGCGTGTAATATCTTCTAAAGACGTTCTAACCGTGAGACCTGATTTTAAAGCCTCCTCAATAACGGAGAGGAATTTTTCTTCAGCTCTCCTCCTATCTAAACGAAGCTTATAATAAATATGGTAATCAGAAACTGAAGTTAAAATAACTGCTTCATCAAATCCAGCTTCCCAAACAAGCCTTAAATCATTAAAGGTAGCCCTTATCCAAGCAATAGGTTTGGGATAACCATAACCTAAACTCTTAATTTTACGAGCAACTTCTCTATCCCTACTTGTATAGAGAAACAATTCGGAACTATAAACAACACCTTTAGATCCACTAAGCTCATGAAGAAACTCATAGATTTTAAGAGATTCTTCAACAGTAAATGGTCTCCAACCTTGCTGACCATCTCTTAAAGTGGTATCTGTAATACGGATCTCATGCTCTAATGTTTCAGTACTAAATCTAGGGGGAAGATTAAAGGGAAATAGCTCTTCGAAGAGTACTGGGTTTTCACTCATCGTCATCGACACTCCATGTCCTTGGAGAATGCTGGCTTATGAAGCATACTTAAGCTTTTCGAGAAATGCAATGTACGATAAACAGTATTTTTAAGGTACGGAAAACGCACCTGTAGATGCTTTAACAGTAAGAATAATTACTCCATATGTTTTGGATTAACCTGGAATTACCGATGTGACAACAAAATATGTTACCGTAGAAACTAGAGGTATTGATATATTATCGTCAATAAACCATTGTCTTTCAGATAATGTTGCCAAAATAGCTAATAGAACCCCTATAGTACCTATTAGAATGTAACCTATTATGGTAGTTGTAATAAGCATAGCCAAACTCCCTATCCAATGCTTGCATCTCACCTTACATACCCTAGATCTCACAATACCTGTTATAGCATCGCCGACAGCCATGAAGAGCATTATTGCCGTACCCACTTCTCTAGCATGCCAAAATATTAGTGATAGTAAAGCGAAACTTGTTGTAAAATAGACTTCACCTAAATTCTTTTCAAACTGAAACCAACCCATAATATTTTGCCTTACGTGATGCACTAGAAGGAATATCGTAAGAACTATGCTATATGCAAAGAAAGCATAAGGTTCTTTAAAAACGTAAAGATACATTAATATTCCAGGTGTTGCAGATAAATGAAGGATCTTCCTATTTATCCAAGGATTGCTTAGCTTTCTAGTTCCTAAAATTGCAACACAAATAATTAAGGCTGCAGGAATGGCCACTATGAAATCGTACATGAAATCGTATAGGGAAAAATGTGGTAAAGTAAAGTTCATTTAAAACCACATGAGAGATTTAAAAACAAAGCACTTTATAAATTTTTATTTTAAAATAAGGATTTTTGCGTGAATGTTTAACCATTTAACGGTATTTTTCATTATTCATTTCAAAATACTAATACGATCTCATTTTACGGTAATAAGTCATGGTTAAGATTATACATTAATAAACAACTTTTTATAAATCTTTACCCTTTAGAAGGACTGTGGATTCTGAAGCAAAGTGAGGTGTTTGTACCTATATGTCTCTTCGTGTGGCCAATAATGTATTAGAGCTAATAGGCAATACACCAATAGTTAGATTAGCAAAAATAGACAAAGATTACCCATTCGAAATATGGGCGAAATGCGAATTCATGAATCCCACCGGTAGTGTTAAGGATAGAATGGCTTACTACATAATTAAAGAAGCTGAAAAACAGGGTAAGTTAAAACCTGGAATGACAATTTTAGTACCGACAACAGGAAATACGGGAATAGCTTTTGCAGGACTAGGAGCATACTTAGGGTACAGGATAGTGATTGTAATGCCTGTGGAAATGAGTTATGAAAGAAAACTTCTCGATATGCTTTACGGGGCGGAATTAATCTATACTCCGGGAGGAGAAAGCGATGCTATGGGAGCTTTAGAATACGCTAGAAAATTAGCTAAGGAAAACCCGGATAAGTATTTCGTAGCAGAACAATGGGATGATGAAGCAAACGTTAAAGGACACTATGAAACAACAGGTAAGGAAATAATAGAGCAACTTGATCCAAAAGAAATAAGGTTGTTTACAGCAGGTATCGGTACTGGAGGAACACTTGTAGGCGTAGGTAAAAGGCTTAAAGAGGCAAATCCAAACATTAAAGTTGTAGCTATGGAACCTGCAGAATGCCCAACAGCAGCATACTGGTTCTGGAAGAAGGGGAAAGCCTGGGGAAGACATGAAATAGAAGGCATAGGAGACGGTTTCGTCCCAGTAATAATAAGAAATCACATAGACGTAATAGACGACTTCGTTCTCGTAAGTAGTGATGAAGCTGTAGAAATGGCGAGGAAAATAGCTAGACTAGAAGGATTGGCCATAGGAATATCTTCCGGGGCAAACGTTGTAGCAGCAATTAAAGCAGCCGAAAAATTCAATATAAAAGACGGTAAAGTAGTAACAGTGCTACCAGACTATGCTGCAAGATATTTCAGCACAAGACTCTTCCTCAAGAGAAGACTTACACCAGAAGAACATAGGAAAATGCTTGAACTTGCACGTACAGATTAAACAAACATTTTTCTCCTTTCTACAATAGTAAACTACAAATAAGTTGTACCTTCATTTCTTAGAAATAATCATTTATAAGGCATTATATGTTCTAATTTCATTTGTGAAGTGAAGCCATGGTTAAAAACCTTAAAATATACGTTGTTGTAGACAATGAAGGATACCCTGGATTTCTAAATGTCTGGGGATTAAGTATTTACTTAGTCACGGAGTATTGGAAAGCTCTTTTCGATGCCGATACGAATCCATTAGTCCTCCAATATAACCTAGAAAGGCTAGGATTAAAACTTGAGGATCTCGACTTTGCTGTTTTAAGTCATCATCATAGAGACCATTACGGTGGATTTACATTAGTGGGTCTTAAAAAACCTTATCTTAAAGTCTTCACGCCGCCTGGAGGAGAGTATCTTAAAAGAGCAGGGCTTAGACCTATTATGATTAGAGAAACGGAAAGAGTGGCTCATGACGCTTACGTAATAAGTCCTTTGAAAGCTTGGGAGAACTTTTACGAGATATCATTAGCGGTTAAGGTTGATGATAATGGATTAGTGCTTTTTGTAGGATGCTCTCATCCAGGAGTGGTGAATATTGCTAGAAAGGCGCTTAAAGAACTTATGATGGAAAAACTATTCCTAATTATAGGGGGTTTTCATGGGCCACCGCCTTACGTTATAGATGAGTTAGCTAAGTTCACAGATAAAATATGTCCAGCACACTGCAGTGGATCAGAAATTAAAGAGTATGTTCAGTCAAAATATCCTGAAAAATATTGTAAGGTTAGAACTGGAAAAGTAATAGACGTTAGAAGCTTATCTTAACTATTTCACCTATGTCATCCTTAGGCCTATAGCCCGGAGTTTTATTTAATATTTCTACGATTTCTTTTGAACGTAAATATTCTATGAATTCTTTAACAGGTTCTTTATTTAAGGCATCCAGAGATATTAGGAAATCATATTCTTCCTCCTTTAAAGGTATAAATTCGAGTCCATAAATTTCAGCAATAAACCTTAAACCCACACCTACATCAGCTCTACCATGTTTTACAGCTGAAGCAACAGCAAAGTGTGTTTTTGCTTCAATCCAGTAGCCATTAATTTTCCCTTTAATATCTTCAGCGCTTACTCCTCTCTTTTCAGCTACTTTACTAATTAAAATATCTATAAGAACTCTTGTTCCAGAACCCTTATTCCTATTTATGAACCTAACATCCTTGTCTATGATGTCTTCGAAGCCTCTAATTCCATGAGGATTATCTTTAGGGATTATTATTCCTTGTTCTCTAAAGTACCCCTTGACTAATATGGCATTTTTAACGTTGTACTTTCTAATAAACGGGATGTTGTATTGGGCCGTTTCTGGGTCAAGTAGGTGTAGTCCGGCAATATCCGCTTCACCCCTCTTTATCGCTAAAAGCCCTCCTAAAGACCCTATGTTCAGCATTCTAACGGAGAACTTATTTCTTAACTTATCGATAACTTCCTCAAGAACTGGACAGTGGCTGCCGATAACTTCAAGGTCCGAACCGTAATTTTCAGAAAATAGATAAACATTTACTTCACTATTTTCCTCTAGGAAACTCATATTTTCAGGAACTATTATGAAACCATCGCTCCTTGTAAGCCTAGCTATGCTTCCGCTATCACCACCTACAGGAAACGCTATCAGTTTCCCTTTACGTATTAAGGCTACAGGAATAAATGTTCTCCTACCTTTTTCACCGAAAACCCTTAATGGTAATACTGCTTTAACTACATGTGGTCTCGTGGTCTTAAGTCCTGCAAGTTTCCTAATTACTGGTTTAACTAAGAGAATGTAATTCATAAGGCATGAAACAGGATATCCTGGGAGACCGAAAACTATTTTCCCGTTAACAATAGCTATTATCGTTGGTTTTCCGGGTTTAATTTTTAGCCCATGAACTATTACCCCTGGCGAACCGAGTTCGTCTAGTACACGGTACATTAAATCTCCTAGACCAGCAGATGTGCTTCCTGAAGTAATTATGACGTCAAAGTTTTCAATAGCGAAAGCTAATATCTTTCTTATTTCCTCATAAGAATCAGGAATTATCCCTAAAAGCCTAGGGCTACCTCCATCTTCTAGCACTAAAGAGTAGAGCGTGTAAGAATTAACATCATATATTTTACCGTATGGAAGCGGAGCTCCAGGTTTTACAAGTTCGTTTCCTGTACTAATTATAGCAACTTTTGGTTTTTTGTAAACAGGGACTTTATCAATACCTGTAGCGGCTAATGCACCTATAATTTGAGGTGTAATTATCGTGCCCTTGTACGCTATAATCTCACCTATCATAACATCCGTAGCTGTTTGTGAAACATTCCCTCCGGGAGGAACAGGTTTAAACACTTCAACTATGTTCTCACCTATTTTACGAGTAAACTCAACCATTACAACGGCATCGGCTCCTGGAGGAATTGGTGCTCCCGTAGCTACTTCAACAGCTTCACCTTGACTTACATTTACATTAGGTATTTCGCCTGCTTCAACCCTTCCTATAACTTTCATTTTTACAGGAGCGTTTTCTCTAGCTCCAGCAACATCAACGCTCCTTACGGCATATCCGTCGACTGTTGATCTATCGAAAGGAGGAGAATTAACTTTAGCAACAATGTCTTCAGCTAAAACTCTCCCTAAAGCTTCCTCTAAACTTACCTCTTCGGTACCAAGCGGTTTAAGTTTAATGTATTCGGATAGTTTCTCCAATGCTTCTTCAGGCGTGACAAGTTTATGAAATATTTTCCTTCTAACCACCATAATGATCTAAACCTCCTCAACTATGGGTTTTGTCAAAATAACTTCAACAATATCTCCTTCATCAAATCCTTCAAGTTCCTCGGGAACAACGAGTATTCCGTTTCCTACAATTAATGTTGAAAGTATTCCGGAACCTGTTGTTACTAGTGGTTCAACTAGGACTTCATCATTTCTCTTAAAGACCTTTACTCTTATAAAACCTCTGATCCCCGGCTCTACATAGACCCTTCTAACCAACTTACCTTTAACCTTGGGCTTAGGTGGTGTACGGCAACCAAATATTCTATAATATATTGGTTCGAATATAGCCAATAATTCTGTAAACGTTGCTACAGGATATCCTGAAAGCATAAACACAGGTTTCCCTTTAACCACCGCAACAGCCATAGGTTTTCCTGGCTTTATTGCTATACCATGTATGAAAACTTCTGGATTAAGCGTTTTTACAGCTTCAACAGTAAAGTCTTTAAGACCTACACTAGTACCCCCGGTCGTAAATACGATATCTACTTTCGAAAGATAATGTAGAATTCTATCCCTAATAGCCTCCAAATTGTCAGGTAATATTTCAGCGTAGGGAACGTTAACCCCTAATTCTTCCAGATAAGCTTTTACAAGATACATTGTCGAAGAAACTATTTTACCAGGTTCTAAACTATGACCTAAAGGTATAAGTTCATCACCAATCCCTAAAACTACTGCTTTAAGTTTCCTATAAACCTTAATTTTAGCAATATTTAGCGTTGCGAGAACACCTATGTGCCATGGTCTAATAATTTCTCCTTTCCTAATAATCACTTGGTTCTTCTTTACATCTTCACCCTTAAGAGAAACGTTATCCCATTTAGCAACGGGCCTTAGAACTTCAACTTCTTTTTCAGAAATTCTCCTAGTATATTCAACCATAACGACAGCGTCAGCACCTAAAGGTAGCGGTGCACCAGTAGTTACTTCTACACATTCACCATGATCTATTCTGTATTTTTCCGGAGAATCACTTGTATGCATGAAACCTTTAACTTTAAGAACTATGGGGTTCATAAGCGAAGCACTACTTACATCCTCAGCTTTGACAGCGAAACCGTCAACAGCACTCCTATTGTAAGGTGGAAAATCTCTAGGCGCTACAATATCGGTTGCCGAAACATACCCTAAAGACTCTACCGTATTTCTTTCTAAAACGTTCGGAACTATGCGGAGAGCTGAAGAAACTTTAGATATAACCTCATTAGGGTTTGAAAGAGTCTTTAGGAATTTGTATTTAAACTTCACTATCTTTCCCTTGAAATACTTCTTAGAATGGTTAGAAAGAAAACTTAAGTATATAAGTGTTAATATCGAAACGAACTGGGGGGATTGATAAAGAAAGGGTTTTAAAAGTTTTAGCTAAGTTTAGGTGCTTCGACAACTTCAACTGTTTTTCTGCCGGTAGACCATGCAATAGCTTCTAAAATTATCAGTAAAGCTATTGTTCCTACGTGAGCCCCTATGTCCTGAGGTACTTCAACAGCTTTGGATTCCGGAAACACTGGTGCTTCAGCATATCCTAACGAAATTATTGCTGCAGCCAATAGGAAGACTATTACCAGCCATAGTATAAAGGTAGCGTCTCTCTCTTTACCTTTTACCTCATACTTTACTGACAAAAATCTTCACCAATAATATATGCTCCTAAACTAAATATATAAATTTTAACCAACAACACTCTTGAAGATAGAAAAATTTTTTTATTTCAAAATAGTACAATAATAACGGAATTTATCGCCTTAAGGTTGGGGTATTGTCATGCAGCTAGACATAATATGGTTAATAAACTACATTGACGGAATTGTCTGGGGCCTTCCAATGATTATACTGCTGGTGTCGACCGGTGTTACGCTAAGCATTCTCGGCGGCTTCTTCCAAATTAGAAAGTTCCCACTAGCCATCAAAACAATGATGTGGAAGGGTAAGAAGGGAGCCGGAGAAGTTCATCCCTTCAAGATTTGGGCTGCTGTCATGGGCGCAACTATAGGTGTAGGTAACATTGCCGGTGCTTCAACAGCTGTACACCTAGGTGGTCCCGGCGCGGTCTTCTGGATGTGGGTCTGTGCACTTCTAGGTATGGCGACAAAGTCTGCTGAAGTAACGTTAGGTATGTGGTCTAGAAGGGTTCTCCCAGACGGAAGAATTGAGGGAGGTACACCATACTACGTTAGAAGAGTACCCGTTATTGGCCCTGTATTAGCAGTGTTATTCTCATTATTCGCATTCATTGCAGCCTTCGGTATAGGTAACATGGTGCAAGCTAACAACGTAGCTCTTGGCGCAGAGTACGTAGCTAAAGCTTTCGGAGTGGAAACTCCTGAAGGAATATTCCAGGTTAGACTTGCAGTAGGTATTATAATGTTAATCGCTACCGCGCTAGTTGTCCTAGGAGGTATCAGAAGAATTGCTGAAGTCGCTAACTACATGATACCTTTCATGTCAGCATGGTACATAATATTCGGCTTAGGAATATGGATAATGTTCGGTCACAACCTCGGAGACACTATAGCAAAGATATTTACATACGCTTTCTCACCAATGGCTGCTGCAGGAGGTTTAGCGGGATGGAGCGTTTACAACGCTATTAGATACGGTTTCGCAAGAGGACTATTCTCCAACGAAGCCGGTCTAGGTAGCGCACCAAACGCTTACGCATTCGCTGAATCAGACCATCCAGGAAGGCAAGGATTCTACGGTATATTCGAAGTATTCATGGATACGATAGTCATATGTACCATAACCGTAATCTCAGACATAACAACACAAGCCTACATCGAAAGACCGGATCTCTCAGGAGCAGCCTTAGCTATGGAAGCATTCTTCAGAGCCTATGGCTTCTGGGCGCCGGTACTTTTAGGTGTAGCACTGGGTCTCTTCGCTTACACCACCGTACTAACATGGGAGTGGTATGGTGAAGTTAACTGGAGATACTTCTGGGTAGTAACGTTAAAGCTACCTGAGAAACCAATGATATGGATTTGGAGAGTCCTCTGGGTAATACCAATAGTTCCCGCAGCAGTTGCTGGAGCACTATTCGAAACATTCTGGACGTTCTCGGACATGACCAATGGTCTCATGGCAATACCGAACTTAATCGCAATAGTATACTTCGCACCAGTAGCCCTTAGACTACTCAAAGACTTCTACAGCAGACA
>CAZGLL010000017.1:0-33436 GCA_964526225.1 uncultured Desulfurococcales archaeon | reverse complement strand
CGGGTTCGATATGAGTCCGGGCGTTGCCTGCCTCCTATGGCCGGCGGGCCGCATTTTATGTTCTGTGTGGTGGATGTATTTAAGCTTACTTTCGTGGCGCTATTTTAATAGCGTATATTCTATGTATTCTCATTGTTTCTCCGCATTTAGGGCATTTCTTTTCGGGTTTTAAAACGTAGTCTCCTACTTGGAAGTTTCTTTCTTCACTATGGTTGCATTTAGGGCATTTGATAAGTGTTTTTGTTTCGTATTCCTCTCTACCTATTCTTCTCCTTTCGAGTAGTGTTCTTAGAAGTGATGATATTAGGAAAAGTATTAGCATTATTAGAAGTAGTCCGTAAATGTCGAATCCTTGCATTTCATGTAACACCTCCGCTACTGAGCTATACCTAAAGTGTTACCTACACCTACAACCACTACGACATCGCCTTCTCTAGTTCTTTCCTCAAGCCCCTTATCGATTTTCCTAATAACTTCCTCAACAGCATCGCTAATTTCCTTCCTCATAGGTGTTATTGCTTCCTCAAGAGATTGCTTAATTATTATCGAATCTAACGGTATATTGTTTTTCGTAGCAATAGACTCTATCTTGAACTTTTCGGGTCCGGGATCGCCTATTGCAGCGCCGACACCCTCAATAACCTCGCCTGTTTTCTCCCCTTCAAACTTCAATGCTGCATCAATCATTATTATTCTTGAAACTTTGCCGTGAAGTTCGTCCTCAACTATTCTCTTTAATGCTTCACCGGGTTTCCCTACAGTACCTCCAGGACCCTTAGCTTTTATAACGTAAAGTTTCCTACCTTTCCTTTCAACAACACCCACTACAGTATCTTCAACAATTTCCTTAACCTTTGCTCCATTAAGTAGAGATGCCGCTACTAACGGACCTATGCCGTCACCTATAGGTTTACCGTCTTTGAAAGCATCTAGTGCTTTAAAATATGTTTCCGCAAGCTTAACTATCTGGGGCATTTCAAGCTCAAGCTGCATTATGAGAACCCAGTTGCTTGTTTTCTCACCTAAAATGAGATAGTGTCTCACAATCCTATATATTAGGTCTAGTGCTCTAGCGGCTTCAATCATTATTTCAACATTTGCCCTCGCAAAACCCCCTAAATCAGGTAGAACACGTTTAATAGAGTCCTTAAGCCTATGCTCCCTAACGTCAAGTAAATGCTCAAGCCTTCTCATGAGGTTTGTTGGCTCGTCTCGAACGGGGTCTATAATGAAGAACTGAAGTAGTCCGTTAAGGAATTTCTCAGGATCCTCTCTAATACCGCCCTTCTTTAAAACATCAATTACCTTAGCTTTAGCATCCTTAGATAACCTCTCTATTTTAGCCAAATGTATTCTAATGTTTCTTATCCAAAGATACATTTGAATTCTCTGATTAAGCCCGGTAAATATTAGAAGCATGAATATTAGGAACACTAAAGTGTTTATTAACGCAATCCAACCGGTATCTTCGCCTCCGAAGGGAAGAATCGTTTCCCACACACCTCGTAGTTTCTTGCTAAAGTAGTTATAGTGGTTAGGGGTAGTATAAATTTTATAGGTTAAATCATACGGTCAGTTAAAGCGTCGTAACTATAACCTCCTTCTCTAAAACAAGAACAGTGTGTTCAAATTGGGCAACAACGCCCCCAGCAGCTTCTAATAGAACAGGGTATGCATGAAGTATTTTTGATTTAACAAGTCCCTTAAGGATTTCAAGTAACTTATTTCTTTCAGGAATAATGTCTCTAAGCCATCTTTCAGCAAAAGGGAGTCCATCATATTTTTTCTTAATGTCCTCCAGAACAACCCTGCCTAACTCGTCTTTAACCTTTTTCTCTCTAACTAGAGAATAAATGTACGCGTTCTTACCTTCAACAACATATCCTGCACCGTTTGTTCCAAAAGGTTCTATAGCATATATATGTCCTGATGTGATTTTGGAAATGCTAAATACGTCGCGAACGTTAGGTATAGAAACTCCGGAGTGTAAATTGTATCTTTCGATGGAGTGACCGCTAAGATTCCTTATGGGTCTGTATCCGTAGCTTTTAATTGTCCTTTCAATGGTTTCACCTATCTTAGAAACCCTAATATTAGGCTTAATTATCTCAATAGCTCTTTCCAAAGCGGTTTCGACAGCCAATAGAAGGTCATCATATTTTGGATCAAATGAAACCGTAACAGCTGTGTCTGCAATGTAGCCATCGATGTGCACTCCAACATCTATTTTTACAACAGATTTATCTGGAATTACGGATTCATCACCAATATATGGCGTATAATGTGCAGCAACATTATTTATAGAAATATTGCATGGAAAAGCGGGCTTTCCTCCTTCATCATAAATTTTTCTTTCAATATCTTCGCAGAAATCGTAGACTCTAATACCCGGCTTAACCTTTTCAGCAGCATACTTTCTAACCCTCGAAGCTATTTTTCCAGCTCTCAGAATTTTATCATATGCGTCATCATTCAGCATTACTCATCCCTTTTATCAAATGTTGAAATATAAAATAAAAACTTATTTTAGCATTCACGAAACTATCTAGTTTCGGTGGAAACATGGGCTACATTAAATGGTTAGGGCATGCGGCTTTCGAAGTAGAACTTGATGGCTTAAGATTATACTTTGACCCATGGATTGAAAATCCAAAATCACCTATAAAGGTTAGCGATATATCTAAAGCTGATTTCATATTTGTTACGCATGACCATGGAGATCACTTAGGGAATGCTGTAGAAATAGCTGAGAAAACCGGGGCAAAAATTGTTGCAATATTCGATCTATGCCAAGCCATTAAGAATGAAGGGGCAAAGGCGGAATGTATTGATTTGAATATCGGTGGGCTTTCGGACATAGGAGGAATAAGTGTTGCCCTCGTTCCAGCACTACATAGTTCAGCCCATGGTTCTCCCGTAGGTTTCGTAGTGAAAGGTAAAGAAGCAACAATATATCACGCTGGAGATACAGGAATCTTCATGGGTATGCAGTTAATCGGAGAACTTTACAAGCCAGACATAGCAATGCTACCAATTGGCGGATGGTATACCATGGGACCCTATGAAGCAGCACATGCTGTAAAACTAATTAAGCCTAAAGTTGTTATCCCAATGCATTACGGAACATTCCCCGCAATTAAGGGAACACCCGAGGAATTCATAAAATACGTTCAAAGAATATACCCGGTACAAGTTGTTGTTCTAGAACCTGGACAAACATTTGAATTCTAACTCTAACATTTTTATATATCCTCTTCCAACACATAGTAAATGTGGTGATAGGTATTTTCAACCCCGAAAGGTAAAGTAGCTGTTGTAGCTGGAACGTTCGACCACCTACATAGCGGACATAAGCTAATGCTTTCTAAGGCATTCGAAATAGCTGAACACGTAATAATAGGTATTGTTAGGGATGAAGCATTAACTAAACTAGATAAGATATGTCGTGAAGCAATACAACCATACGACATAAGAATTTTAAACGTAACATCATATGTTGATAACGTAATTTTAAAGAAGTTCCCTAATAGAACATATGAGGTTGTGGGAATATTTGGACCATACGATGTAGTTCTTGAGGAAAAGAGAAAAATAGATTACATAGTCGTTAGTGATGAAACATTACCGAGAGCTGTAATGATAAATGTTTTAAGAGAAAAGAAAGGGCTGAATAGCTTAGAAATAGTGGTTATACCCATGGTTAAAGACCAATATGGAAGACCTATTTCAGCCCATAGGTTTAGAACAGGTGAATTGGAGGCTTAAACAATGCTTTCCGAAAATGAAAGAAAAATACTTCAAACACTAAGGAAGAAAGGTAAAGCATCAATAACCGTTTTAGAAAGAGAAACGGGACTGCCGAGAAGCACAATAATGGCACTTATTGAGAGTCTTAAACAGAAAGAAGCTATTAATATCTATGAAAAAGCCATAGAACATCTCAAATTAACTAGGGAGGGTGAAGTAAGAGCATTACAAGGGCTTCCAGAAAAAATAATAGCGCATAAAGTTTGGGAAAGCGGCGGAGAACTAGAGATAAAAGAAGTATCAAGTGCAACAGGGCTTTCACAGGAAGAGGTAAAGATAGGGCTTGGATGGCTTAGGAAAAAGGGTTTAGGCAAAATAGTTAAAGGAAAAGTAGTCGTACATGAGAAGTCGCCGTCAGAACTCGATGAAGAAAAACTTTTAAGGAAAATATATGTCGCAAAAACAATTAGTTTGGAATCACTTAAACCTGAAGAGAGAAGAGTCCTAAAAGAACTTGTCTCTAGAAAGCTTGTAGAAAAACTTGAGAAGAAAGAATACATTATCGAAATAACTGATAAAGGCTTAAAACTACTAGAAGAGGAAAAAGAATACATCACCGTAATCACACACGACATAATCAAGAGGAAGGAGTGGCTTAAGAAGGAAATAAAACCATACGATGTCAAGGCAGAACCTCCCAAGATATATCCAGGTAGAAAGCATTTCTACGTAGAGTTCCTTAACGAAATAAGGGAGATTCTTGTTTCAATGGGTTTCACTGAAGCTGAAGGGCCAATAGTTGAAGTTGAACTATGGAATTTCGATATTCTCTTCCAACCCCAAGACCATCCGGCAAGGGAAATTCATGACACTTTCAGGCTAAAGTATCCTGAGAGGAAACCTGTTGAAACAGAAGTTGCAGAAAAAGTAAAGATTGTTCATGAAACCGGAGGTACTAGTGGTTCTAGAGGCTGGAGATATGCTTGGGATAAAAAGGTTTCTGAGAGACTTATTCTAAGAACTCAGACAACAAGTGTTTCAGCAAGGTTCCTTTACGTAAACCGTGAACCGCCTGTAAAAATGTTCACAATAGGTAAGGTTTACAGACCCGACACAATAGATGCTAAGCATTTACCGGAATTTCATCAGTTAGACGGAATAGTTATGGATAGAGGTCTTCATTTTAGAAACTTGCTAGGTATTTTGAAGGAATTCTTTAAACAATTAGGTATCGAAGCTGTTAAATTCAAACCATCATACTTCCCCTTCACAGAACCTTCAGTCGAAGGCTTCATTTACCATCCAAGAGTTGGATGGGTTGAATGCTTCGGGGCAGGAATGTTTAGACCCGAGGTTCTAGAAATGCTTGGGGTAAAGTATCCTACAGCAGCATGGGGTATAGGGGTTGACAGAGTTGCCATGGTTATCCTAGGTATCGACGATATAAGAGATCTTTACTCCCAAGACATAAACTTCCTAAGAAGCAGAAAGGTATTCATGAGGTAATTGAAAATGCCTGTTACACTAATTAAGAAGAGAAGGCTTCTAAACCTTTTAGGTGTTGAAGCTTCAGACCAGGACCTTATTGAAGCGCTTTCTAGAACAAAAGTTGAAGCTGAAGTAGTTGATCAAGAAACATTAGAGGTTGAGGTAACACCTGATAGGCTAGATCTCCTTATAAGTGAGGGTTTAGCTAGAGAGCTTAAGGGAATACTTGGTTTAGAAAAGGGATATCCTAAATACAGTGTTTACGATACTGACATTACGCTTACAGTATATGAAAATGTTAAGCGTATAAGACCATTCATTGCCGTAGCCGTAGTTAAGGGATACCATGTCGACCAAGACGCACTTGAAGAGCTCATTCTTTTTCAAGAAAAACTACATATGACGTTGGGCAGAGATAGGAGAAAAGTTGCAATAGGCTTTTACGACCTTGACAAATTAAATTCCAAGAAAATAGTCTATAGAGTGGAGAAACCTGAAAACATTAGATATGTCCCATTAGGAGAAACAGTTGAAATGAGCGGCAAAGAAATTGTTGAGAAAACAGAGAAAGGAAGAAAATACAAGCACATCATAGAGGGTTTTGGAGAATACCCCTTACTTCATACGGATAAGGGTCAAGTACTTTCAATACCTACAATACTAAATAGTGAAGATACTAAGGTCGAGGTTGGAACGAAGAACCTCTTTATAGATGTTACAGGAACCGACAAGTACCTAGTAAATAAAACCTTGGACATCATAGTTACTACATTAGCTGAAACAGCGAATGAAATAGGAAGAATTATTGTAAAAGATGTCGGAATAACATATAAGACACCATTCCTTTTAACAACAGAACTTAACGTTGAACTAGACTATATAAAATCTAATGTGGGATTAAACGTTAGTGATGACGAAATAGTAGAGCTTCTTGAGAGAATGAGATATAATGTTGAACGCGTTGGAAAGGGTGTGATAAAGGTTAAAGCTCCACCGTATAGAATGGATATTCTCCATAAAGTTGACGTAGTTGAGGATGTAGCTATAGCTTATGGATACAATGAACTTATTCCTGAACTACCTAAAACATTCACTATAGGTAAGGAACTAGTTAAAACAAGGTTTATTAGGAAAGTAAGGGAGATAATGGCTGGTTTGGGATTTCAGGAAATATTAACGTTCACATTATCTTCGAGAAACATGGTAGCAGAGCTTTTAGGAACAAACTTAGATAGGCAAGTAGAAATTTTGAATCCAATATCTCCATTATACAACACCATAAGGCCTACGCTTCTACTTAACATGCTTCAGTTTCTAAAGCAAAACCAACATGCTGATCATCCCATAAAAGTTTTCGAAATAGGGGACACAGTTGAAGTAGTTAATGGTGAAGTAGTTGGTGAAACAAAAATTGCAGCGTCAATACTCTCGTACAGGGTTGGGTTTGAAGACATACAAGCACAACTATATGCCCTCTTTAGAACGTTAGGATTTAGTGTTAGTCTTGAAGAAGAAAACTCTCCACCAAAAATCTTCCTTAAGGGAAGAGTAGCTAAAGTATTCGTTAACGGAAAACATAGAGGAATAGTTGGGGAACTTAATCCAGAATACTTGCTTGAAAAACTTGAAATAGAATATCCAGTAGCTGTTTTCGAAATAAATATAACAAATATGTGGAATGAAACTAGGAAGAGATAGGGAAAGACCGTTTAGCCGCGACAACCCCGCTCCCGCCGAGAAGAGCTCATCAGAGGCGGCTACCAAGCCGTCAGTGAAGATGAGTGTTAGCGGCGGGGGACAGCGGCTAAACGGTCCCCTAGCCGAGGGTGGTTTAAGTGGATGTTGAAGAGAAACTGAGGCTCATTACTAGGAACGTAAGCGAAGTAGTAACTGTCGATGAACTTAAAATGAAAATAGAGCGTGGTGAAAAGCTTAGAGCATATTTAGGTTTTGAACCAAGCGGGCTTTTTCATATAGGATGGATTATTTGGGCGAATAAGTTTAAGGACTTCATAAAGGCAGATGTTGAAACAATACTGCTAGAGGCAACATGGCACGCTATGATAAATGATAAACTTGGAGGGATAATGGAGAACATAAGAAAATGTGCCAAATATGTCGAGCATTCACTTAGAGCATTAGGAGTAGATATAGACAAGGTAAAGGTTGTAGATGCTGAAGATCTAGCATCAGATAAGAACTACTGGATGCTTGTAATTAAGGTGGCTAAGAACGCTAGTTTAGCTAGAATTAAGAGAGCATTAACCATAATGGGTAGGAGAGAAGACGAAGCTGAACTAGACTTTTCAAAACTTATTTACCCTCCAATGCAAGTTGCCGACATATTCTATCTTAAAGTAAACATAGCTTTGGGGGGAATGGATCAAAGGAAAGCACACATGCTAGCTAGGGATGTTGCTGAAAAACTCAAGATAGAAAAACCAATAGCAATTCATACACCACTACTTACAGGGCTTCAAGGAATACAGAGAATGGAGTTTGGAAGGGAGGGCTTTCTATCAGCTAAAATGAGTAAATCTAAACCATACTCTGCAATTTTCATACATGATGATCCGGATGCAATAAGGATGAAGATAAGAAAAGCATATTGTCCTCCGAGAATAGTTGACTACAACCCGGTAGTTGAAATAGCAAAATACATTTTATTTACTAACGAAAAATTCGTCCTACACGTTGAAAGACCTGAAAAATATGGTGAACCACTAGACATTTACAGTTACAATGAGCTTGAAAAACTATATAAAGAGGGTAAACTACACCCTCTAGACTTGAAAAATGCAGTAGCTGATGCACTCATAAAATACCTTGAACCCGTAAGAAAGTATTTCGAAACAAATAGGGAAGCACATGAGCTCCTTAACTTCATGCTTAAAACACGTATTACAAGGTGAAATAGGAGAATGAAGTACCTAATTAAGGCAAAAATAGAAGTCGATGGAATAGTTGAAAAACCTGACGTAATAGGTGCGATTTTCGGCCAAACAGAAGGCCTTTTGGGGGAAGAATATGACCTCAGGGAACTTCAGGATAAGGGAAGAATAGGGAGAATACAGGTTGAGTTGAAAACGGCAGGTTCTAGAAGCATAGGAGAAGTTATTGTTCCCTCAAATCTAGATAGAGTTGAAACAGCACTTCTCGCAGCATTACTAGAAGCTGTAGATAGAGTAGGTCCTTATCCCGCAAAAATTATGGTTGAAGAAATAGTTGATTTAAGAGTTGAAAAAATAAAGAAAGTCATAAACAGAGCTAAGGAAATACTTCAGAAAATGATACATGAAAAAGGCGTCGACATTAAAGAAATAATGGATCAAATAGTTAAGGATGTGAGAAGCGCTGAAATAATAAAGTACGGACTTGAAGGATTGCCTGCAGGACCCGATGTCGACAAAGCAGATACAATAATAATTGTTGAAGGAAGAGCCGACGTAATAAACCTGTTAAAATACGGTTATAGGAACGTAATCGCAATAGAAGGTGCTGGAACAAAAATACCTGAAACAATAATAAAATTGAGTAAAGAGAAAACAACAATAGCCTTCCTAGATGGGGATAGAGGAGGAGACTTAATACTTAAAGAGTTGCTTAGGTTTGCAGATATAGATTACATTGCTAGAGCTCCTCCAGGAAAAGAGGTTGAAGAACTTACAGGAAAGGAAATAGCAAAAGCGTTAAAGAATGCTGTTCCGGTAGAGCAGTATCTTACAGATAGGGAAAGAAAAGCAAAAGCTGAACATGAGAAACATGCTGTGCAGAGAAGAGCTCATGAGGAGAAGAAGTCTAGAACTGAGGTTAGAAAGGAACCCCGTGTACATATAGCTCTTCCCCAACATGTACAAGAAGACATTAAGAATCTTATCGGTACATTACAAGCTAAAATTTACGATAAAAACTGGAACCTAATTAAGGAGATTCCAGTAGCAAAACTTGTTGATGAAATTTCAAAGCTAAATGAAGACATTTACTCAATAGTTTTTGACGGAGTAATTACTCAGAGACTTGTGGATGTAGCTGCAAGCAAAAACGCTAAGATAATTATTGGAGCGAGAATAGGCGGGCTCATGAAGAGGCCAGTGGACATGCACATATACTCCTTTGATGAGATTAAGTGAAGTATTTTAAAATACCTTTCTTCCCTATTTTTTCACTAACTATTTTATCGAATTCCTCCACAAATCTTTCAATATATTCCTTCTTTATTATACCTGAGGAAGCAAACATATGTCCGTCAGCAAACCCTCCTACATATTCAGCAGCTTTAACCATTACATCAGCTATGCTTGGCATTTCTCCCTTACGAATCTTTTCTTCAAGAGGTGGGGGAACTCTTCCAGAAACCTTAAGTAGTTGTCCTGGTAATTTTCCGAGACCAGGAATTTCAGGGTTCATTTCCATAAATCCTAAAATGTACTTATCTAAATCAACAAGGCTCTTATATCTTAGCTGAGAAGTAAAGAGCCCTATAGTTTTAACACCTACGTTATAAAATAGTTTCCCAACATTAAACCATTGAACATACTTTGTCTTTCTCAAGCCCTCATTACGTATTTTACTTAAAGCTTTTCCGAAGAGCTCCTTCTTAAGCTCCATCATTTCATCATAGAATTTCATTATCTCCTTAGTTAATCCGTCAAAACATGCTTTAACAGCATACTTCGGTCCTTCTCTATAATAACCTATGCTTGAAATTGTAGTGATTATTGAGGAGATTATGTAATGAGGTTTTCTTAATCCGTAAAAGTCAACATAATATTTTTCGCTAGTTTTCGAAACGTATTTTCGAACTCTGCCTGTTGTTTCAGAGTCCTTTAAAGGTATTTCATTAAGCCCTCTTAAACGTCTGGGAATTTCCGCAGACCCTATAATCGCTAAGAATGCATGTTCTAGAATGTTTTTACCCATAAGCTTAAAAGTGACATAAACCATTGTTGACGCTGAAGCATCAGTTTCACCTTTAAACCCGTAAAGTTCGGGATTTATATGCACTATTCTTTCATCATCGACTTCTTCCGGGTCATGGTGATCAATTACTAATACTGAGCCTCTACCCAGATTTTTAGAGATAGTTTTCACATGAGGGGATCCTAGATCAACATATATTACAAGCTCATTACTTTTTTGGTGCATATGTATTAGCCTAATTGCTTCCGGAAAGAGCTTTTCTAAACATATTCTACGTATTCTTCTACCCAACCCTACGCCTAGCATGGTCAAAGCAGCAGAACATATGCCGTCAGCATCATCGTGATGTACTAAAGTTATCTCGCTATGTTCTTCAATTTTCCTCTTAGCTTTCAACACATCTTCTCTAAGCTTATCGGGAATTTTAATCATAGAGTATTTCACCTAACGGAAGAAGTCAAAAAGTGTTCTTTGCGATTTAACTGTTGTTGCTTTAAGCTCCTTTTCTGTAATACCAAAATATGCAAGAACTCTCGCAACAGCAGGTATAACTTGCTTTTCAATGTAATAGTTTGCGTCAATATCTTCAATTTTAGCTGCAAAATACGGCACCGCTTTATCAGCTAACCTCCCTGAACCCTTAGTTATGACGTACCCTATTTTCATACCTACAGAAACTTTTAAGCCCATTTCCACCATTTTCTTAGCTACGGCAACATGCGGTGCTTCTACTTCATATTCTTCAAGTTTCTTAGAGATGGTTTTCCATATTATCAATTTACTTATGGGTATTTTTCCTTCTCTAAGATCCCTTATGACTTTTCTGACGTATTCAACAGCTTTATCGACGCTACCTTCCTTCAGTATTATTTCCATAACTTTTTCCTGAACTTCCTTAGCAATATCGGCCCAATCTCCCCTTACGGCTTCAAATCCTACGATATCTATTCTTCCATCGGGAAGAAGCCCTGCATATCTCTTCTTAGCTTCCGTGAAGAATACTCTAACATATATTTTGTCTATTTTTATTTCAAAACCAAGCTCTTCCTGAACCATTTTGATTAGTTTCTCAACTTTTTCCTTATCGTACTTTACGAAAATGCTATCGGTATCGCCATATATGACTTCTAACCCTAATTTTCTAGCAAACTCCATAGCTTTCTTTATCGTTTGCCTACCCCAAGCAGTTGTCGCTTCAGCTGCTGGTTTACAATACCATCTAGCTCCAACCCATCCTTGGTAACCGTACATTGCATTCGCTAATACCTTTAGAGCTTTTTGTCTTTCATCAAGAATTCTGTACTCTGGCGATTCTGGACTGTACTTTTTCATTCCCTCCCTAACTTGCTTCCTAAGCTTAAGTAAGGTTTCTAGAACTCTCTTAAAGAATCCTGGAGGTTCCTTCCTAAACCTATGCCCTATCTCCGGGGCTACCCAAGCACCCTCAGGAGGCTCTTCCTCATCAGGCGGAATGTAGGTGTCCGGAGAGATATTGTATTTAATCATTATGTTGGGATACATTGATGAAAAGTCTAAAACAGCTATGTTTTCATGAACTCCTTTCTTAGGTTCTAGAACTATTGCTCCCCTGTATGACTCATAGGGTCTTTCAACCCTATTTGGAATAAGTTCGTTGGCTAAGTAGGCTTCTCTCATAAGATACCATTCAACACGGTACCCTACCGATGCAGCTCCTACTTGATCTAAAGGAAGCCCTGTTATACTTGATAGCTGTATTGCGAAAGGTAAGAACTTTTCACCTAAACCATATGTTGAAATAACGTCGTCAGCACCATACTTTAAGAATAGAGGTCTTTTTGATGGATCATCCCAGTATTTGGGCATTTCATACCATTCAATAAGTACTCTCTTGTTCTTGGGCATAACGCCTAAGTAATCAGCTATGTTCTCAAGGGTCTTGACCTTAACTTCATAAACTTCCTCGGCGAAATCATAGAGATCAACATTAGCCCTACCCATAACAGATATATGTCCGTAAACGCTTGGATTAGGTTCAGCACCGGTTCTTCCAACGTTAATCTTAATACCTAATCTCTTACCTCTCTCTATAAGGTATGGCCAATCAAACCTATTACTATTATACCCTATTATTATGTCTGGGTCTTGTTCTTGAACATATTTAACAAATGATTCAAGAACCCCTTTGTCGTCATGGTTCTTAGCTACGAACTGCTTCAATCCTTCACTACTTGAATAAGTAGACACTATTATTACAGGGTCTCTTTCAGGGCTAGGTGAACCTCTAGGATTATAGCATTCTATGTCAAAGGCTAATTTTCTTAGCGGAGGCTCCTTAATTATATTTATGGGCTTTATCGGGGGTTTTACATAATATACTTCATCAACCCTAATATTCGTTTTCTTATCGTATTTAACAACCTCAGCTTCATGCCATGATGAAGGTTTGAGTTGGTAATCTATGAGATATCTCATAGAGAACCTTATGTCAGCTTCTAAAACCTCCTTAACTTCAGGAAACTTCTTTATTTCCTCCCTATACTTAGGTACTTGGTCAGGAATTACAGTAACCACCTTAAGAACCTTAACTGGTTTTCCAAAGTACTTTTTAGATACTTCTTCAACAGAAGTTATAGGTGATCTAGCTACCGATAAGGCTTTAATTTTCGATTTAAGCTTAGAAATATCCGCTCCTTCCCTAGGTAGAACGTAGAAGTATGGTCTAAAGCTTCTATCTATTAAAAGAACTCTCCTATTATCCTCCGTTATTCCCCAAATTAGAATTTGCGGTTCTCTACCAACAACCTGATACGTTATGTCAAGCAACCAGAACCTAATCTTAGCCAAAATCAAGCTCACCCTCTACTTCCACATAATAGTCTTTATACATTAACGTACTTAACTCCAACTGGACATGGCTAATCTAAAATCTTATACATCACATATGCGTCTTCTCCATCAAGATAGAAGTTTTTTAAAGTATATGCGATTTTAAAACCCATTTTAGAATAAAGGTTAATCGCTGGCTTATTAGAAACTCTGACTTCCAACCTTACAACCTTTACACCATTGGTTTTGAATTTTCGAAGAAGCTCTCCTATAAGTAATTTAGCATAACCTTTCCTTCTATGCTTAGGATGTATAGCTAAGGATATTATATGTCCTAAAATATTCCACCTAATCAACCCTATAATGTAACCTCTAATTTTTCCGAAGCCGTTTTCAATTACAAGGAAAGTTTCCTTACATATTTTAGAGTATATTAAAAGTAGAGCTTTAGGATAGGGCTCTTTAAATGATAACTTTTCTATTTCGTAAACTTCGTTTAAATCTTCCTCCTTAATCTCCCTTATCTTTGCCATGGCTTTGGCAGTCCCGCATCCATAATTTCTTTCTAGTTACGCTTTATTAAGTAGTTAGCAACACATAGCTTTGAGTACGTGGTGTAACTAAGCGTGCATGTGATTACAGTAGACCCTAGAAAAGGAATATTAAAAGTTAAAGTAGAGGATGATGAAGATTTATGGTTACTTAACACCATAGTCGCCAAAGGAGATATCGTTTTCTCACTTACGACAAGGGAGGTGAAACCTAAAGGCACGACACGAAGCGGTAAGGGAAGTAAGAGAATACCTATGTACCTTGGGGTGAAAGTTGAAGCTACAGAATATGAGCCATTCACTAATAAATTAAGAATTCGTGGAATAATTGTTGAAGGCCCTGAGGAATTTGGCTTAAAAGGTCATTACCATACCCTTTCAGTAGGCATAGGTTCTGAAATAACCATAGTTAAGGAAAAAGGTATTTCTAAGTTTCTTATAGAAAAGCTCCTTCCAACACGTAAGCTTAGGGAAAGAGTAGGCATTGTAGCTTTAGACTATGACGAAGTAGCCTTGGGGGAATTAAGGGATTACGGTGTAAAAATTCTCTTTACTGAAGCGACAAGGTTTCCCGGCAAACACGATAGTTTAAGAGAAACAAAGTTCGTTGAAAGACTTAAAGAACTTGCAGAAAAAATTGTTAATACTATTACAAGAGAAAACATAGAAACTCTAGTCATTGCTAGCCCAGGTTTTCTTAAGAAACAATTAGCTGAAGCTATTAAGGAATACATGAGAAAAGTGAATGTTAAAATAAACATTGCTACAGTTCACTGTTCTACAGGAGGAGTTAAAGGTGTAAGTGAAGTTGTAAAGTCGAAAGCTATTGAGGACATAATTAAGAACCTAGGTGTTGCAGAAAAGGAGAAGCTCTTTTCAGAGCTTATGAAGAGACTTTCACTAAATGAAAACACTGTCGCTTTAGGTTTAGAAGAAGTTTATGAAGCAGCTAAAGTAGGGGCAATAGAGTATCTGCTTGTTCTAGATGAAACACTAAAAAACATGGTTGCTAATGAAATCGAAAGGTTCGAGGAAATAATGGAGTCTCTGGAAACGTTCAGCGGAAAGATAAAAATGTACAGCTTACATCAAGAAGCGGGGGTTCAGCTTAAACAATTAGGCGGTATTGCTGCGCTCTTAAGATTCCCCATTAGAAGGAAAGAGGAATAATGTTCTTAACAATGTCTTTTCTTACCGGGTACTTTTCAATAATGAAGGCTTCGTAATTCTTAATACTTGCTTTACCTATTTCAGCAAGTATCTGTCTTGTATGTTTTGGAGAAACGTTTAGTACAATTTTGTCTTGCTCAACAATAATGTCTATGGGAAATTTTCTTTCTAAAGCAACTATTCTACTATGTATGGTAGAATCATAGTTTTCTTTGGGAATTATTATTTGAACCCTCCTTATTAGTCCTTCATCTGTTATTTCGTCGAACGGCTTAGCAATTTCCTTAGCCTTTCTTAGAAGTCTTCTTTTCGTTTGTACAAGATCCTTGTAAGCTACGCTACAGTAATGAACTAAAACACTATTTATGTTGCATGAAGCCCACTTAAGTAATTCTAATGCCTCCTTCTCGCTATCTTCAACAGCAACGTAAGAACCCTTTTTAAGCTTAAAACCTCTCATTCTAAGTTCTTCAGCATTGCTTTCAGTAAATTCCATTTCATTAAAATTGACGAATTTAATCCCTAACCTTTCAGCTTCCTTTAGAAGCTTAATGTAGAAGCCTCTGAAACCAGGTATTAGAGGCACTTCAATACCCACGTCGATATCTGTATACTTTAACGCTAATTCTATATTCTTGAAAACTCTAAAGTCTCTAACGTGGAACCTTATTTCGTCAAGCCCTTCATTGTAAAGTTTCGTTATGATATCTTTAGATATATGCTTACCTATAGTGTAAAGATGTATGTGAAATTTTTCTCCAAAAACACTTTTGAGTAAATCTATTGTTTCAACAACTCTTTGAGGAAATAATAGAGGTTCTCCTCCAGTAATGCTTGCTCCTAAAGCCTTCATTTCATATATTTCTTCTAAAATATCGCTAGGTGAAGATATTTTAACTTCATTAACGTAAATAACATCCTTATTTTTTCTTTCAGAACTTATAGGGCAGTAGTAGCATTTTTCATAACATACTCCTGTTATGAAAATCACTGCTTTAGCGCCTTGATAACATAGCTTACATCCTAACGGTAAGTCTTCTACATATTTTGATCCAAAAAGACCATCTTTAATGACTCTACATTCTTTCATAAAAAATCCTCCTAACATAGGGGTTACTCTTTAATAAAGAGTCTAAAGCTTCCTCGAATGTTTCACCGGGTTTTAGCTCGTACTTTATAAAAACGCCTGTCCTTCCAAGCTTATCTCTTCTAGTGAGAACTCTCACCCTTTCCTCTACAACATCTATGGAGACCTTGAGAAGACTAGCAACTTCTACTTCCTTACCTATTATCGGCTCCTCTACATGACCTCTCTCCGTAGGTTTGATAAGCATTAGTCTCTTATCTACTCCCGGCACTCTCTTCATAATGTTTCTTTTTAAATCTTCGAATTCCAGCATTCCCCCAAATCTGTAGAATTCATATTCTCTTCTTGAAAGTTTAACTAAAGGAAAAGATACTACTTTGGTTTCGAACTCGTCAAGTATGATGTATGCTTTTAAGGCATGTTGCGGTGTTGCTTGCACAATAATTCTCTTAAAAGGCTTATACCCTATAGCTTCTAAAGCTAGCTCTACTTTATAAGAGGGAACAACGTACGGTACTACAACATCTATGTCGCTTGTTTCTTTGACATCACCTCTAGCTATGCTTCCATGAATTATGGGGTTTAAACCAAACTTTGAAAGAGCTTCCATGATTTTTAGAGCTTCCTTCCTTTTCTCAACTAGTATTTTCCATCTTTTAGGTTCATAAACTACTTCGACTCTATCGCCTACTCTAACGACTTTCTCTTTAACCATTGCTTCTCCACTGCTTCTCTTACGAAGTTAATGAGTAACTATTATTTATCTCTACACGCTTTCTTAACTGAAGGCTTGAGTGTAATGCCAAATGAAATAGTTAATGTACTGATAGGGTATGTTATTTTCATAGCAGCCATTAATTTGCTTTACAATACATATAAAGATAAATTCAAGAAAGCTGGAGTGGAAGTTTCCGGAATAACTATTGTATGGAGGATTTTTAGGAAAGAAATAGTTCCCTCTAAGGCATCATTTAAAAGAATTAGGAAATACGGTTATGTGCTTGACGCCTTAGTTCTCATAATGATTGGTAGCTTATTCTTAGGGTTAAAGATTCTTTTTGAAAACATATTCGGAATAGTTAGGGCTGTAGGGGCGGCCCAAGCACCAACTAAAGGTGTCGTAACACCTGTTGTACCGTTAATTCCGGGGGTAACGATTTCGCTAGCTAATCTTCCAATGATATTGGCTGTAATAGCTTTAGCGGCGCTTGTTCATGAAGGAATGCATGCGTTAGTTAGCTTAATTGAAGGATCTAGGATTAAAAGTGCTGGATTAGCACTAATAACTATAATTCTTGCACCATTTGTTGAACTTGAGGAAAAAGATTTTGAGAAATTAAGATTGAGAAGTAAGCTTAGGATTCTTTCAGCTGGCGTTTCTGGCAATGTCGGATTAGCTATAGTTTCTATAGTGCTTTTCGCTTTACTACTGCCTATGTTTTTTAACCTATACCCTGGACTTTACATAGCTGGCGTTGTGGAAAATTCTGCAGCAAAAGAAGCTAATATTACTGAGAACATGGTTATTGTAGCTATAAATGGAACATTCTTTAGAGATAAAGTTAATGTTTTAACACTCCTCTTTAATCCTCAAAAACTTAACGATATTCTCTCAGAGTTTAAGCTTAAAGGGAAAACTCTTGTGCTGAAACTAATGGATTCGAAAAAACCAGATAAAGTAGTGGATGTAGTTGTTGTTAGAAATAGCACTAGAGACCCTATAGGTGTTTACCTATACCCATACATTATCATGAAGCCTAAAGGTGTTTTGGAAGCTAGAATAGGATATTTCGCTCAAACATTTCTTATATGGTCTTTCGCGATTAATTTAGGATTAGCAGCAATCAACGCGATACCTATTTTCATAACCGATGGTGGTAAAGCACTAGATGAAGTTTTAAAATTGAAGCTTAGAAGAAACGGAGCACTCGTATCTAAAGCTATTCAAGGATTTCTTCTCACAATACTTCTCGTGAACATGGTTTTCTCGGTTATGCTATATGTGCCGTAGCAAATTTTATATGTTTGTATATATTTTTATATGTTTTGATGGTGTAAGCGTTGAAGGAGTTTCTTAGTCCTCGTGATGCTTGTAGGATTCTTGGTGTATCATACATTACCTTGTGGAGATGGATACGTGAAGGGAGAGTTAATGCTGTTAGAAGTCCTAGTGGTAGATACCTCATACCTCGTAGCGAGATTGAGAAGTTGAAGGGAGAAGAAAAGGAGAGGAGAAGAGTTAGGTCTGTTATCTATGCTCGTGTAAGCTCTGTGAAGCAGAAGGAGCAAGGAGATCTCGATAGACAGGTAGAGTTACTGAAGAAGTATGCTAATGAACGAGGATACATCATAGTAGACATTATAACGGATGTAGGTAGCGGGTTAAAGGAGGAACGAAGAGGGTTAAAGAAGTTGCTAAAGATGGTTGTTGAGAAAAGAGTGGATGTAGTTCTCATAACTTATCGTGATAGACTAACAAGATTCGGGTTCAAATATCTGCAATTCTTCTTCGAGAAACACGGTGTGAAAATAGAGGAGGTATTGCATGAGGAGAAAGAACCTCTAGAAGAACTAGTAGAGGATTTCTTAGCAATAATAGTTTCGTTTGCCGGTAAAATCTATGGTAAGCGAAGCCATAAAATAAAGAAACCTGTAGAGCACAACAAAAAATTCCTACAGGAAACACTACCAATAGATATAGAGGAACTACTATCAGAAAAGCAATAAGTTTATATACAGTTATATTCACTAATAACATTCGGTGTCTCCGATGAGGGGGTCGACCACCCTTGTTAGGGTGGTTCCCCGAGGAGAATATATGCTAACACTCAAGACACAAGGTAAGTTAGTAGATGGTTCTCTAGAAGAGCTTCGGGAAGAACTTTACCTTGCTAGGAGAAACGGTGGTAGGAAGCCAGTTCTAAAGAAGCTTTCTGCTAGACTAGACTAGTACGATGCTAGAGTAGACCTAGAGAACCAGCTAGCAATTCTGAAACTGAGAAACAAAGAGTTCAAGATAAAGCTGCTTCATAACAGGAACTATATCAGAAAGTTCATAGGGAGGAAGTGGTATGAGGTAATTGTAAGCATTGATAAGCAAGGGAGGATATGGATATCGATACCTTTTAGATGGGATTACGAACCATATAAACCGAGAAACATGATTTCTCTAGACCTAAACCCGAAGAAAGTGGTTGTCTACGACGGTAGAAGGATTAGGAGGATTGTAACTAGGTTCACTGAAGCACTTCATCTCAAATACCTTGCTGAAGATGTTCAGAAGCGTCATAGCTATGCTTGGAGAAGGAACGAGAAATGGCTGGAGATAATCAGAGCACTACATAGAAGAAGCAAGAACATTGTTGTTGATTGGTGTAGAAGGCTTGCTAAGTATATAGTCCTTAAAGCAAGGAAAGCAGGAAGCATCATAGTCCTCGAAGACCTTGAGAAGCTGTGGTTCAACTCTTCACGGAAATCTAAGACACTAGCTGATAAGCTTTCACGTTTTGCTTATGGGAGACTACAACATGCGATTATCACTAAGGCAATAGAATACAACGTACCTATATTATTCATAGACCCGAGAAACACATCATCAACATGCCCGAGATGTGGAACAAAACTATCCTATAACCATAGACTAGCGATTTGTAGAAAATGCAGATTCATAGCTGATAGAGATACTATTGGAGCTATAAACATCTACCTCAGAGCACTCCAAGCTATAGCCCCACGCCCTAGGTCGTGGGGCACCCACCCAATGACGGATGAAACCCAACCGAAGGGTGGGCTTCCCAAGGATGAACCGATGACAATTAATATGCATTCATATAAAATCATATAAGGAGGAGAACCCTTGAAAATATATATTTCAGAAGCAATATTTTTAAGGGGCACGCGGGTAGGGCCGAGGGGCTCGTCCTCCCTCGTAACCCGAAACGGGCGATATGCGGGGGCCAGTAACCCGTCACCGGGCGGAGCCAATCCTAAGCACTACCGTAGGGGGCGATGAAACTCCGCCCCATGGGGTTGGCGGTGGCGGACCGTCCGCTGGAGGGCGGGTTGGTACCGCCTTTGCCGGGGGAACCTGGCTAGGCCCGGAAGGGAGCAACCTAACCCCGGACGCCAACGTTCATGGGTTTACGGGGTTGAGATCCTCTACGGTGGGCAACTTAGGGTTGGTTCCGCTTAGGTGGCGGGGGCCGCGTGCCCCTTCTTCATGCAATGGTGCTTAAGCTTGAACATTATATGTTTGGCTAAGGACGAGGAGAAACCATATATTTCAAAGAATCCTGACGTTTGCTTTAAAAAACCCCTATGGATTCATGTGGTTTCCTCAGAGAAAGTGTACCCTAAAATTTTAAGGGAAAACTTAGGTGTTCTCGAAAATGTTTTAGAAAAAACATTTACATTACCCATACCTAAAATGGGACTAAACATGTATGTTATTGTAAGTAAAAACACAATTGCGACATGGGGTTCTGAAAGCTCTTTAAGCTACATTGAAAAAATAGTTAAACTATGCGAAGAAAAGAAACTCTTAAGTTTATATGCTATTATAGATGAACTCTTATTTTCAATAATTAACGACATGTTTGATGAACTTAATAGTTTAGAAATAGAACTCGACGCATTAGAAGAAGCTTTAGCTAAAACTTATGAAACGAAGAACTTATTCAATGTTTTTAGAAGGTTAAGGAAAATACGTAGACAAGCAATAATGCTTAGGACATTCATAAGTAGGGCAAGCCAAATAATCAATATTAGAGAAGCAGTAATTGAGGAATCATCTTCACTTGTAGAACATCTAGAAAAACTCCATGAAAGACTAATGACACTAGTGCAATTCAACTACATAGTTTTAAGCGATAAAACAAATAAGGTTGTTCAGAAACTAACAGTTATATCCTCAATATTTTTACCGCTAACACTTATAGCAAGCATTTACGGTATGAACTTTAAATACATGCCAGAATTATATCATCCACTCGGCTACTACATAGTACTAACAGTAATGGCATTAATAGCCATAGTTCAAATAATTTATTTTAGAAGGAAAAAATGGATTTAACGTAAAAAACTAAAACCAGAAAACATAAAGAAATAGATCGAGCCGGGGTCGCCTAGCCTGGTAGGGCGCCGGCCTGCTAAGGCATCTCCACCGTAGAAAGCCGGTGGGGGAAACCCCGCGCGGGTTCAAATCCCGCCCCCGGCGCCAAAACACATCCTTCCACATAGAATCCTCCATAAATAATGTCATTGTCTATGTTTCATGTTGGCTATATAAGTCATTAATACAGTACTTCTCTTGAACCAGCTTGAGAGGTCATTTCTGTCATGAAGAATATTCTGAAAAAGATAGATGAGTTACGTGAATACTATGTTAAACTCTTAAAGGATATGGTTTCAATAGCTACAGTCGTACCTCCAGGTGAAAACTATAAAGAATTTGTCAACTACGGTAAGGAAGTACTTAAGGAGTTAGGTATGGAAGTTAATGTTGTAGAGGTTCCTAGGGATTATTTAGAGAAGCATATTCCCGAAATGAAAGATTACCCAAGATACATCCTCCTAGGAAGGCTTAAGGGAAGCGGTGAAACTGTACTACATTTTAATGGACACTATGATGTTGTTCCTCCAGGGTCAGGCTGGAAAACCAATCCATTCAAACCTGTTGAAGCTGACGGGAAACTCTATGGACGTGGAGCTTCGGACATGAAAGGAGGAATAGTTTCAGTATTAACTGCAATTAGAGCTCTTATCGAATCTGGAGCTGAAATTAACGGGACATTAGAGGTTTCGATGACTCCGGATGAAGAAATAGGAGGTATGTGTGGAGCAAATTACATGCTAGAAGCAGGGCTTGTAAAACCAAACTACTGTATCATAGCTGAACCATCAGGTTACGATAGAATATGGATAGGTCATAAAGGAACGCTTTGGGGAGAAATAGTAGTTTATGGAAAAACAGCTCATGCAAGCACCCCATGGTTAGGTGTTAACGCTTTCGAGAAGGCAGTTAAATTAGCAAATAGGCTAATAGAGCAACTAAAACATAAAGTTGAGAGTAAAGTGACAAAGTATGAAACAGATATTCCCGAAGGTAAAAAGGCAACTATAGTTCTCGGAAGTATAGTAAAAGGAGGAGTTAAAATAAATGTTGTACCTGACAAAGTAGTTTTCCAATTCGATAGAAGAGTTCTTCCGGAAGAAAACTTTGAAAACGTAGTAAGGGAAGTAGAAGAGATAATAGAAGAAGCTAAAAAGGAAGATCCTGAATTAAAAGCAGAGTTCAAAGTTCTCTTTAAAGCTAAGCCTGCCGCAATAAGTCCTGAATCAAAGCTCGCATTAGCTATGAAGGAGGCCGTTAAAGAGGTTATCGGTAAAGAACCTAAACTAACATTATCAACAGGATTCCTCGATGCAAGATTTTTCGTTGAAAAAGGCGTTGAAACATTAACTTACGGTCCCGGAAACCTATCGCAAGCACATGTAGCTAATGAATACATAGAACTAGACAAAATACCCATAGTGAGTAAGGCGTATATTTCAGCAATAATGAAGCTCTTAAAACAATAACGTAGCGGCAAATTCATTATACCATATTTTTCGAACACAAACAAGTTATTTAGTTATTGTATATGTTCTATATACATCTTAAATACTTTCATGATGAAGATGTAATTAAGGCTGATTGGTTTAGCATTATTTCTCCTTAGGTGTAATTATGTCCGGTGCTGAAGCTAAGAAAAGAGAAAAATACGCATTTTACTTAGCATTAATAGCGCCAGTCGTTATGATCTTAGGAGCTCCAGCAGTAAACAGAGTCGAACCATACGTTGCTGGAATGCCGTTCATTTTCTTCTGGCATCTACTATGGCTAATAATAGGCCCAATATTCCTAACGCTAGCTTACCTCATTAGAATAGGCAAGATTAAGGTGTAATGAGCCATGGAAGTAGCTGCTCAAGGAACATTAGCTTTAGGAATAATTTTCGGCTGGATCGCTATATCAACAGTAGTAGCTATTATGGCAGGTATTCTTAAGAAATTCAGTTTAGAAGAGTGGTTCGTAGCTAGCAGAGGATTATCATTCATAGTAATTTACTTCGCCTTAGCAGCTGAGATTTATAGTGGCTTTACGTTCCTAGGGTTAGCTGGATGGGCTTATAAGTTTGGAGCACCAATTCTATATGCTTTAGCATACTTCGTTACAGCATATTCTACAGGCTTCATGTTAACACCATATTACAATAGGATAGCTAGGAAGCTTAAATTAGTAACACAGCCGGACTATTTTGTTGCACGTTATGAAAGCAAATGGCTAGGTGTTTTAGTAGCCATCATTGGTGTTGTGTTTTTCGTACCATACATTCAGTTACAAATAGGTGCTACAGGCATTATCATTGAGCTTGCAAGCTACGGAGCAATTGAAAGAACAACGGCGATGATAATAGCATTCATTCTTGTAGCAATATTCATTTTCATAGGAGGAATTAGAGGTGTTGCATGGACAAATGTGCTTCAGGGAATACTAATGTGGATAATAGCTATAGCGCTACTTTCAGTCCCCTTTATAACATTTGGTGGAATAGAGCAAATGTTTAGACAATTAGAAACGGTTAGTCCGCAACACTTAACATTGCCTGGAGCTGCGGGAATTCATGGTATTCCATGGTATATGTCAACACTACTACTATGTACACTAGGTTTCTGGATGTTCCCGCATTTAACTATGAGAGCTTATGCTGCAAAGGATGAGAGAACCATTATGAGATCGTGTGCTTGGATGTCCTGGTATTCTGTTTTAGCCTTCCCAATAGTTCTCATAGGCCTTTACGCTGTCCTAATGTATCCTGAACTTGCAAACCCAGACTGGGCAGTTATGTGGACTGTTAGAGACTTGTTCCCAGCATGGGTTGTAGGTCTTGTAGGTGCAGGTGGAGCTGCTGCAGCAATATCTACAGGTGCTGGTTTGATTCAAGCATCTGCAGGAATAATTGCTAGAAACATTGTGCAGAGAGGTTTCTGGCCTAAAGCAACAGATATTCAAACAGCATGGATAGCTAGGTTCTTAGTTTTCATAGTTACAATAGCTGCACTACTGCTACAACTATATGCGCCAACACTGTTGGTAGCATTATTGCTAATGTCATACAGCGGCATGGTACAGTTCTTCCCAGGAGTAGTATTAGGTCTTAGAACAAAATGGGTTACTAAAGAAGGTGTTGTAGCAGGCCTCATAGTTGGAGTATTAGTGGTCATTCTAACAACATTTGTTTGGAGTAACCCGTTACAAATACATGCAGGAATATGGGGCCTACTAGTAAACTTCATAGTAACAATATTAGTAAGCAAAATGACCAAGCCGCCATCGGAAGCCACGATAAAAGCATTCCTAGAGGAGGTAGCTACAAAACCTTAGAATTAAACACTATTTTTCCATTTTTACTAATGCTAAGTGTTTTCTTCAAATTCTAAAAGTACTTAAATAGCGAGCATGAAAACTCAATGTGGAGATGTAGTTCATGGTTAATCTTAAGAAGCTTAGAGAAGAGTTTTGGTTACGACATTCAAACCCTTGGAGCGGAATAACTAGGATGCTTATTACGCCCTTTTTATACCTAACCATATGGTATCATAATTGGATAGGTTTAAGCATCGTTATTCTTTGGACGATAGTTAATCCTGTAATTTTCCCGAAACCTAAAAGAACTAATAGCTGGTTTAGTAAAGCTGTTTTAGGCGAAAGGGCATGGCTAAACAAGTTTAGAAGTAAGCGTCAACCGGATCTACCATTTCTACTAAACACTCTTACTGCAATATTCTTTATACCATCAATATATTTTGCATATATTAACATATTCTGGCCAACACTTTACTGCGCTACTTTATCGTTCATTTTTAAACTGTGGTACGTTGATAGAGTTGCACTACAATATGGTGAAGAAACATAGTGTTCACATTAGCTAAACAAATATAGTTGATGAAGAAAACACCGTATGTGCAAGTTTAAACTTAATCCTTTCATTCACTTTCTAAACCCTTATATTTGTTTACAAGATAAAGTATAGAAGAAAGGTGAATTGTTCATGACTGAAATACGTGATATAATTTATGTAAAAACTCTTGAAAATGGTCTGGTAGGAATTGAAATAATTTTACCAAACTCTCCACCACTAGTTATTATTAGAGGGCGTAAAGGATTTGTAATGTGCGGTTATTTGGACATAAATGTAACTAACAAATTAGGGCTTATTGCAGCACGCGTAGTTGGAGTCAAAAGCATTGAGGAAATGTTAGAGAAGAAAATAGTTAATGTTACAAGTAAAGCTAGGGAATTAGGGATAAAGGAGGGCATGAAAGTTAAGGAAATCCTTGAACTTATATAGTTAACATTTAATTAATAGTAAGCGACGTTTTTAGCTTATCTCTTTAACCTTCATTAGTGCTAATTTGCTTATTAGAGATCTACAGATTAGTAAGTCGTTTAAGCTGGTAAAAATATTGTGAATTAGCTATAAGCAGCATGCTGATAAAACATCCTTCATGTTTAAGCACTATATTCCCTACTTAGTGAAGACCGCATTAAGAACTCTATTAAGAACCCATATTACATCTAGTCCGTTAACCATCGTTAAATCGGGAGGTACAGATTTAGCTAGTGCAGAAAAGCCTTTGCTAAGTACGTCGTTAATATGCTTCACAAGTTCAGGAACACTTTTCTTAATCCGTTTTCTACAGAGGTAGTTTATTACGTAAGCTATTGTCTTTACCTGCCCCTTCTCTACGATTCTTGGATTATCCTTAATGCTGAGTTCAAATTTCCCTCCATCACTGTATGTTATAGTTATTTTAAACCCTCTTGCCTTAGCTTTCCTAAACCCACATATTCCAGCAAACACTCTAGGTTGTGAAGGTTTAAAATCCAATGTTGCAAGTTGTTTACTGCTTAGATTCTTCTTAACGTACTCTGTAATGTCGTATGGCACATATTTTTCCATAAGTATAATGTGATCAGCAACATAGAGCGGTATAGATGATGCACTTATAACTCCTACCATGCCTACACCAGTTTTCTTTACAATACTTCTTAACAAGTTTACGAGAGGAACTATTGGTTCTTCAGATATTATTTTGACCATAGCTTCATCCTTATAAAGGAGGTTTGTAGCACTAGAGTCTTCATCAAAAAGTATTAGTTCTACACCAGCTTCTAATGCTTCAATAATGGAAGCTGCCATGCTTGTAGATCCGCTAGCATTAAGACTGCTAAAGTCTTCGGTTAACTCTCCGGAAGGCAATTTTCTTATGAAAGACGATATGTTTACGTGATGAATTATTCGTCCATCTTCAGCTTTAACGGTAACGGTTTTCTCTCTTGAAACAACAAGTTCTCTTCCATCACCTCTGATATGGTTATATATTCCCTCTTGTATTGCTTTAAGCAACGTTGTTTTACCATGATATCCCCCTCCAGTTATTATTAAAACCCCTTTGGGAATAGCTAATCCTTCAATCACTCTATTGCTTGGTAATTTCACTTTAACACTAAGAGTTTTAGGAGATACGAATCTAACAGCGTTTTTAAGGGGTTTTTGGGAAATACTTGATTCTCTAGGTAAAATACTTCCATTACCTATAAAGAACATGTACCCTTTACTTTTAATCCATGATCTTAAATATTCTTGGTCTAAGTAGTTCATTATGTGATCCATGATTTCGTCGCTTTTCTCTCTCAGCAACATGATATCTTTAACAATATTGGATATCTTTCTATGAAAAATGTTTGCAGCTTCATTACCTAGAATTCTCCTTCCCCTAGCTGGTAAACCTACGTAAAACCTTAAAATTAATGTCCTATTTTCACCTACTTCAACAGATGACCTACGTAAAATCCACGGCCCAGGCTTAGGTATCCCTATGTAGCAACTGTTTCCCGATCCACAACGTTCACTATACTTCCTACATATGATGTGAAGACTTCTTGAAATGTAGTCTATGAACGGTGTAATGTTTTTCTCTTCAAAAAATTTTGAAGAAAACCTGTGTGAACCATTAGGGATAAGTACCTCTACTATCGATGGTTCCGCATGGGGATCTCCCTGAATTTTTGTAAGTTTAAGCTTAAAGTTTCTATAAATTATGGTAGCATTTCTGAGTTTTCGATACAAGCTATAGCTTTTACCTTCTAGCTTAGCTAACATTTCTACTAAATCACTTACTTTCATGACTTTCATAAATATCACTTTAGCTGCAACACTAAGCTTTTAAAGATTTAAAGAGCCCTATGTCATATTAAAGTTACGAGCGTAAAATATGTAGTTATAGTATGTTACATACCATAAGTGGTTTTACACTATGAGCATAGATGAGAAGAGAAAATTAATGAAAATATTTGACGAAATAGCTTCAAGCTACGCTTACAGTAGAGGTAGGCCTTGGGATGTTGTTTTCGAAATTCTTGTAGATTCCCCTGAAAAAATTGTTGACATAGGTTGTGGTCCAGGTCATAACTCTCTCTTAATACTTAGAAAAACTTTAGCTGAAGTTTTTTGCGTAGACTTTTCCGTTGAAATGTTGAAAATCACTCGTAAAAGGTTCATTAGAAACAATGTTTACTTGAAAGCCCACCTAATATTAGCTGATATTGAATTTTTGCCTTTTAGAGAAAATTCTTTCGAAAGAGCACTTTATATTGCGACAATTCATCATTTACCTTCACATGAATCTAGGCTTAACTCTTTAAGAGAAGTTTTTAGAATATTGAAACCTAAAGGTAAAGTCTTCATTACCGCATGGGCTCTTTTACAACCAAGATTCCTTAAAGTTCTTTTAAAAAATGCTTTATTAAAAATAGTTAATCCCAGTAAGTGTTTAGGAGACACCTATGTGCCTTGGAGAAGAAAAGGTAGGGTTTTGAAAAGATTTTACCACCTATTCCTACCTCATGAACTTAGAAAGCTATGTTGCGAAGTTGGTTTTAAAATTTTAAAAAGCGGAGGCTACAAGGTTAAAGCAAAAGTGTTCCCAGAAAACTACTATGTTATAGGGTTAAAGCAGTAATGAATGTAGAGCAAACGCTAACCTCTAAGGAGTTACTAGCTAGAAGAAAGAGACCTGTACGTACACTTTCAGGTATAACAGTAGTTGCTATTATGACCCATCCATATCCTTGTCCTCACGGTAAATGCTTTTACTGCCCTGGAGGTCCGGATTATGGTACTCCACAAAGCTACATAGGCGAAGAACCAGCGTTAATGCGTGCTCTCCAGAACAGATTTGACCCTTACTATCAGGTTAGAACAAGGCTTAGACAATATGAGGAAATAGGTCATAAGCCTAGTAAAGTTGAACTAATAATTATGGGTGGAACATTCACAGCAATGCCCCTTGATTATCAAGAATGGTTCGTTACGATGGCTTTAGAAGCGATGAACAGATATCCTAAAGATAAGCCTAAACGTTTTGTTAGCTTAGAGGAGGCACAAGCGAGAAACGAAGTTGCCCGTATAAGATGTGTTGGAATAACTTTTGAAACAAGACCTGATTGGGCTAGGGAAAAACAGGTAGATTTCATGCTTAAACTTGGTGGTACACGTGTTGAAATAGGTGTCCAGTCAATATATGATGATGTACTAGAACGTGTTATGAGAGGACATAGTGTAAAGGAAACCATTGAAGCTACGAGAATACTTAAAGATGCAGGTTTCAAAATAGTTTACCACATTATGCCAGGTCTTCCCGGAAGCGATTTCGATAGAGATCTCGAAATGGTTAAAACATTGTTTTCGGATCCCGACTTTAGACCTGACATGCTCAAGATTTATCCGACATTGGTTATTAAGGGAACGGGTCTTTACGAACTATGGCGTAAAGGCGAATACCATGCATTAACTGATGAAGAAGCTGTAGAGCTCATTTCGGAAATGTACAGGTATATTCCGAAATGGGTTAGAATAATGAGGGTTCAACGTGATGTTCCAGCTCCAATAATTGAGGCCGGACCTAAGAAAGGGAATCTTAGACAACTTGTTGAAAAGAGGCTTCGGGAAAAAGGTATTCCATGTAGGGAAATTAGGTGTAGAGAAGTTGGTTTAAAACTTTGGAAAGAAGGTGTGGAGCCAAATTTGAAAAATATTAAACTACTTAGAGAACACTATGAAGCAAACGGTGGAATAGAAGTTTTCATTTCTGTTGAAGACATAGTAAAAGATATTCTCATAGGATTCATTAGGTTAAGAATTCCTTCGGAAAAAGCCCATAGACCTGAAGTTGATGAGAAAACAGCGATAATAAGGGAACTTCACGTTTATGGGCCTCAGGTTCCGATAGGTGTAGAACCGGTTTTTGAATGGCAACATAGGGGCTGGGGTAGAATTCTTCTCAAAGAAGCTGAGAGAATAGCTTTGGAAGAATATGATAGGAGAAAGATCCTCGTAATTTCAGGTATAGGCGTTAGGGAGTACTATAGGAGACTAGGCTATCATAGACCATCAAATAGTCCTTACATGGTTAAGTATCTTAGCTAAATATTTCTTCTTGAGCCAGAGGTTTTTTATTCGAAGCATTCTAAGACACTACATTACTGAAGCTAAGCTAAGTCTAAGCTAGTGTAAAGTGAAACAGAAATGATAGATAATGTTGCAAGTATACTTTGGAGTATTGGGTTACTTGCAGGTTCGGTCTTAGCTATCTTTCTAACATATAAGGTTATGAAGTATTTAACAGAGTATGTTAGAAACACTTTGGGTAAGAAGAATTCAAGCATGGCCTCAATGACCATAGTTGCATTGAAGATAACTGCTGCATCAATCATAGCAATAACGGTTTATTACATGATACAAACCATATATCCCGATGTTGCATTAACTTTAAGTGCCGTAATTACTGCTGCAGGATTCCTAGGCATAGTTCTAGGCTTAGCTGCACAAAGCAGCTTAGGAAATGTTTTCGCAGGACTAGTTCTTGTATTTAGTCAAGCGCTAAGAGTAGGTGATATGGTTGAGTTTGAGAGGGAAATAGCTGTAATAGAGGATATAAGTCTTACACATACAATATTGAGGCTTAGAGATGGAAGAACAATTATAATACCTAATTCGAACATGTTGAACTCCAGAATAGTAAGCTATACAATGCCTGAGGAAAAAGTAGCTACAACAATAACCGTAGGAATAAGCTATGAAAGCGACCTAAACGACGCTATAAAGGCAATGCTTGAAGCAGCTCGTGATCATCCTAAGGTGTTGAAGAATCCTGCACCGCAAGTAATCATAACAGGTTTCGGAGATTTCAGTATAAATCTTAAGCTTCTAGCGTGGATAAATGATCCATGGATTAAACCCATTGTTGAAAGCGACTTAATATCTATGATTTATGAGAAATTTAAGAAATACAATGTTGAAATACCATATCCTAGAAGAGTGCTCATCTTCAAAAACGAAGCAGCAGAACAGGAGCAAATACCAGTACAAGTTAAGAGCGAAATTCAGGAGAAAGGTGGTGTATAGGTTTGGTTTTTGGTTTATTTAGGAGGAAAAAAGTTAGAAGGTTTGAGGACTTAAGAACTAAAAGACTTGCACTTGCATTTAGAAAGATAAGGGCAGCTGAAACAATCGCTTCCACATTAATAGTTAACCTTGATAAGAACATAGTATTTCTTAAGTCAGGAATTAAGAATTTAACACAAAGGGCTAATGAGCTAGAGAAAGTAGGTCTACGCTCAGAAGCGGCTCTTGCAAGAAATGAAGCAAAGAACCTATCATTCATGGTTAGGAAAATACTTTTGACAAGGAACATTCTGGAACAGGTAAAACTTAGACTCGAAACCCTTAAGGAAGCAAGCGAGGCACTCTCCATACTAGCCCCAACACTTAACGTACTCAACAAGGCAATCAAGGAAACATCTAAAACAAAACCCGAAATAGCATATCAGCTTAAAAACATAAGAGAACTTCTATACTCAGCACTCCTAGACCTAGGAGAATACACAAAAGTAACAATAGACTACTACGTATCAACAAGTACCGAAGCAGAAAAAATACTCCTAGAAGCAAAAGAAATAGCTGAAAAAACATTTAATGAAACATTCAAATAGGAAGTAAAGTTGATCAGAATAGAAAAACAATTAGCAATTAGGTTTGGTCTAAGGGTTTTAGGAAAAATTTAGCCGTATTTGGATGTATCTCGTTTAATGCGGAGGAAAGTAATCTTGTAACTGACCTACTATTCATAGCTTCTAAAAGCCCGCATGCTCTCTTTGAATACTCTAACAAATCCATATAACTGTGTATTTTTAACTTACTATAAAATTTCATAACTCTCTCTACACTTTTTAACTTAGGCAGATGTTCAAGATGTTCCCTAGGATGTTGTTTTTCAAATATATTGGAGCAAAACCATGCATCGAAAATAGAATATTCATATTTCCTTTTCCTATTGAGAATATTGCCAAGTAGTTTATTGAGTGTTGTAGTATCAAGTAGATATGATATTAGATGCTCACAAAAACTTATCTTCTTCTCAATAAAGAGCATTTTAAAAATTCTGTAATTAGAGGGATTATTGTATAAAATTAATTTAACAACTTTGCCTCTAATAATATATGTTTTTATGCCTTTATCTTTCCCGCTCTTTCTAATATAAACACTGTACCGAATGCTAAGAATGGTCCCTTTTAACTCTCTCTAATGCCCTTTCTAATCTAAATTCCACATTTTTATGCAGTAATGAACGTCTCTTCCTGAAGACTGAAGACTTTACCCTAGAGATATGAAAGGTTCAGCTGTGTTACCCTTAGATTTAATACATATACTTCCTTCAGCCCAAAATAGCCCAGAAATATAATCTAATGGATAGTCTGTAGCGAGTCTATTTAATCTATGTTCACTAAACCATTCAAACAATATTCTACTATCACACCGGATTTCGAAAAGAAAACGTTTCCTATTTTTTCTTAAAGAGAGCTCTAATATTGTATGGGTTTATACCGAATACTTCATTAAATGCATCTATTATCTTTTTAACCTCTAGAAAGCTTATTGTCGATATCTTAACATAATAATCTTTTTGTTTCCTACGTTTTCTTTCAACAACATACCTAGTACTATCACCATCCCAAAGACCTGCTAACCATGCATCAAGAATCATTGCCCATACCATTTACAGGCATAGCCTCATTAACTTAAAATAAATAAAACGAGAAAATTAAAATATCCCTCACATGTTTTGAATTTACTAGAATGCCGCCGTAGCTCAGGCGGGTAGAACTCCCTAAACTCCATCCAAAGGGGTTTAGGGAGTACTTGGCGCCGCCCTGGTAAGGCGGAGGTCCCGGGTTCAAATCCCGGCGGCGGCTCCAAAACAAATCTTTCTTAATAATTATAATTGTGGAAATTTTTTATGTTCTTTTTAGCTTAGGTTTTCTCTTAGGAATTTCTTTAAACCTTTAGCTTCATTTAGGATTTTTAGTTCGTCGCTTCTTAGGGGTGTTCCGTAAACTTTGACGTCGTAGTCGCATGATACAGTAACTTGACCTCCCATTTTTAAGGATAGTGTAATTTTAAGTGTTGTTTTAAACGATTCTACAGAGCCTCCTCCGAAAGATGAGAATCTGCTTCCTCTTTCGAAAACTATTTCCCTAGGTATTACAAGGTTCTCAATAGGCTGTGGTGTAACCTTTCTAATCTTATAGGGGAATTTAAGGTTTAACATATAGTATTCAACAATTAAGTCGAATACCTTTTCAGGATCGCCCGATACCGTAAAGGAATAGCTAATTCTCAATAAAACTAACCTCCACTATAGCCTAGCTAATCTATTTGAAACCACTCTCAACAACCATTCTAAATATTCCACACACCTAATAGTTATTTCTTTCCATGCTAATCTCCTCCACTTTAAAGGTAAGGATTCCCTTTATGAATCCATTGGTTTTCCCACACATATTCAGGTTTACATCTGTTATCTGGAAGGTAGCTGAGAAGATTATGACATCTCCCAATGTTCAGTGAGCAATTCCCCTATGGTAAACTGAATATTCTAGAATATTCTTCGATATTAGGATTATTTCTCACTTCATCGTTGAACGTATGCTCACAATCTATTCCATTATAAAATATTGTTATTTTACTTCTTCTCTTACGTAAACATATGCTGTTTTTAAGTAGTCTAAGTGTTTATCAACATACCTTAAAACATGATCACCTGAAGTCCTTCCAACATCTACTATAACGTAGTCGTAACGATCAAGCATGGTTTCATGTATTATTTTCAGAAAATCCTCCCTTTTTAGAAAGAAGCTACAACTACTTAGAAACAGTATTCCACCCTCACCTACTAGTGACGTTGCTTGCTGGAAAAGCTTCTTGTAGGCTTCATAGCCTCTCCTAAATCCATCCTTAGATTGGATGAAAGCTGGAGGATCAACAATAACAACATCATACTTCTCCCCCTTACTTATCGCTTTGTTTAGAAAAGACCAAACGTTTCCTTCGTAAATTTCGTAACTACCTAGCTTGTTTAGCTTAATGTTCCTCTTTAAAATAGCGATAGCGTTAGGGTCTTCTTCAACAAACACTACATGTTTTGCACCGGAATTTGCAGCATGTATTCCAAAACCACCAGTATAGGAGAATAGGTCAAGAACTTTTTCACCACCTTTCAC
>CAZGLL010000016.1:0-34140 GCA_964526225.1 uncultured Desulfurococcales archaeon | reverse complement strand
GCCATTAGGTGGCGCTAATGTTCTCGCACTGCAGCTAACTAAAACAACTGTTAGGATTGATGATTTAGGTGATGGCGTTAAAAACGCTATTCTAATTTCCGCAGCTATGCTTCCACTGGAGAAAACAGCTGTTCTTATCGAGGACCCAGAGGTTCATCAGCATCCGGGCGGTTTAGCTTCACTTATGAGGTTTGTTTTGGAAATAGCTAAGGAGAAAATGTTGCAATTGTTTATTTCAACACACAGTCTTGAACTCATAAGGATAGTTAGTAAGCTATGTGAGAACATGGGGTTTGAATGTAAAGTGTTTTTCGTAGACAGAAGCAGCGATGGAATAGTTGATGTTAGGGTTTTGGAGAAAGAAGATACCGAAGTTCTTTTAAGTCTAGGTTTAGATCCAAGATTTCTCCATAAAGTTTAGCGTATAAGGTGTTTTAAACTATGCCTTTGATTCAGCTGAAGCCTCTTGAAGAATCATTTTACATAATGGTTTTCGATAAACTAGCTAAGCTAGACTCTATAGTTTTATGTGAAGGAAAAACAGAGGTTGAAACAGTTAAACATGTGGTTGAAAAGCTAGGTTTCAAAGTTGACTTAAACGTCGGCTTAGCTGATTGCGAAGGAATAAGGGTTGTTCCAAGAATAGTTCAGGCAATAGCTGCCTTAGCTAAAATTGCCCGGAAAATTAGAAGCATAGGGGTTCTCGTAGATTCCGAAAAACAAACATACTATGAGAGAGTAAACAGCGTCATTGATAGTTTAAGGGCTAAAAACATTAACGTTGAAAAACCCACACCTCTAGGGGGCAGTAGACAAGTTTTTAAAACAAACTTAAGGATCAACGAGAAAACAATAGCCCTAATCGTAGCGGTAAGCGGTGTTGAAAACTACCCATTTAAGAAGCATACAATAGAAAACCACGCCCTAGAGCTAATGATCCTAGAAAACAAGTTAAAACCCGAAAAATTGAACGTTCTAAAGGAAGCAAAAGACCTGGTAAACAGGGAGAAAATATTAGAGATAATAAGCGGTTCAAGCAAAGAAAACATCGAAAAAGCATTTGACTACATAGTAAAAATGCTTAAAGAACTCTGAAACAGAAAGCAACGCAATCACAACACTAAGCAGACCATATCGAAATAAGGTGTTTCTTTCTATAATCAACTATGTCTTAGAGAATTACATGGTACAAGTGAGTTTTCTTTATGTATTATTCCGCATGGTCAAACTTAAATAATTTTGTTAGTCTAATTTTATTAGAATAGTCTAATTAGGTAGGAGAATGCGTTTCGCAACGTTGATTTTAAAGAACATTTTTAGACGTAGGGTTAGAAGCTTCATTACGATTCTTGGTATTTCTATTGGAATAGCAACTATAATTTCCTTAGGTGCTATTGTGGGTGGTGCAGTGTTTACTGTGGAGAGAATGCTTAAGTCGGGTAAGGCGGATTTCTCCATAATTGAGAGGGGAATTTCTGACCTTACATTTAGTAAAATTGATGAGGATATTGTGGATGAGATAGAAGAATTGGAGTTCGTTAAGAAGGCGGCGGGTATTGCTATTGGGCTTGTTTCTCTAAAAGATAGACCTTACTTTCTCGTATTAGGTATAGAGGAAGAAGACCTACCTTTGGTTGGCATAAATATTGTGAGTGGAACAGCGTTCTCTCAAGAAGAAGATGAGGTTATTGTGGGAGAGATAGCTGCAAAGGAATTAGACGTTGAAGCGGGAGAAAGGCTAAGTTTGGGTGAAGAAGAATTTACGGTGACTGGCATTTTTGAAACGGGGAATCCGTATTTTGACAAAGGAGCTGTTATCCCTTTAAGGAAACTTCAGGATATGATGAAGCTTGAAGGCTATGTGATGATGATTTATGTTGATTTGGAGGAGGGTACGGATATAGAAGATGCTTGTTGGCTTATTGAAGAAATGTTCCCGGATTTGGTTACTGTAAAATCTGTGGCTGAGTTTAGCGAGGTTGATAGGAGCTTGGAAATAATGGGTTCGCTTAGCCAAGGTGTATCGCTTCTAGCTATTCTAATTGGCGGTCTTGGCGTAATGAACACGATGATGATGTCTGTTTATGAGCGAACACGGGAAATAGGTGTTTTAAGAGCGCTTGGGTGGAAGAGGAGAAGAGTATTAGTAATGATCCTAGGAGAGTCCATCGTACTATGCCTCTTCTCCATTCTGCTAGGCACTCTACTAGGTTTTATCGCTATAAAACTACTAATGCTATCTCCTATAATCGGAGGGTTCTTTGAGCCCATGTGGACAGCGGATATTTTCGTAAACTCCTTCATCGTAGCGTTTACTGTAGGCCTTATTGGAGGACTATATCCAGCATATAGAGCCTGTAAGCTGTCCCCAGCTGAAGCATTAAGGTATGAGTAATTAGGGAGAGCAGGTATGGTGAGGAAAATAGTTGATATTCAAGATTTAGTTAAAACCTATGAAAATGGGAGAGTAAAAGCACTTAATGGAGTAAATCTTGAAGTCTATGAGGGAGACTTTATAGCTATAATGGGCCCTTCCGGTTCAGGTAAAACAACGCTACTAAACATTATTGGAGGGCTTGATAGACCCGATTTTGGCAGAGTAATAGTTGATGGCGTCAACCTATGCGAAGTTAAGAGCTTAGATGAGTTTAGAGCTAAAACAGTAGGCTTCGTATTTCAACTACATAATTTAATCCCGGTTTTAACAGCAAGTGAAAACGTTCAAATCCCAATGTTCGAACAAGGCTTACCTAACAAGGAAAGAATTAGAAGAGCCGAATATCTTCTCAAACTAGTAGGTTTAGAACACCGTAAAAACTTCCTACCAACCAAACTCTCCGGAGGCGAAAGACAAAGAGTCGCCATAACAAGAGCACTAGCAAACAACCCCAAAATACTTTTAGCCGACGAACCAACAGGAAACCTCGACCGCGAATCCTCCAAAGAAATCATGAAAGTCTTCTTAAACCTAAACAAGAAAGGACTAACAATAATCATCGTAACCCACGACCCCGAAATAGCCAATTGCGCACAAAAAATCCACATCCTAAGAGACGGCAAAATAGTAGCAACAAAGAAACCCGACCCCTCAAAATGCATACTATCCATTTAAAACCCCCAATACAATCCAACACCATCGGAACCGCAGAAACTATTTAATGCCTTTCAAAACATAGTTTACGAAATTCTAGACCTTAAGTTAGCGATATAATAAGAATTATGCGGTAATCTAGGATATAATACTGGGAAGTTTTAAAGCATAGGCACAATGTTTTCGAGAGGACAAGTTTAGGAACTGGAATCATCTAGGTTTGTTTGGTTATGTGTTTAAGGTGGTGTGCTAGATGTGCTGTTAGAAAATATGCTGCTGCTACAATCAATATTAACATGTTTGTTCTAACTAGGTACTTGTAGATGAAGGCGTCAAGGTCGCTTGCTGAGGAAAGTATGTCAACCATGTAGCCTGGCTCTTTCGGCCATGGGAATAGGGAGCCTGGGGTTCCGCACCAGAATACTTTACCTGATTCCTCAACGATCCAGCGAGCAACCATGTATGCGGCGATTGTGTACATGGTTAAGTACAGAGCCAACAATGCGGCTACAAATAGGGATACAGCATAAACAAGTATCTTCCTAGTTAGCATCGAATTCTTATCGAACATGTTTCCACATCTACTAAATACTGTGTTCTCCACCCCATTTAAAACAGTCTTGTAGCACTGCGTAGTCGTCTAAGCTTTCTGTACAATACTAGGTATTCATCAATTACTTTGCACTTATACTTCACCAAATACTAATAATTTCCTTCTTCATCTTGATAGCTATTCTAAGATTTACAACGGCTATTCTCCTATACATTTCCCCAAGCCAAGACATGACACCCCACCAAGGTTAAGTTGTGAAGCGAAACTTTAGGCTATAGCTTCCTTTAACTTCTAAGGAGAATGTAGCTTACAAGTTTATTCGGTAACCGCATGGTACAAACCGACAATTATTTTTATATGAAGTTTGTCGGCTTCCATGGTACATGCAAGTTTTTTCTATTTGCTGTTTACATGTTAAGCCTTAAAGTAGGTTTGCTCTATCCTTAATAACATCACGCAGTGCTACACTAAATATGTTCTTGGACTTTTACATGAGCATCAATACAGGTTCATTATTATTAACGTTCCATTATAGTTCATGGCTATAATTTTTACTCTAAGCATACGATTTCCGTAATAGTATGGCTTGTTTCCTCTGCTAATTGCCCTTATAGGTAGTGTTTATGTGGGCTCTTTTTGTGTATGCAAGAAGTCTTATCTCTTTAGCAGGCGTTTTAATTTATCGTAGAATTTGTCTCTATGATCTATATCAACAACTATTACAGTGCATGGCTTCGGTTGGTACGCTATCCTATAATTCCCTATGCGAGTCTTGCAGCAATCTCTTAGGATTCCCTTAAGTCTTTCTTCACATATGGGATTAACGGATAACTCTCTCAACTTCTCATTGACTCTCTTAACCAAGTCTTTAGATGCTCTTCTAAGGAATTTTTCGCTCTCTTACTTAGCTTAACTTCGCAAGCCAATTACGCTACTTCTTAGCGATGCCGAGTTCAAGAAGCTCCTCATAGACATCGTCTTTTACAAGAACATCTAGTGTATCTATGTAATCCTCAACCTCCTTAGCGTACCCTCTACACCACTGAGCCATCTTATCCCTATTCTCAACCTTATAGTTCTTAACGACACCTAGTAGAGCAGCTATAGAAGCTACCCAAGTAAATGTGAGATACATTGTGTAAGCAGCAAATTCCATAAAAGCCTTAGGATCCCTGTCAATAACTTTCTTAAGGAAATCATCAATACTTAACTCAGAAATCTTCTCAATAATCCACCGATCACGGTCAATAAGAACTGATAATCCGTACACAAGGTTTTCAGCATACTCATACCTGGTTTTTCTAATAAGTTTAGCTAGAACTATACCGAGCTTTTCTTCTAGATCAATAATCTCGCCTAGTGCAACACGACGGTCCATGCGAGAAAGAGTTAGTTGTGTAGGTTCAGCTAGTGGAAAAGCTATTCTAGACCAAAACTTTTCAACTAACAGGTGAATTTCCTGCTCAAGTTTATCAGTTTTTAAAGCCCCACTAACAAATAAGATGTGGCATGAAAGAATTCGTGAATGAATGTTTTTCTACACCAACGATTATCACATAATGTTATTATTCTCCGTAAAGGGTCATATCTTCCTCTTGCGAAAGGACATCCAGATACGATTTCGACTTTTAAACCTTTAGGTAGAAAAACCCTAACACCTAATACTTCTTCTATCTCACTAACTAGTCTGCTAATTAGACTAGCTAAGTCAAAGAACTCCATTAGAAAAAGGTTACGGCATAAGGGTGCATACCCCAATACCTTATCACCTTATTCTTTAACGCTATTTATGAGATCACTTAATGCATCAGCAATAACTGCTAGTTTCCTACCCGCTTTCAGCACCTTCTCTCTATTCTTGGACCTATAAACCACTGATACGTACATTGATGAATGCGGTCTTACGAGATAAGGTATTATCTCAATATCAACCCATTCGTTGCTTTCAGGCGACGTGTTTTCTTTAGCAAGTCTATAGCCAAATACAAAGAGGCTCTCCCCTAAAGCATTCGATATCTTCTTAGCAACAAGGTTTCCCTTCGATATCTTCTGTAGAAACTCCATAGGCTCAATACCATCACTTCCTATCTCTAATTCTGCAAGTAATTCATAAAAGTAGGGTTTCTTCAAAGCATCAAATTTTGATGTGACAGCTTTCTCTATAACCACGAACTCGCTAATGCAGTCCTCGGGTTCAGGCGATGAAACACCTATGATAAGTCTTTCAGTGTTTACATCAACAACCACATTTCCCTTAACAGCAACAGGCCCGCTTCCGCTTATTGTTGCCTTAAAACCCCTAAAGGGCAAATGAGGCGCTGTTATATTATACCCTAAGTTCTTCAGAAGATCTATTAGTTCATATAAGTCAATTTTAGTAACATCGATGAATTTAGCGGCAATTCTGAAGAATTTCACCTTATAGATCATCTATATCACCTTTCAACCTCTTCAATTATTTTAAATTGTGCTGGTATTTCTTCAGAGGGGTTTCCATAAGCTTCGCCTAAGTGTCGATATGTTGTTGCCGCTGAAGATGTCCATTCAGAACTTTCTGGTGGAGCTTTGACTGCCCTAACCTCCAAAATGCCTACAGGTATAATCTGCGATACTTTAAGTCTGTATCCTTTACTATGGATTACTTCAATTAAGTTGCTTACTTCATGTCTTAGAAACTCTATTACCGGTATAGAGTACTCATTTATTATTTCCTCAGTTTTCTTTGCTAAAGCTTCAAGCTTCTCCGGGTTTTCCTCGCTAAGTATTTCATTACGTAATAGTTCTATGAGGTACTCTAGAATCTCTCTTGTTCTTCCTCTAGATTTTCTAGCTAGAAACTCTAAAGTGTCTATGGGGTGTTCCTCTAGAGCTACCCTAAGCACCTTAACCTTTGTTTCAACATTTATCTGCTTAGCATTTCTCCAATGATAAAAAGTCCTTCTTTCAATACCTATTCTTTCACAAACTTCAGAAATTGTACCGTAGCGTTGTTCAAGTAATCTGAACAGTTCGTGTACATCACCTTTAGTGAGAATCTCCGCAAAACGTTCAGCTAGGTGTTCAAACATATTATTTCACCATCTGTGTAATACGTTATACACATTTTATAAATGTTGCAGTCAGCATTCGCTTCACCTAAACTAGAGTACTAAAAATAAAACGAACTAAAAGCCAAAAGGAACTAAAAGTTGTTTTGCTATGTGTGAAAAGTTTTAAATAGAATTAGCGGTTACCTATCAATATATTCTTAAACTCTTCTTACTTTTCCCGAAGGACACAATGTCATCGCCACATGTTTTAGTGAAACAGAAGCTAATGTGTTGAAAGATCACGGATACCGATAGGGTAATAATCCACAGATTAATTGAAAAAGTAGAATAGCAAGTTAGACAAAAAACCATTTTTAGCTATGGGTACATACCCTTAAGCTCAACAAACACCTTAAACACTTTCCTTGGAAGCTTAACACTCCCGACTATAACCGTCCTCGTTACTCTGGTCATTCTTTCTCTACCTCTTCTAGGAGCTTCTTAAATCCCTGAACCAGCTTCTTTTTCCTATGACACCTCATCCCGTAGAGTTTACCAGCAAATGATGTAACAATTGCTAGTAGGTCTTCAACAAGTTCTTGATAAGCATCTTTAGGTTCTTCGCCATAGATAATTTCTATCTTTACACCGTATTATTTGAAGAAATTGTAAGAAGAAGTCGGCGATAACATATTTATCACCAGGTTTATCAGCTTCATTGTGCTCTTAGACCTTATAGCTGTAACAATTATTTCAGAGAAAGGATGTACTGAGGAACCTGTTATGTTAGGGAATGAAATTTAAAATTAACCCTGTAAATCCTCTGTACCAATAAGTCCAAGCGAATAGAAAACTGATAAAAGGGATAATAAGTTATAGATAATTATAGTTTTGCATTGTATTAGCGGATCTCCGGTTTCGTGGAGGTAAAGTAAATATAGAATAGTTACGTAAGGACATATCTAGCTGAGGTGAGCGAGTGTGGCTTTAAAAGTTCAGGATCGTATTGAGCGAAGACTTGTAGTCGAAGTTTATATTTACAATGTTATCAAATACTTGTCTGAAAGATTTTCTATATCTGAGAAAGAAATTTCCATAGTTCATGAGCCGATAATAGGAGGAATAGTTCCCGATTTAGTATTAATACATAATAATACTTGGTTTATTGTTGAATTTAAAACTCATCCTCAACCTTCGAAAGATATAGTCACCATTATGAAATATAAGCGGATAATTGATGAACGTATAAAACCCAAAATGACTATACCAATACTTGCATATGTTTATAAGCGCCCTACAATAAATGCTGCAGTGACAGGAAAAGTTAAACCCCTAGTAATTCTCCACTTAGCTGGTAGAAAGTATGAAGTCCTCTACGAGAATGTGAAGAGCGGCTAGTGAGGAAAAGAGGTTGGATGAAGAATGCACACTATATCTTTTAGACACTAACATAATAGTCAGTGCAGTTTTGAAGGGAGAGAAAATACGTAAATGTTTGGAGAAGTGTGATGCAAAGTATGTTATTCATAAAGTTGTTATAGATGAGCTTATAAGATTGATATCTGAAGAGCGTAAGTTCCGGAAAATAGCTTTCAAAATTAGAAAGAAACTTAAATCTGGTAAAATAACCATAAGCGAGTTTATTCGTAAAGAATTTTCGTTGATTGCTGTTCTTCTCAAAGCAAATATTCAATTAATAACAGAAAAACCAGATGAAGAATCTATAGTGCGAGCAGAGAAAATAGTGGGTCATAGAGATCCTAGTGATATTCCTATAGTAGCAATAGCATTATATTTAGCAAAAAACCGCAGAAACGAGAAAGTATGTATATGGACTGATGACCGTGATGTACTTGAGGAATTACCCAAAAAGGAAAAGGCTGTAAAAGCTGTTAGAACACCGCATTGTTGTAATTAGGTTTTCAAATAACTTAATACTATACGTTAGGAATAATTGATGTATTTGAAATATGTTCAAATAACAAAAGTGATGAAAGAATACAGTATCTGCCTTCAATATGATGATCGTTAAAGGAGCAGCCAAGGAAAACGACAACAATATAGATCTCTTCAAATGCCTTGCGCTATCATCTCTCATCCCTTGCGGTTCTTTACGTATTAAACTAGTGGAAAATGTTAGTAAATGTATTTCACTACCTAGACCCGTTATCTCCCATATGCTTTTTTAGCTTGATCAGATAATATAATTGTCTGTAGATTAAAGTATTTTTTACTCTAAGTGAACATTAAATTCCGCAAGTTTGCGTTTTAGTATGTCGTCTAGTTTTTCTAGGTCTTCGTCTCTGAGTTCTATTAGTTTAAGTCTTTTTTCTTTGTATATTCGTTTTTTACGTTTGATTTTGCTGCTGTATTCTGGTTTTCCTTCTAAACCCCAGTATTCTATGTAGATGTTGTGGTGTGGTAGGTAGAAGTCGCAGAATATGTTTTCTTTGCCTGGAAGTCTTGCTTCGTATGCGTGCAATATTTTGTGGTGGTAGAGCCAGTTGTCTATTATAAGTTCGGCTCGACTTCTCACACAATGTCCGTCGTCGGCTTTATATCTGCTTTCCAGTTTTTGAACTATGAAGCTACTTGTTTTTCTTAAAGTTTTTCTTAGTTTCTCCCACCAACTAGGCGTTACAATATTAAGTTTTTTAACTACCTTCTCCCATTCACTATCCTCTAATAGGAAGCACCAGTACCTGTAGTCGTATGCCCCAATATCTTTTAAAATATTAATGAAGTCTAAGCTACTACATTTACCTACCAGCATATCCTTATCAATTCTTTTAACATTGATTTGTTGCAATTCTTCGTTAGGTTTCTTTTCTATTTCGAAATAAACAGGGTTAAGTCGGGAGAAATCTTTACCCTTTTTACTTCTTCTATAGGCTCCTATAGCAGCTAACCTTCCTCCAAGCTTCACTACTTCAGGGTCTACGAGTTTTGCATATTTGCCTTCATACCCTACAATTGTACATGGTCTATCTAGATGCCAATAACCAAGTCCTGTATGTTTTTGCTTCCATACCGTTAACATTACTACTATAGGCACAGCTATTCCCTAAGGTAATTCTAATTTATTGGCCATACTTCTATATTTCCCAGAATTTACCGTGCACTCTTCTACTCTGACTCACTTAGAAACATTCTAAGTAAGCGCAGAGGTCGTAGGCAATTTTTAAGCTATTCTCTTTAACTAAGATATTAGACACATTTCAGTATACGTATGGAAAGTTCTTCTGCTTTGGATCTCTCCCCTTAATTGTAAAATGTGTCTTTAATGCCTCTGTGTTTAATTCTTCGTTATTTTAATGAGAAGTTTAAACCTAAAAAATAATAATTTACATAAATTTTCTTGGTATTGAAGGTGAGAAGTGAGGAAGAAGTTAGAAGGCTAAAGGATGAATTGGAAAGAATCGTAGGCTTTATTGGAGATTATGGTACTGAAGAAGAATTTAAAGCCATTACTTATGCCTGCGATATAAGCGATGCTCTTAGTTGGGTTTTAGGAGAAATAAGTACGAAGCTTTTTCTAAGTGACAGCTATTTAGATATGGAAAGGTTAAGGGTGATTGTTAAAAATATTGAGAAAAGATCGGGGAGGAAGTTTAACGAATGTGAATAAGCACTATCTAGAATGTAACGTTAAGCTTTTTCAAGCTCTACTCTAGTAATTACTCATCGGGAGTATTCTCATACCTATAAATGAACTTTCCTTTCACTAAATACCTTTCATGCTTTTCATTGCACGTGTGCCATATGTTTTCTAGCCTCTTAATGTTAGCTGAAACTTTAATAATATCCTTTCTTTTTTTAAAAAATCTTTCAAGTTTAATGCGTACTTACCCAATTATATTCATCAATAAGTTTGGCTAGAGTTTTTCTGGTGCATTCTTTACGGAGTTCCTCGCTTGAAAGATTTTTACAGATTTCTTTTACGATTTTCTCTTCATCCCGTTTCTTCTTTTCTCCTAATGCTTCTTCTAGTTCTTTCTTCATACGTCTTAGAAATTTTAGATAGCCCGTTGCAGTTCCTTTAACTTTATACTTCTTTCTTATAGCCTCATCCCACATTACGAAAACTTTTGGATTAAGTAGATGTAGGATTTTTGATTTTGCTGTAGGCCCAATATATTTAACCCTTATCGAGTTGTAGGCTCTTTTAATTGCGTCTCCATCACTTTCATCAATACTTAATAGGCTTTTATTTTTTAGCTTCTTAAAGAAATCTTTACTACATAAGTTTCTAAGCTGGTTAACGAGTTCTTTCCAGTTCATATCTCTTCTATCTACAGTTCTTCCCATTCTTCCCCATAGAATTAGAAATGCCGCAATTATCTCTTTTACTTCTTCCCCATTTAATTTATTTAGGTCATATTCAATATCTTTTAGTTTCTCAAGAGCCTTAAAGTAAATGCACTCGGCTATTGCAATAGGTTCCTCATAAGCTCTAATACCCTTAACTAATTCCTCATATTTCACGCAAACCATCCTCCATTTATTATTTCTTTAACTTTTCAGCCTTAACAATATGTTTCTATAGTCTGAGAATTGTAGCATAATATTATTAATTTAAATTATCCAGTTGTTTAGGGAATTCTTTGGTATTGTGAATGTTTATTAAGGAGTTTTACTAGTGTTTCAAAGTATTTTATCATGATGTCTCTATGATGTGTAAAATGCGTTTCTAATGGGACGTGTGCTAATCTACCGTAGATTGAGCCGTCTATAAGTACGTAACCTTCAAATCCGTTGTTTAGTGCTTCAAGAACTACTTCGTGTTCAAGCCATTCCATAATTCTCCCTATGATTACACCATATTTTTCCGTTGGATCATAATCGAACATTGTAAATACTTTTCTATATTCTCCACTGTTTGTTACGGCCAGTGCCCTTGCCACACAAAATATTCCACAATTGCTTGTTATGTAATGTCGAGAACTGCTATCTGCTGCTAAGACCTTAAGCTTATCGGGTGAGGTTTTAGGGAAACTCGTGGTTATCCAGTGTTCATAAAATTCCCTCCTAATGTATTCTATAGTGTGTTGCTGCGCTATGCGTGAATACGCTTCCATTATCTGTTTAGCTTTCGAATGAAGGTCCTGAATATATAGGTCTAAGAATTCTGACATATTCCCTCACTAATAGTAGTACTTATAAAACTTTAAAAAGGAGGTAGCATAGTTAATAAAATAGCTGACCATAGTGTCACACTATCATTAATAACTGAAGCATACACTCTCGCAAAGATTCTAAAAGAAATAGAGATAGTGAATAAACCTCAACATTCAAGGTAACATTAACACAAGAAACTCCTTCATTGTTGTTTATGGAACTTTTTAGCTTATAATAGACCGTAAAAGAAAGCATTCACTTACATGGGCGTAGTTTTACTTGTATGGTTTTGCATGTGTTTTCTGGTAAGTGTGTTTACAATCCTTATGCCCTTAAACAACATCTAAATGCTTTAGACATAGTAAAATAGCTAGAGAGTGTCCTGATAAAGGAGAGTGCAAGAAGCATGTTGTTTAGTATTGGCCACGTTGATTATTATTGATAGAAATTAAATGATATTCTTTACAAAGATATTCAGTTAAGAGAAGAACATAATACATTATAGATACGGTTAAAGGGAAAATGAAGTTGCAAAAGCTTATATTCCTAACACGGGAGTATTTGAAAAAGTATTTGCCTAATGAGGAATATTACAGTTTTAAACCGTATCTTTATGGACCATTTTCTAAGGAAGTTCTATATGATATAGAGTTCTTAGTATTACAAGGGTTCATAGAGATAGATGAGGAATTTATTGAAAAAAGTGATGAAGAAATAAGCATACCTGTATATAGGTTAACTAAGGCTGGTAAGGAAGAAGCTAAAAGGCTCTATGAACAGTTATGTAAAACATCCCCTTTGAGAACTTAAACAATATACTAACAAAACTAAATAAGCTAACAGCAAAGGAACTAACAGAGTATGTTCATGAACTCTATCCTGAATATGTATTGAAACACAAATAATTCTTCCTTCTTTTTAAATAGCCAATGAAGGGAAGTTAATGTGATAAGTTAAACGCTTACTAGCGATACTAGTATGAAGGTTTCCTGCTTTACTGCTTATGGTCTTAGTTTGCAACGGTTTGTGAAAGAATGTGTTTTCATTTGTATGGGTTAGAGGAAGGACACGCTATTCTATATTAGGCTTAAGGTTTATGAGTTCCCTTTCCGCATTAATCTATATTGGAGGAGTGCTTGTGGCTATAGATGCGGATGAAGTACTAGAATCCTTTAACAACATTATTAGCGATAAACTTGGTTTTACTCTTAGAAAGTATCAGGAGCATGTGGCAAAAGAAATCATTAAATCGCTTGGTGAGAGACATAGGTTTATCGTGGTTTCTATGCCTACTGGTAGCGGTAAAACATTGGTCGAAATGTTTGTTGCCTACTATGGTCTTGAACAAGGAATTTTCCGCATATTGGTTTTGGAGCCCACTAGGTTCTTATGTGATCAAATGTGTTCCGGAAGAGACAGACATGGCAGACGCGGATTATGGAGTAAGGTGTTCGAAAACCTTGTTGGTAAAGAGTATGAAGGCAACTGTGGTAGTTTCCTAGAGCCCGGCAAAAGAATCATTATATCAACTCTGCAAACTGCTCTAAAATGCACATCCACGCTTAAAAAAGAATTTAAGATGTTAATTGTCGATGAAGTACACCATGCTTTCGGAGGAAAATACTACATAGAACTACTCACAGAGCTTAAGCCGAACATAATAGTCGGTTTTACGGCCCTACTGCCTAGCTATAAGAGGTACCGTCTCGATCCTAAGGTGGAGAAAGTAGTTGGCAAACCATTTATCCTACAATATGACTTTAAGAAATTAGAGGAAATAGATCCTAATTTTGAGCCTCCGAAAGCTGTAGCAGACATTTTCGATGCGGAAATGGACAATTATGAAAGCAGAGCTTATGATAAACTGTTTAGGGGATTAGTTCCAGGATTACCTCAGATAATTAAGTTCCTTGAAATAACGTTAGCTCGATACGGTAAAGAAGCTTTTTGCGAAAGCTATAGGAAAGCTGTGGAAGGAAAGAAGATAGCATCAGATAGTGATCTTGAAATTCTATGTAGCTCAGATAGCCTATCACATAAGGCTAGAACATTAGTTGACATTTTAACCGTTTATGATGTTAGAGAGAATAATGCGCTTAAACCTGTTCTAATATTTACATCACGTAAAGCTACAGCGTATGAGTTTAAGAAAGCCATCTCCTATCATATTGGTTTACCTGGGGAGAAAGTAGCTGTTTTAACAAGCGATATGGGTAAAGAGAAAAGACTAGAACTTGTAAAGAAAGCTAAGAGCAGAAAGGTTGATATTATTATATCTACCCTTGTCGGCGAAGAAGGCGTTGATATTCCTGAAGCCGGCTTACTCATAATGACAGATGTACCAAAGACGCCGTTAAGATTTTATCAGCGCCTTGGACGTCTCATAAGAATGACTAGTCCACAAAGAATAAAACACCTTGCTGTATCGCTTACGCCTAAAACTATTGAATATTATGATCTAGAAGATGCACTATGGAATCTCTATAGGGAAGGTGTTGATGTAAACTATATGATAGTCAATATCGGTGAGAAAACACCTAACGCTAGAATACTTGATACGGTCGAAAGTTTTACCCGTATATATAATGACGCTTCTATTCCATATACTCTTCTGGCTTTTGGGCAGGAACTTAGTAATCCGCTAAACTATATAATAAATGTAATTAAGGATAGGAAAGATTATACAGAACTTATTAAAGAAACCATGAAAAATTGGGGATTCCCGATAGAATCTGAAGAAGATCTTAATGAGGCTATATTTAACATCCTTACATTCCATATGCTTAGATTTGATGAAGTAAAGAAAATCTTTAAGCCTATTGATGATGCTGTAAATAAGAGTAGGTTTAGCAAGGAGTTTAGCAAAGCAGTCAGGGCGGGAAAAATATTCTATATTTATGATGTAGGGATGCTCTCTGAAATAGTTAGTTATAGGCTCCAAAGACTTTACCAAGCATGCATATCAGACGGAAAGTGTTCTGATGTATTCTTTAGAATTGATCGTAAATCTATTCTTAGATTATTTGCTAGGTTTTCCCCGTATAACAATATAAGATATATGATCAATAAGCTTGAAGAGCAATTAGAGAGACAAAGAGTATCTAGATGAGACAAAGAAGAGCGGTTTTCTCAAAGACTATGCAATATGGGTATACTGGGGAGACTATAATGAACGTGCTAAGATGCTCCCGCTCTAAGTAATGATCCGACTAGACCTAGATAATGCTTGGATCCGGCTAGATGCTCAGATAAACTACTACGATATAGGCAAAAAATTATGCAAAGACAAGAACATTACCGAACTAATTGAGACAAACCTACTAGCAATAGGCTACGAAGCTTCAAGGAAATTCCTTGACCTTCTATGTGAGTATGAGCTTAATAAATAAGGTAGCACCGCCACCAAAACATCAAGTTTTTCACTATTAGAATGAACATTAAAGCTTAAAGCTTTACGTACCTCCTTAATCATGTCTTACCTTTTCATTTTTGAAAAATTGGGGACATAACCAAATTTTATCTAGGCAGATTTTCAAAAACAAAGCCTACTAACATAGCTAATATCTAGTTTGAATATCTAGAGTCAAGAAGTATGTTGATGCACTTAGAGAGAAGATTAGGGCGTGGATGAAGACTATGTAGGGGATTTTGTTAAGAGTTCTAGATTTAGAGGCTGCTACTATGACTGGTTGTAGGGAATATCTCGTACGGTTAGCTGAACGCTTCGGCGTAAGCAGAGCAACTGTTTACCGATACCTAATGAGGTCAGATGTTTTCAAAAAGAAATAGCCTACTTTACAGGGTTCAAAGTAAACTTCTTTAGTCTCGTGAATTTTCGATCAAACTACATACGTGCTTCTCTGTAAATGATGAGGAACTGAGAGAACGTGTTAAGCTCTATGGAGAGGGAGCGCTAGTTTAGAAGGATAGTTGAGTATTTCTAAACACCTCTGATGGAGAAATGATGCGTGCTTATGAGAGGAATTTAAAGTAAGACTAATTATTGGAAGGATAAAAATATGTTGATGAAATGCACTTATTTATGTAGGGCATATTTTTTATCCTGGAATGCGGTGTATACGATGAACAATAATATTATTAACGTCGCTAGGTTGAGTATTGCAGGACTTCGTAAGGATGAGGCTCTTCCCGTATCTATTCAGTTTAGGTTCTGGGATGCATGGAGGAGAGAGAGGTTTAATGAGGAAATTGCGAGGATAAGACATAGAGTTAGAGGCCTTAGCGTCGATGTTGTAGATCAATCAACGCTTTTGCTTAATCTTATAAGAGGTGGAGTTAAGGCTATTGCTTTAGTGAAATCTATTAAACCTTATATTGCTAAGTCTCTACCAGATAATGTTTATTTAATTGTTATTGTCGGTAAGCGTGATGAAAGGGAGACTCTAACAAAAATCCTTCATAGATTAGGTATGCGTAGAGGATGGTTAAAGCAGGTCTTCATTAAGAAGCTAGATGAAGTCATTACAAGTAATAGGTTAAAGTTTGAGTTATTGTCTTTGGTGTACGAGCTAAGAATGTATAAGGGTAGGATATTTACGGCGGCTGGCACGGCCAACTTCTGGCCTAAGGGTGTTGAAAGCATTAAGGAGGCTTTAGAGGAATACCTACTACCTATCGAAAGAGCTCGGGGATATTATATATTCATTAAATCCTTGCGATTCAGGTTGATTAAGGACAGTGTAGGTGTTGGAACCTATTCTGTTGACAGATGGGGGAGAATTACTATAGCACCACGTTCTGACGTAGACGTTATACTGGGGATTCTACCCACTATAGCTGAGAGCATATTAAATAATTACACTGAGTACAAGCTGCACTATACCGTGCGGGTAAATAGGGTTAGGAGCTACACTACATACTACTTAGAGAAGGCTAGTAGCATTTATCTTAGTGCAGTAGATCCTGGGCCAGACTTCTTTAATGCTGTTAAGCTTATGGTCGGTAAACCAACTATTTGGAACAATAGGTTAATCATTCTACCTGTTGAAGTAGGAAACCCTAGGCTAGTGTCAAGAATAATAGATAAGCGGACAGGTATGGGTGTAACCCTTATTGCGACGTATAATGGTATAAGGCTTTTACCAGCACCTGGTAGTGTAGGAATTGATGCCGAGATGATTGATGATGTCTTAGCGATGTTTAGAAACCTTGTTAGTGAGTGAGGGATAACCCTTTGTCCAGCGAAATCAAGATAAAGTGTAGGAATCCTCATGAATTCTTAATTTCAGTGGTATATTCTCTTTCTTACGCCTCCACAGTAAGAGGGCCTGCGCTTCATCACTCCCTCCTCGGGTTAGGTTACATCTTTTCAGCACTCGATATTCCAACGATATTCAATATTTCTGCACCGGACTTTCTGCTTATAAATACCCAACATAAAACTGTTATTGCAGTTGAATGCAAGGGAGATATTGTTGAGAACTCTAAGCTGGATAAGTTAAAGGAGAAATTTAGTGAACGAGTAGTGGATGCTGTCAGATCAGCTGTTCAAGATAGTGCAGGAGAATACATAATAGAGTTTGTAATTCACACATTTGATATCTATGGGGATTACTATGCAAAAGTAGCACATAACATTAACAAAGAAGTAGGTCATAAAGTTCTACTCTGGACAACAACTGCTATACCACAGGTCAGAGCCGATGCATCTACAAGAGGCCCTGTGGAATATTATACTTTGAAAAAATATGTTTCATCGAGTTACGTTGCCAATCATAATGATGAAGACCTTGATAGATTATTGACTCAAGGAATACTGATAAGCGAAAATGATATAGTATGTAACCCGCTAGTGGATCCGGATGTTAGTTATCAGGTACTTTTCTATGAAGTTTCTGAATATATCTTGCGAGCAGCTATTTCAGACAGGTATAGAGGACAAAGAGTTGAGATAGTTAAGTTTGTTCAGAACATAAAACGCGATTATCAGTCTCATGTAAAAACAGACAGGTTATTAGATGTCGTTATCGACATCTTCTCTATTTTTCCTTGGCTAGGTGAAGTAAGAACAAGTAGCTATGAAATATTGTTCAAGAAAAGACCTCGATTAGATATAGAGGACTTCTATAATGTCCGTGAAAAAATCATTGGTATGAGCGATAATGAAGCAAAAAGATATGTAAGGGAACTAAAGCTGAAGAGAAGTAAGAGATAATAAACGGCATTCTTGGCTCATAGTAGAGTAACTTAGCTACTAGTAAGCAACTTTGTGCATATATAATCCATAATCCAATGTTTTAGGTCCTTCGCTCACTGAAATATGAGTTTTTTCCACTATTTCCCTTCTTGCTGAGCGGTTTGCCGAGAGCTATTCTATATGATGCATTCTGTTCTTTAGTAGCTCTGATGTTTCGTATTTAAGAATAGAGAAACGTCAAGATTTATTGAAGGATCCTTAAATTTGTTCCTTTAGGAAAAGAAGCTCACTGTTGCAATGTTTAAAAATAAAGAGAACACCCGGTATTAAAAGTATATTTTATGCTGAGAAGAATTCTGAAGCTTAGCTTAGCAATTTATGATAAGAATTTATCGTATTCTATTTCTTAAATAATTGTGGGGAGGCTTTTTTGTCTATTGAGATAACAACTCAGGAAGAACTTGAAGAGTGGAGAAGGGAGAGGGAAGAATTTTGGGAGAGGGTGGTGATTAGGAAGTCTAAACAGAAACAAGCCGCTGGTCAACAACCGCCCGGGTTAGATAGGGGTGGAGGGGGTTCAGGTTTAACTTGTGCTTATCCTGAATGTGAAAGGGAGGCTAAGGAATATTGTTCAAAATGCTATCTACCTTTCTGCGAAGAACATGTTGGAAAGCATGAGTGCTTAGGGTTTTGGCTTCACCAATATACTCATGATGAAGCTCTTAAATACTCGTTACGTAAGAACATTGAGGAATTACGTACTAAAACTAAACTCGCAGTTACTCCAAGATTTAGAGAAGTATTTGAAGAGGAGTCTTATGAAACAGTTGTTAATAAACTTAAAGGAAGCTACCCAAACATGGTAAACTATCTTTATAATCTTAGAAACAGGGTTCTTCTAAGAAAGATGTCGGTAATGGATTTAGTAAACTACGTTCTTTGCAAATTATATTTCAAGCTACTTGAGTACTCGAGAAGACATGGTAAAACTATAATTATGAGCAAAGAGGTTTACGAAGCCCTACAGTCTTTTCCGCAGAATAGCTCTCCTAGGATCGGGGGACTAGCGTTCCAATGGTGGATTTCCCTTGAAATCCTAGATTTTATAATGACACTTCCCGACTACGAACTTAAGGGTTCAGACTATGAGAAAAAGCTTTACCGATTCAGCGTACAAAACGGTGCAGCAGAGGCATGGATTTTCTTTGATAGCTACACCAAGGAAAGACTAAGACCAGACATTTACGCTCAACTTTGGAAATACAGAACAATACAAGGATATCCTATTCCGTTAACATTGTTTGAATCTGAAAAAATAATTGAAATAAAGCTTTCCCAATCAGCCCTTGAAAAATCTATGGATAGATTCGAACGCTATATAAACACATGGGGCATTAGGAAAATTGCTTTAGCCGTTGGAACTCCATGTTTAATACCTTTAAATGTAAGAAAATATGATTCAATAATAACAATGGATGAAAATGAATTAACCAAAACCGTCGAGGATATGGTAAAATTTCTACTTAAAAAGAACGACTAGAAATCCTTGTTAACAATTCTATTGGTTATGTTAAATTAGGAAGCTAATTGTTTTGCTTTTTCTGCCACAGAACTTTTTCTTATGATGAACTTCTTAACTTTTATGGGCTACATCTTAATTAAGTAATGATTTATTAAAATGCTTGTTTTTGAAGTTAAAATATTGTGGCATTGTTAGGGTGCTGGAATTATTAAGTAACAACTGTTAAGTAAAATGTTTTAGGCTGCGTGGAATGAAAGGAAATTAGGGTTTATGTGTTTTATTTATTATTTTGGTGAGAGTTTATTGTTTGAACTAAAAGACTGCAGAAGCCGCAGGCCTCTTGATAGGTTGCTGGATTTATTGAGAAAATTTTACGATAGAGATATTAGCGATTACGGTATAAGCGTTATTGAGGGTTGTTCTTACGCTATTTACGCAAAAGGCAATGTTGTTTCAGACATTTTTAGCATTATAAGAAGAAATATTATGAGAGATAGGCGCAGAAATATTTGCACTATAAGGGTAGTTCACATAGATAGAGAAAATGAGAGTCTGGTTGTTAGTTCCGGATGCTATATTGCTAGAGGAAGTAAATATCGTGCTAAATATCATGCTAAGTACATTAACTTATTTGCTTTTAACGACACTTATTCTAGAGTATTATACGGAGTTTATCATGGCTCAACAAACTTTACAGCTCCGGGCATGGCAGTGAATAATAGAGGGATAGGTAATTTTGAGAACTTCGCTTGCTATAAAGGGTTAATGCCGTATAACTTAAGTTCTTCTCGGAAACCGCCTTGTGCTCCAGGTAGAACTAGACTTGCTAATTACATTATAGATCATTTAACGCTCGCACTTGAGGTTATAAGTAGAAATAGATCTTGTGTTACTGAAACAGAGAGGCTTGTTAACCAAATTATAGATGTTCTATCGAAAATTATCGGTGGCGGTGCATCAGAAAACGTTAGTGCTTTAGCCAAGGAATATGCAGATTTATGTGATATAACATACAATGTTATATCGTCGGTTATGGATTTGCCTGGCAGGAAACTTGTTGACAAATTTATCGTGCCAAAGACAAATATGTTAAGAGAAACCAATGTTCTCCCAAGCCCTATAGACTTGGAAGTTATATGGAGTGCTACTCCAGAAACTCTTAGCTATTACGGTCTTACCGCTAAGGTTCTTAAGGAAAAAATAACGAAGCTTAAAGAGTTCTTAGTTGAAATTAGAGAATTTCTAGAAAAAGAGTATGTACCCAAATTACCTATAACAACAGAGTACATGTATGATTACGAACGTGACTATGTAAACTTCATACGTGAGCACAGCGAAAACCACATTAAACTAGTCAAGGAGATAATCGAGAAACTTAGAAGACTAGGAGGAATACTAGAATTACGGTAAGTTAGGATAAACATCATTATCAATTCAAAACACTTATTTTTTAATTATGATTAACACTATGATGATTATCATCTAAAGCTTAGTAATTCTAGTTAGAGAACTTCTTAGCTCACATGCTCCCATAAGGAAAATAATCGCTAAAACAAAAATAATCGTTTACAACAGTTTACCTTCGGTTTATCTTAGGATTCCATTGTTTTCGCTTCTTCTATTTAGCATTGGGGTAAAAGCTAAATCAACATATGCAAACTTAAGGTTTTGGTGAAAACATGGATATTGTTGAGAAGTTTTCTCCGGAGCATTATGGTAGTTGCGTGGATGTAAGCGATATTCTCTCAATCATTGCTTGCTTATCTGATATAGATGATAGGCCGGCTGTATATGGGCTTTACATTTAATCCTATCCGCGACTTACTCTTCTCTACATAGGCTCAACTAAGAACATGTGGAGAAGACTTATTGAAATAATAGGGATTGATCACACCTTCACGTATAGGCTTTATTTAAGATTGCTTGAGCGAAAGCTTGGAAGAGATGTAAGCAAAGAAGCAGACAACCTCTGGTACGACGATAAGAGAACAAGGCTGAAAATAGTTCAAAAAATCAATAAGCTATTCAAACATGTCTGCATAAAGATCGAGTACGTTGAAAGCGAAGAAGAGGCAAGGAAATACGAGAAACTTCTCATCAATACCTATAAGCCTTTAAACCCTCATTACAAGAAGAAGAGGAAGGTTCTCGAAAATCTACTACGCTTCATCGAGAACCAAGAGGAACCTCCACACCACAAACTAGCTTAACAATATAACATCTTTATTTGATTTGGGAAAGCAATTAAGCATTAAATCTGCTTTGTCTGATGCTTTTTCCCCTCTGGTTTTCTAGAAAATTAGCGTAGCTGGAATTGTGGGAAATATTAACATGCTTCTAAACTTTAAAAATTAATGGGAGAGCGGATGGGTCGAGAATTTGAGATTACACTTAAAGTTATGGAGGCTAAGCAGAAAGATGTTGGTACTGGTAAGGCTAGGTTCGACATCGACATTATGAAGAAGCTTGGTGTTAGACCTGGGGATATTGTTGAAATTGAAGGTAGAAGAAAAACAGCAGCAATAGCGTGGCCTTCTTATCCTGAGGATCAAGAACTAAACATTATAAGAATGGATGGCCTCATAAGGAAAAATGCCGGAGTAAACATAGGGGATAATGTAGTAGTTAGAAAAGCAGAGGCCAAAGAGGCTAAAGTGGTAAAATTAGCTCCAACACTGTATGAAATCAGTCCTGATGCTGGATTCGTAAGCTACGTTAAAAGAAGGCTCATAGACTACCCGGTAGTTGAAGGAGACATCATTCTCATATCTGTACTTGGACAACCAATACAGTTTAAGATATTGTTTACTCAACCATCCGGTATTGTTGTCGTTTCCCCAAACACCGTAGTTAAATTACTGCAGGGACCCGTGGAAGAAGTAACTTATGAGCAAAAAGCAATAGCTTCCGCATTAAGCGAAGAAGGATACAAAATCCTATATGTAGGTTCGGAAGAAGACGAAATCGACATTGTAGCCGAGAAAGAAGGTAAAAGACTTCTCGTCAAAACAATCGAAAACTACGGCAAAAATAAAATACTAAACTTCCTCGCATCACTAGGTAAACTACTAATGCTTATGAACGACCCTGACGCAGAATACGCCATAGCAGTAACAGAAGAATACGAAGACTTAGCCGAAAAAATACCTGAAACCACACTGAAAAAGCTAAACCTAAAAGTACTCGTTCTCGAAAGAAAATATGTTCTACGAAAAAAGTAGCCATTTTTCCCTAACCTAATATTCCGTTGCAGTTGGCTTAGTTTTTCGAGAACCTATGATATAACATCGGAAGGTAGAGATGAGGTAAAAACCTTCTATAGCTGGTTAAAAATCCGTAAGCTACATTAGTAGCATAGAATAAGGTTAGAACTGTGGAACATTAATGTAAGGTGATTAAGTATTGGAGGAAGCATTTCTCGAAAAGGACGTAATTGAAACAACTAGGAGGTATTTACAAGCTAATGGCTACATAATAATCTATGGGGAGAGAGGAGGACCAGACCTCGTAGCTTACAATAACGTAAAGAACGAGTTATTAGTAATTGAGGTTAGAGGAGTACCTACGAGACATAAGATAAAAGGTAGAGATAAAGGTGAGTCAAAGAAAGGGAGTACAATACGGAGTCAGTTCAGAAACTGGCCCGACAAGATAATAGCTGAATTAATGGATCGCGAGTACGAATGGATTCATAGAACTAAACCTTGGGTTGCCGAAGTTATTGAAAAAATAGAAAAGATAGGAACGCGTAAACCCCCTGCAGTTAGGTACGTAGGTGTGCTCGGTTATCATGAGAAATACCTAGAGGTTTTGGAGAAGAAAAAGCATGCTCTCTCAAAACTAGGCTACGAATTCTGGCTCATTGACAAGGAATCAAACATAAGATATAGCTACCCTCCATGGTATTCTCATAAGAGTAATCTGCTTCATTGGGTGGTTTAAAGAACGATCTGAGAAGCATAAAGAGAATAGGTTTCTCCATGTAATTTACAGTATTTCACCTAATGTGAACTCTAAGACCTAGGCGAATATGCAATTAAAGTGGATAAATGCTAGGCTGGAGCTAAAAGAGGAAATGGCGAAGGCTTTAATGAACCTTGCAAGGGAAGGTATTGATCCCTGTTTTTGCTATTTTGTAAAGGACAAGAGTTTATGTTAGTTATGTGTATAGGTTAAGGAGGTTATGGAATGCTTTCTCGGAGTAGCTTAGGTTAGCTTTTTTAAGCTTCTTAGAGAAATCTTTTACTCTTCAGAAAACTTACCGCCTTTACCTTAGCTTCAACGTCTAACACGTTATCCATAGTGTTTAATACCGTAATAATAGTGAGGTCCACTATGTCAGTTATTACCGTAACTCTATGAAATAGCTAGCTCTCCATAGAGAGGCCTTGAGATTTTAGCTACACTCGTGTAGTAGTTCCTCGCCACATAAGGTATATAGCATGTTGAGGAGCCAGAGGCTATCTGGGAATGTTCTATCCATTCTCACCTTCTCCTTTACGATTGGAAGCACTTGTGTGTTGAAGAATTCTGGGAAGCTCCAGAGCTTTATTTCCTCTTTTTCTAAGATCTTTTTGGCTTTTTCGAGAATACCTGATGAGGTGAAGACTATGGCGTGCTTCTCATAAACGATGTTCTTCGAACCTGTCATGCCAACTATGTATTGTTTTACGTTTTCTACACGTTCACTAGAGAACTTCCGCCTAACACGTTCAATAACCTCTTTCGAAGACCCCCATATACTTGATATTTCGAAGTGAACTACTCTAACACTCGTACCTTCACTCCTAAACCCTATAACATCGGCCTCCTTACGACCACCTCCTCTACTAGTACCTACTGGAACACCTATTAGCACAGCATAACCTAGAGCCGAAAGCCATTCAGCAACTAACTCCTCACTCCAAGTTCTAGCAAAGACCATACAGTACACCATGGAATGAATCGCTTTTAATAGTAAAAAGTTTGACGTCCATCCATTGCACCTTGGAGAACCACATACTTAGATAAGCAGATAATATACTGCGGACTTTAGACTCGACATTGAGTAGTCGATATCGAATTTTCGTTCATCAAGTGCACTTAGCATCTCCACATGGCTTTCGGTATTAACTCGACATAGACTCGATATAACATATCGAAAACTCGATTATGCAAAACCCGATGACTGAGACCAAATCTTCATGTATTGATAACATCGTAACGTTGTTGTCAAAGCAGTCGTAGACGTGGAGGAAGTTAATTGCTGCTCTCATTTTCGACCCAATTCCGTGAGCTTGCTAAGTAGTTTCTTCTTTGCTTTTACAGAATCTATGTTTTGTGCTATCCAATTTATTATCTCAAAAAGCAACTGGTATTCAGCATCTGAAAGATATGACTTAATTATCATATATTTCTCTAGCTCGGCTAGAGTTCTCTTTTTATATGTTTCTCTAGTATCTGATTTCCTCACCATATTTACAAACTGCTGTATAAGTGCAGTATTTGTTGGAGTAAGTATGCTCTCCACTTTCCTAACTAACCCCAAAGGTAGCACCTCCTTATATGAAACAAGAGGCACCCTAGATCACCAATTAACTTTAAGAGTACAGAACTCTAGTTAATTCTTCTCATGGGAAAATAAATTGCTACAAAAGAAAGAATTAAGACTGTTTTGCAATATATGTACTGGCAGGAGTATACAGTTGTTAAAATACTTTCTCTAAAAGTATCAATGTTAGTTCTCCAACATACCTATACATAGTCTCTTTGTCTATAGTGATTCTATAGGTTGCAGGATTATCATAAATCTTCTTTATTACACCCGTATCGCTGAGTCTACCTAGCGGTGAACTAATAGGCATTATCTCTATCTCTTTATCAAGTATAGATGGTCTCCCTTTTAACTTCGATAAGATGTCTTTAACAGCATCATAAACGTCTTTCAGCTGAAACTCTTCTTTACCTTTATGAACAAGACTTGATATACCTAAGAACATTAGTGCCGTAACACCTTGCCTACCTTCAGAGAAATCAGATACCAACCTATCTAAAGGTTTATACCTAGCAATTTTCCCGACCTTTTAACATTAAAGTTATCGTATGAACTGTTTAAATTTTTGTCCTATGATCACTCAAGTAATCAAACTACATAGTGTTTTATATTTCCTCTTTTAGCCTGCATAATGTACTCTAATAAGGATCATAGAATTCTTTAACCTCATTATAGAACGTAGTAAGAATGCCGAAACTCGTTAAGATAGCTCTTCTAATTATTGGGAATATAGTGAACAATTTTGACAAGTACATGTTACTTTAGGATAAAACATATGAATATGTCTATTAAGAAGAAAATCTGCAGTCACTATTTAAAGTAATACACAACATGGGAAGTAGCGCTTATTTGTCGATAGCTAACTCAGTTAAGTATTTGATATGGCCTATTGAAGAAAAAAGAAGTTCGTGAACTTAAAAGAAAAAGACCCTTGAAAAAATATTAAAAAATACTATGATTTAAACTAGAAGACTGCTAATAGATCGAGAAAATAAATCTAGCATGTTAAACCATATAGTTTCGGCACTTTCAGAAATAATTAATAATAACTCCAGCTGTAATGGTTATGAGAAATCTTAATAGAAGAATTTCTTCATAGTTTAAACCGCATGTAGCAGGTAAAATAATAAAGGTGTAGTTTATGGTTCGTAAAAAAGTTCAAAGTATTAAGACGTATAGGTGTCCGATATGTGGTCGTAGTAGACCTACATTGCGAGGACTGGCACAGCATATAGCTATGAAGCGTGATGATGCACATGTTTCTTGGAGGGAGAAGCATGGTTTACCAGGAGATTATAAGTTCATGACAGAAGTTTTGAAGGCTACAGATAAAATAGTTAATATTTTGATAAACAAATACGGTTTTATTCCCAACCTTAATCAGAAATACGCCTACAGAAAGCTGAAGAAACTTAAAGAAATATTTCTTTAAATTTTATTCTGATTAAAAAGGTTATTGAAGAAATAAAGTATTAGATCCTATTGCATAGGGAATACTGTAAACCTAGGAGAGAAAATATTGTTCTTTAGAAATAGAGAAGTATATTTGCTATGTAGGCGATGTTAGACATAAAGTTGTGATATAACATCGTTATTAAGGAAAACATCTTCCGTAACTTAATATAACTTAATTGTATAAGATTATTATTAGCAAAAGGGTGATTTTTACGAAGAGCAAGGAGTGGCTTCTTGAAAACTGGGTTTCTGTTCCTGTAAGCATTCGCACTCCTTCTCTATTTAGCCCTATATTTAAAGTTGGTTCTAGAACTCTCTTTGTCGACTTTCCCAATAGTCTGTACATAGCTTTTCTACATAATATTGGTATAGAGATTTCTCGGATAACTGAAAAGTTCGAAGAGGGAAGTGTAGATACCGTTATTGAAGAGCTTATAGGTAGGATTAAGAGCTTAGCTAAGGATTTCAATAGTATTCTTCAAAGTAAAGGTATAGACTGGTTTAAAATAGTTGTAAGAAAAATGCCCCCACATGGAAAAGCATCATATTTGATAACTTATTGTTATAGATCAGGATAAATTTAGTAAGTTTATCGATAAGTTCATTAGTGGAAATCTTTGGGATGGAAGTTTAGCGAGAAGATACGAATACGTCTACTTATCCAAAATTTACCTTCTATCCGAGATTTTTAGAAACAAAGATCCCTACAGTATACTTAAGAAGACAAAGTATGAAGTAAAACTTAAGGTTCTTAACTCGCTAAGTGATGCCTTAAAAGCTACGTTAATGTTTAGGAAGAATCTTGAGCAGAAAATGCACATTTTACTGAACACGTTACCTCAGCACTTTCCGCAAAACACTTTGTTTATAGCTCATAGATTAATGGAGAGAACATACTTTATAATAGGGGAGTTTAAACATTTTATTGATAATATTCAATCGATAATTGATTATCCACCTTTAATATTTAGAGAATTTAGAAAAATGCTGGAAATGTTGACTCTACTACTTTTCGAAGCAGCAATGCTTCGAAAAGATATGCAAAATTTCTATGAAATAGTAGAATTCATTGATGAAGAACAAAGAAAGTATCTTAAGGAAATTATTTACTATCTATATGATCAGGTAGCTCTAGGTATATTGCTTTCATGGGACTCTAAGGAATATTTTGATGAGGTAGGCAAAGAAGCCCATATTAAATCGTTAAGTAAGATAGTAGATAAGAATGTTATCGACGGGCTTCAAGAAGCTCTGAATTTAAGCGTAAATAAGCTAAGGAAGCTTATAGAAAAGAATGTCTCGTGGATCTTGCTTTTTACGCTAAGTTCATTGCGTAGTAAAGAACCAGGAATAACTGCAATAGAAGTTGATGAAAGTTTATTAGATATTATAACTCATCTTCAGTCGCTATTTCTAGCTAAAAGTTTGACGAACGATAAGAAACTTGTTGAAGAATATGCTGATAAAGCTTACCGTACAATAAGAAGGCTTCAGAAAACGTATGATATAATTTATCCTGTTCCATCGATAAGCTTCCTAATACAATACGCTGAGAAACTCATTAAAGGATCAAAGTTAAATAAGCTCTATAGCGATTACTGCTTCTTTGTTCACACTTACCCAAGCTCATTGCAACTTTACCCGTATATGTCAATTTTAGAATATCGTATGCTACCAAACGAGCTGGAAAGGTTTTACACTGTAATATCTAGAATTATCGATTCAATAATTGATGTGTTGTATGATTCTTCGCGATACTTAAAGGAAATATATTCGGTTAGTTAATGATTTTTGATAAGTTATTGATCTTGATGGAAGTTAGCTTATTTGTTATTTTAGATTTTAATTTCTAATTGTTGTTTTGTTTGTTTCTTTATTTCTTCTTCTATTACTGGTTTGAGTTCTTCTATTTCCTTTGTTATGTGAAATGTTATCCACCTTACCTTTCTTGCTTCTACGAGTTTCTTTACTGCTCTTTCTTTATCCGAAAGTCCTGATGTTCCGGACTTTACTTCTATGAACACTATTTCTTCCGGGTTTTTATCGCTTAGTCCTTTGAATGCTATGTAGTCTATAGGTGTTCCGAGGAATCTTAGGTCTTTAGGGTTTATTCCTAATTTTTGAGCTATAAGCAGCGGTGCTATATGTTCACTTATTTTCCCGAGAAGCGTAGTTATCGATCTTTTTATTGCGTCTTCCCTAATTTCAGCCTCCTTATCCTTAATCCACTGCTGAAATTTTAGCTCATACTCTTTCCTCATGTTTTCAAGTTTGCCTCATAATCTTTCTGCAATGTTTCAATTCTGATTTTAACCTGGTTTTCAAAAGACTCCCTTAGCTGCTGCCGGATTTGCTGAAGCTCCCTCTGCCTCCACTCATCAAAAATCTTCCTCGCCTCATCAGCAACCCTAACACTTAACTCCTGCTGAAGCCTTATTTTGGCGCCTTTTTCTCTTAAGTAAAGTATTAGGAGGAACAATATGAGCGCAATTAAAATGAGATTTAAAGTCTCAAGCATTTTGTTTTCCTCTGAAATTTAAACCGAATGCTGCGTTTTTATATTTGAATGCGTGGATTCCTTTCTTCTTGTAGGAAATTACGTATTCATTTATCAACTAAACATTCATGCTGTGCCAAGTCGTTACATGGAATCAGGCACTGGTTGTAGTGGTTTTTAAGGTGTTTTTCTATTGCTTAATGTAGGGATATTCCTATAGTTGATAGTGTTCGGCTATTATTGTTGGTGTTAGTTTTATTTTGTACATGTTTCTGCATTTTGTGCATTTAAGTTTTATTTGTTGGAGCCAGTGTGTTTTGTCTTCGTATAGTTCTACTGTGTTTGTTGTGCTACATTTTGGACATTTTGTGTTAAGTGATGCTTTTTTCATGGGGTATCTGTCGCGTATGTAAATTAGTGTTGTACGTAGTGCAAACCATGAGTCTATGGGGTCCGGGTCTATGGTGTGCATTACTAGGTTTCTATATCTAATGATCCAGTGGATTAGGCTTGCTAGTGAATATAGGAAGTTTTTCCTCTCTTCGTTGTCACGTATGTTACTGTAAAGTCCCATGGATGCTAGTTTTTTCTTTATACCTTCTGTACCTCCAAGGCGTCCTCCATCTAATTCTTTATTGAAAAATTCTCTAATGTGCTTAATTACAGGGTAAGATTTTTCACTAATTTCCTCTCCTGAAAGCTCTATTACACTCTGAACAGCAGGTAAAATCCGTGTTTTGAAAAGCTCTTTTAACTCAGCTGATGGAGGCGAAATTAAAGCTAATGGGAAGGGAAGATGTTTTGTAATTAGCATTGAAGGAATTGCTCCTCCACGAAGAGCATATATTATTGTGGCTAGGAGAAGCGTAAGGCCGACCACAGCCCATGAGATGTAGTTTTCCAGTATTGGTTTGAAATAAATAATGCTAACCATAATAAATATGATGATTGCCGTAATGGTAAATACTGTAAATTCCTTTTTCATTGTAATATTCCTATATAAATAATTTTCAAACAGAATATAATAATGTATACGCATAGTATCATGAATTCTTTTCAAGGATAAATTCATGAAAACTTGATAGAACCCGATCTTCCTTCCGAGAAGGCTGAACAATGTGTATTTATTTTTGTTTCTTTAGTTTGAGATAAAGGGGTTTCTGTTTGTACACTAACATATCATGGGATGTGCTCTGTAATTATTTAGCTTATTGAATATTTTTGAATCAAAGTTTAATAATACATTGTTAATAGAGTAGATTGTGATTGTTCTTGAGCGAATCCACTATGTATTCTTTATTGAAGTTTGCTAGGGAGAGGTTTGGGAGCTTCATTCACAATTATTGTCATAAAGTTTTTGTTGCGAGTATTTTTGCTGTTTTCGTTCTCTCATTATTTGTTAAGAAGAGAGCGGTAAGTGTGCTTTTAGTTCTTAGTGATTTAGGACTTTTGGGGGTTATGTTAACTATTATTTCTATTTTGTTGATGCTTACGTTAACTGTTCTTTCCCTGAGAAGGTCGGAGGAGCTGGAAAGAGCTTTTGCTATAAGGGTTATTGTTGTATTCTCATTGGCTATGGTAATGTTCTTACTGGTAAGGATGCTTTTGGTAATGTATGCGCCTGTAGAGTATTTTCTAACATTTCTAATCATTATTTGTTGGTCGTTGCTTATGGCAACAATAATGAACATTATATATTATTTAACAGGTAAAGATATAGACAAGGTTAAGGAGTTTATAAGTTACATATTCATCTTAATATTATCGATTATCATGCTTCCTATACTCCGAATAGTTAATGTAAAAACTTTATGGTCATTTGTTGCTGAAGTAGTAGGCATTTTATATGTTGAGTTCCTAATGATGGCCATTGTGTCTCTGGGTTATTTCTTCTTTAAACTTCAAATATCTAAGCATAGTTAGCTATTAGAATCATCGGTTTCGTATAATTCTCCTATTATATTGGCACTATGATTTTACCATGTTGTTATTTTTGCTGATATGCTTATTAGTTCCTGTAGTGCCGTTGTTATTGTTGTGGGTGTTTTTTGGTAGTATATTCCTATTTCGTAGTTTCTTAGTAGGCTTGTTTTTACAAGGTTTGCTGAGGAGATTGCTGCTGGACCGTTTGGGTTTGTTGCTATTTTGGCGTGTAGCTTGTTATAGTAATATGCTTTGATTTGTGTTGGTGTTTTTGTTAGTTGCTTTATGTAGTTTATGTTGTTCTTGGTTTTTCTGACTATGATTGTTATTTCCTTTGGTGCCTTCGAGATTTTGTATGTGTTTTTTACGAGTTCTACTATTGTTCCGTTTATCCATGGTGATGCTATTATTGCTTCTTTTGCGTCTGATAGTGTGTCTGCTATTGCTGAGTATATTGTGTATTCTCCTGGCATTGTTTTTATTATGTCGTATTCTTTTTCTGCTGTAACGAGTTTTTCTATGGTTTCTTTGGCTTCAGGGTTTATCTGTAGTTTTCCGTTTTGAATAAGTACTAGGTTTAGCTGCTGTGATAGGGGGACGAATAGATTTTGGACTACGAATTTATTGTAGGGTTTTGCTACTCCGGGTTTTCTCATAATGTTTTTTGCTATGCCTAGTTGGTAGAGTATTTTGGTCCATTTCTTCATTTCTCCGCCTAGGTCTTTGATTACTTCTTTCGGGGTGGTTTTGCCTTTGGTGAGGATGTATTTTAGGAAAACCTGTAGTGGTGGCCATTTTAGGAAGACTTTTCTAATGGTATCTATGGTTTCCCTAGGGTTTCCCGGTTTGAGGATTTTGTTTGTGATTGATTGGCCGTAGCCTGTTAGTGCTACTTCGTATGTTTTGCGTTTCCTAATGATTGCGGCAAGGTCTAGGTGTCTTAGTAGTTGTGCGTAATAGTATCCTTCCTTCCCTGTCCTAGTAAACCTTGTTCCGGTTTCGCTTAGGAGTAGTCTGTTGAGTTCGTCTATGGTGGCTTTTCTCCTGTGTCCTATGTATTTTAGCATTTTAGTGAAAACATCTAGGTTAAACCATGCTATACCGTAGCTTGTAAAATAGATTTTAGAGGCCCAATAAAGCCTATTAATCATGTTTCAACCACTAAACCTACTGTGTTTTGGGATTGCATGGAGCTAGCGGGAGGTCTAGTGTTTTGTTATCTTTTTATTCCTATTGTTATTATTGTTCTTCCGTATTTTGTTTGTTTGCCGAGTTCTTTTGCTCTACTGTAGGCTACTGCTTTTTTGCTTCGGTCCCATATGTAGAGTATTCCTGTTTTCCATTTTGTTCCTTTCATGTATTCGTATAGTTGTTTTAAGCCGTCGTCTACTGTTTTCGCTGTTGATGCGATCTTTACTTCTATGGGGACTTCTGTTTTGGATCTTTTCGTAGAGACTATGAAGTCTGGTTGTGATCTTCCTACCGTATAGTTTACAACATAGTTTTTTAGCTTAAGGAACATGTAGAGAAGAGCGTGGAGGTCGCTTTCGCTTTTAGGTTCTGTTATTACAAGGTTTGGGAATTCTTCGCGAAGCAGTTTGGAAAGATTGTCTATTAACGTCAAAAATAGGCACCTCCTAGAGCATGGGTGCCGTTAAAAATATTGTTGAAAATGAATTTAAGTGTTAAAACCTCGTTGAAAAATTATTTCTTCTTTTTGGGACTCCATTTACCCATTATTTGTCCTCTTCTATGTTTAGACCCTGTTCTTTTAGCTATTCTTAGGTAAGTATGTGTTTTTGGATTATGAATTCTTGATTTCCTCTTTTTCTTAGGTAACGGGAACACCTCATTTTAGCCTTCACGAATATTTTTGCCGTTATAACCTTATATTTCCTGTAGGAAAGTTGCACTTTAACAGTACAACATTGCATGAAATTAATATTGAGAAAGCTATATGTTTTCAGAAACGTATTTTTGTTTTGGTGTTGTTGTTTGGCTGGGTTTATTGTTGTTGCTGGTGATGCTGTTAATTGGTTTTGGAGTTTTAGGGATTTTGGTGTTAAGGGGCTTTCTAGAGCTTATGTTGATGGTTCTGAGCCTCCTGATGAGTTGCTTAGTAGGAAGGTTGAGGGTAGGGTTCTTTGGGGTTTTCATAGTGAGAGGGATTTTAGGGATTTGTCTAGTCTGGTTAGGGAATATGGTGTTTTGTATGTTGTTTTGGTTGCTAATTCCGTTCCTGGTGTGAGTAAGCGTGGTGTTATTGGTTTCGGTAGGGTTACGGAGGACATGCTTGTTGGGAGGGTTCCGTGGGATTATTGGCCTGTGCCTCCTAAGCCTGGTAAGAGGTGGGATTGGAAATTCTATATTGAAGTGGAACATGCTGTTCCAAAGATTGTTCAAGGCCTAGATGTTCTTAGGTCTTTGGGGAAAGGGGAGTTTGGCCAGAGAGTTTTAGGTTCGGGTTTAGCGAGGTTTATTAGAGAATGTGCACCCTACATTTTAACTTTAATTCCAAGCAATGTTACTCAGGGTTCCAAATTTGTAATTAGGGAAGACGAATATTGGATGTTGAAGGAGCTTGCTTCGAAACGCTGGGGAATAGCTGAAGTAGGGCGGTTAGGGCTTAGAGGTTTAGAGCTAAACAGCGTTTTGAAGGCTGTGGAAAGGTATGGTCTGTATTATTCTAGGGATGTTTTGGTTGCTGCTGTTGCTGCTTTGAGGAGTGGTAAGCATTTGCTTTTAATGGGTGCTCCTGCTACTGGTAAGTCTATGTTGGCTAGGGTTTTGGCTGATGCTTTAGGTTTTGAGCTTTATGCTTGCACTGCTTCTAGTGCTTGGTCTAGGTATGATTTCATTGGTGGCCCTGTTCTGGGTGAGGGTGGTAGGTTGGAGTGGAGGAGTGGTCATTTGCTTAGAGCTCTTGCTAGGCATTTGGAGCTTAGGGAGAAGGAGGGGAGGGGTGTTTTGTTTCTTGTTGAGGAGCTTAATAGGGCTGAAGCTGACAAGGTTCTTGCAGAATTCTTCACAATGTTTCCGAGCAGTAATCCTGAGGAGTGGAGGTTTCCGGAAGGCCTTGTTAGAGAGATAAGGTCTTTTAAGGAAAGAGGAGCTGTTGACGAGGATGTTGCAAAACTACTTGAGTATTTTGAGAGAAACAATAGAATACCGGAGGACTTTAGAATCGTAGCTACGGTGAACACTTTCGATAGAGCATTTCTCTTTACCCTAGGATATGCTTTGCAGAGGAGATTTGTTGTTC
>CAZGLL010000015.1:0-34671 GCA_964526225.1 uncultured Desulfurococcales archaeon | reverse complement strand
TTTTCGACGGAGGTTTCCCATCAGAAACCCTAACCAACCTACCACCAGTAGGACCTAGAGGATCTAGAAGTTTTTCCAGTTGCAACTGTGTTATAACGTCTTTATACTTACCATAACCATACTGTGGAAGCGACGATGGGTCAAATTCTTCAAATCCTGTAGCAACAATTATAGCTCCGACTTCTAGCTCTAGCTCTTCAGGTTTTTGGTTAAAATCTATGGCATTATAGGGGCAAACTTCTTCACAAATATTACATGAGCCTTCGGTAAAGTGGAGGCATTGTGAGGAGTCTATGGTGTATTTAAAGGGTATGGCGTGTGGGAAAGGTATGTAAATTGCTTTGCGCTGGCTTAAACCTTTATCCCATTCGTTAGGAACTGTTTTAGGGCATTTTTCAGCGCAAATTCCACAGCCTGTACATCTGTCGTAGTTAACGTATCTAGGCTTTTTCACCACTTTAACCTTAAAGCCCCAGGGATAGCGTTTAACCTCTTTAACCTCACAATAGGTTAATAGCTCAATGTTAGGATTCGCAATGATCTCAGCCATTTTAGAGCCCTTAACGCAAATGGCGCAATCGCATTCATCTGTAGGGAATGTTCTGTAAAGAGAAGCCGCTGTTCCTCCAATACTTGGACTTGACTCTACAAGATAAACTTTGAAGCCCTGATTAGCTAAATCTAGCGACGCTTGAATGCCTGCTACTCCCCCGCCTATAACTAAAATTGTCTCCTTCACCTTAATCCTTAGCTTCTTTACGGGTTTTAGCTCTTTAGCTCTCTCCAATGCTGCCACTATCATAAGCTTTGCTTTATCAGTTGCCTCCCTCTTACCATTACATACCCAAGCACATTGCTCTCTTATATTTACAAACTCAACTAATCCCGCTAAGTCAATACCTAAATTGTTAGCTGCTTTTTCAAGCATAGGCAAGCATATGTATTTAGAACATGCTGCAATCAATAATGTCTTAGCACCTGATTTAGCAAAGTCTTGAATGACCTTTTCAGAATCATAAGTGCAAAGGGCAGAATACTTTTTAACATTAACAACGTTTCCACTATGTTTTACATAATTTTCGAGTTCGTTGAAATCGATGTATTTCTCAAGAACCCCTCCGCAAGTGCAGAAGGCAACATTTATGCTTATAGCCATACACCTCGAAGAGGCCGTTGTTCGGCATGCGAATAAAAGTTTTATACTACATTGTTTAATTTTATAACAACATAATAACTTTTTTCTCAAAAAGGTATGATGCGAGGTCGTTAATGATTGATTGTTTTAAAGCAAAAGCCTCTTGAATGGATTTTGGATGCAACAAAGAATTACAGTAAAATCTTAATTGTGGGATGCAATGGCTGCTCAGGAATATATCAGGTAGGGGGAGAGAAGCAGGTTGAAAGCTTAAAGATGCTTTTAGAAATAGCCTTCAAACTTAAGTTTAAAAGAAATATTAAAATTGAATCATGCACTCTTCTAAGACAGTGTGATGGAGATCTTGTAGCATCCTCTCTTAGACCAATAATTAAAAATTTAGACAAACAAGGAGCCTTGGTTTCACTAGCTTGTGGTGTAGGTGTTCAAACGGTTTCTAATATTTTCCCGGAAATTACAGTGATCCCTGGATGCGATACGCTATTCATGGGCATGAGAACTAAGGAGTTAGGTGAATTCTATGAGCTCTGTAAAGCATGCGGCGACTGTATATTATTCGAAACAGGAGGGGTATGTCCAATAACTAGATGTTCGAAAGGCTTACTTAACGGACCATGTGGAGGTATGCGTGAAGGAAAGTGTGAAGTAGATCCTACAAGAGACTGTGCTTGGGCTTTAATCTATGAGAGACTTAAAGCTCAAGGAAGACTAGATTTGTTTTTAAAATTCCGTCCTCCACGAGATTATAGAGTATCTGCAAGTCCGCGTACGTGGCGGGGTGAGTAAATACGAAGAAGGTTTATAGTAAGCTTATGGAGGAACTTTTGAGCGGAAAATTCGTTTACACCGCTGAAATAGAAGCCGGAAAAACAACTAACCTAGAGAAAATAGTTGAAAAAGGTAGAATACTGAAAAACTATGTAACCGCAATAAACGTTACAGATAATCCAGGCGCATGCGCCCACATGAATCCTTTGATTCCATCATATATTATTCAGAGAGATGTAGGTGTAGAATCCGTTTACCAAATAACATGTAGAGACCGCAACAGACTCGCTATAATTTCAGATCTTCTAGCAGCTGCAGCTTTAGGTATAAAAAATGTTTTGGTAATAACAGGAGATCACGTAATCTTCGGCGATAATCCAGGGGCTAAACCTGTTTTTGACTTAGATTCAGCAACATTAGTGTATCTTATTAGGAAAATGGTGGATGAGGGTGTTGATTTAGCAGGAAACAAAATTGAAGGTGAAGTTAGGTTTCATGTAGGCATAGCAGCTAACCCTAATGCAGTGCCGCTTGAACTTGAAATACTTAAGATAGCGCGTAAAGTGAAGTTAGGAATAGACTTCATTCAAACACAGTGTGTATTCGACATCGACTTAGCTAAGGAATTCCTTAAGGAAGTAAGGAAGTTCAATATTCCAGTATTAATTGGGATATGCCCTCTAAGATCCATCGGAATGATGAAATGGTATATTAAGGAATGTCCAGGAGGAATTAGAATACCCTTAGATATTCAAGAAAGATTAAAAATTGCTAAAGAAAGGAAAGGGAAAAAAGCCGTACTAGAGGAAAGCATAGAGATTTCTGCGGAATTAATAAAGGAACTACGTAAAACTACGAGTGCTTCAGGAGTACATATAATGGCTATAGGATTCGAACATGTTATACCTGAAATAGTCAAGCGTTCAGCTCAATAGGCGTTTTCCATTAAGGAGGAAGTTATCAATGCTGAACGTGTTTTAGCCATATATTTCTTTTAATATTTCGCTAAAGCGCTTATATAGATGCTCATATTGTTTTTGAAGGGGAATCTCCGGTTTTATAGCAATACAGTTTTTCATAATTTCTTCATGTAAGTAGGTAATCTCTTTATCGCTATGGGTTTTTAAACTTTTTAGGGTAATTAAAGTATTTCCTATATGGGAAACATCGGGAATTCCGCAGTAAATTATTTCCTTGTTAAGAATATTAGCTAACATTTTCTGTACAGGCGGGTATTGTGCTATTTTACCACCAACTATGACTTTATGGTAGGATACCCCATTTTCTATTAATCCATCACTTATTCTTTTAAGCAGGAATAATGTACCCTCAATAGCCGCTTTAAAAATATCTATGGAATCTACTTCTTGAGTTAAACCCACAATACTACCTCCAATAGTAGTTTGTAGGAGCGGTAATCGTTCAGCATATATCATTGGAATGAATAGTAAACCCTTATTTTCCGTTTTCTTACCTATTTCACTAAAGAGCCAAGTATAGAACTCTGTTTTACCAAGTTCTATGTTAAATAGGTTACGTAAATAATCTAATACAACGCCAGCATTACTTATTCCTCCTCCACCGATCCATTTTCTATTGATGAAGTAGTATGTTTGAAACCTCATTAGATTTGGACGGTCAATTACTGGCATATTTGTAATAGCTCTTAACATTGCACTAGTCCCTATATTAACTACTCCTAAGTTTTCTTTCTCAAGAGTTAAACCGTAAATCATTGAAGCACTATCATATAAACCAGTAATAACAGGAGTTTTACTATCTAAGCCTAGTTCTTTAGCAATGCCCTCCTTTAAGGTAGCCGCATATGTTCCTTCAACAACGTTGGGGAGTTGATCTTCGCTTACTCCGGCAATTTCTAATGCTAAATCATCCCATTTGAGATTATGTATGTTTAGTAACTGGTAAGTACCTGAAGCTGTTGAAAGATCTGAAACTATTTCTCCTGAAAATGTGTGCATGATAAAGGATTTTGCATCCAGAAAATACCTTGTTTTTTCAAATAATTCTCTTTTATGCTTTTTAAACCATAATATTTTCGGCAAAGCGTAAATGTGTAGAACAGGGCATCCTGTACGTAAGTACAATTCATTTCTATAAGGTTCTAAAACTTTAAGTACCTCTATTGGTCTTTCATCAAGCCAAGTTATGATGTTTGATAATGGTTTCATATGTTTGTCCATATGGATTAGTCCGAAAAGGTATACTGTAAAGGCTAATGCATCAACTTCCCCACTACTTAAATGCTTTATAGCCTTACTTATTAGATTAAAGAGGACGTGAGGATTATGCTCATAAGCTTTTCTTTCAGGCTTTTCAGCGGGAACTCTTATATTAACTTGGTCAACTATTTTGATAGACTCCTTCGATACATTTACTTTTGCTACCTTTACATTTGTTGTTCCAACATCAACTGATATTATATTCAAAACTGTACACCGAATTGGTATTATTGTTTACTCTAATTTATTTTGACAACTTTCTAGGGTTTCTCGGCATAACCACTACTCCATCTATTGGCTTGCCTTCTAAATAATTCTTTATTGCTTCAACCATAGCTTCATCCATTCCCTTTAAAGCTTCCCATGTGTATGCTGCTATGTGTGGTGTTATAATTATGTTCTCGTATCTTAAGAATGGGTGACTTGAATCTATGGGTTCGCCTTCAACAACGTCCATTGCCACTGCGGCTACAATACCTTTTTCTATAGCTTCAATTAATGCTTCGCCATCTATTAGCTCTCCTCTAGCTGTATTAACTATGATTATTCCTTTCTTAGCTTCTAATAGAACTTCCCTATTTATCATATGATACGTTTCCGGAGTCAATACTGCATGTAAGGAAACCGCATCACATTCTGAAAATAGTTCCTTTAAACTTCTAGTATATTTGTAACCAAGCTTCTCTACTTTGTCTTTAGGTATGTAGGGATCATATACTACAATTTTTGCTCCAAAACCTTTCGATAGAATTTCTGCTACACGTGAACCTATATTTCCGAGCCCTACTATTCCTACAGCCATGTTGTTTAGTTCTTTACCTATGAACTTTGCTCTATCACTCCATCTACCCTGTTTTACTGCAAAATGTGCTTGAGGAATCATTCTTAAGGCAGATAATAATAATGCTACTGTATGTTCAGCTACAGCTTCTCTTTCTCTCCATCCCGGAACTCGAGCAACTATTACTCCATGTTCTTCAGCAGCTTTTAAATCAATATTGTCAACGCCTATACCATGTCTAATAATCATAACTACATCTTTATTATTTTCAAAAAACTCTTTTGAGTAGTAGGGCGTTACACTTGCAATAATGAAATTATAGCCCTCAAGTTTTTTAGCAAGATCTTTTCCAGAAATATCCTTTGGCACTTCTATGCGGCTTACTTCGCCTATTTTTCTTAGCTGCTCTAATGCATCGGTGTATTTTCCGAAGGATTTAGAGTTAACTATGGCTATCTTAACCACTGTTTTTAAACCTCTTCTATAGCCTTTAAGTAATACTTTACAAGTGTTCTTAACTTCTTTTTCTCCTTTTGTTCGAGACCTCCAATAATTTTAAGCGGATAACCAGCATTAATTCCTCTAATCTTTAAAATTTCCCTCATAACCTCTGGTGATTCGGTACTGAACTTCTTTGACATAGCTCTTATGCTATTGGCTATACTCTGCAGTTTCAATGCTTTTTCCACATCATTTTCTAAGAAAGCTTTGTAAAGTTTTGTTGCAACTTCAGGAAAAGCATTTGATATTCCGCATATGTGCGCATCGGCGCCAAGGGAGAAAGTATAGTATATCATGGTGTCTCCTGCTCCTGCTATGAAGTATTTGTTCTTAAACTTTAACACGTATTCTAGAAGCTGTTCTGCAAGATAGCTTGTATCTTTAATACCTGCGATTGCAGGTACATTGCGTGTTATTTCTTCGAACACATTGGGGGTGATGTTGTATTTTAGTCTCCCAACGTTATTGTAAATTATTATTTCTAAATCCGCCTTAGCTAAGCAGTTAAAGTAGTTAATTAGCCCTTTTATTGACGGTTTATAGTACACTGGACCTATAGAGCTTATTGCTTGGTAACCAAGGTCTCTAGCGTATTTGGCTAGTGAATATGCTGTTTCGGGATCTGCTGCACCTACGTGAGGTAAAATTATTGTTTTACTTGGTACAAACTCTATAGCTTTCTCCAACATTTTCTTTCTAACTTTTTGACTAAGCAAAAGTCCTTCTCCATAAGTTCCCATAATAAATAATCCGCTAATCCCATTGTTTAGTTGGAACTCGATTAGTTCCCTTAAGCAATCCACGCATAAATCCCCATTCCTTGTTAGCGGAGTTAAGATAGCGGTGATTACTCCCCTAACCTTCCAAACCAAGGCCAACACCTAAGCCCGTATATTTCTACTAATTAGTTTGATGAAGATATATAATAATAATACATAGGATATGTTACATTAGTGAATTTCTATACTAATTCTTATATGTCACCTTAAATAAGCTTACAATAATACTGATATTATCCTCTTCAATAAATATCTGGCGTGGGAAAATTTATTATAATGTAGAGTGTAAATAGAGTTAACGATAAGGGTTTGTTTGGGTGTATGGAATTTTAAGATTTCATGGTTTAATACCTATTTCAATAACTATAGCGGGACATCATGAAAGCTTGTTAGCTAATTTAAGCAAATACTTGAATAGGCCGCTTTATGTGGAGGTTTATAGGCACCCTATGGGTTCAATGTATGTTGTCTTAGCTTATACTTCTGATCCAGGCCTCTGTGAATACTTTAGGAAAATTCGTAGAATGTATGAGTACAAAATAGTAGGTATTACATGTGAAAACACAGGTGATGCTTCTTATTTTATAGCGTTAAAATCTAAATGTGAGTTTTACGAAATCCTAGAAAAATACGGTGTCATAGTATTAATGCCCTATATTTTCAAGTGGGGGAAAAGGTTTTTCAACGCACTTATTGATGAGGCTATGCTGAAGAATTTCTTAAAGGAACTATACGATCGTTATGGGAGAAAGAACGTTTACTTTGAAAAAACAAAGACTATAGATGTAACTAAGAAGCTATATTCAAATGTAAGTTTATTGGAAAAATGCTTAAAGAAACTGACACGCAATGAAGTTAAAGTGTTGAAGCTAGCACTTAAGAGAGGATATTTCAACATACCTAGAAAAAGTACCTTAGATCAACTAGGCTTAGAACTTAATTTATCTAAAGTTACTGTGGAAATACATCTTAGAAAAGCATTGAAGAAAATAATTGAAAGTATTGAAGAAAGCAACATGTTATAGCAAATATAATTGCTATTGTTTACTCTTAAATATTATCCATTTTAATTAATCTAATTTTACATATTCTCCTCTATGGCATCTTCATGTAGCTTAGTTTTATTTTTAATTTGCACGTAAAAACCTGTCTTTAGTGTTTACTTGGATAAGTTAACTAACATTTTCAATATAATACTTATCTACTCGCACCAGTTAAAGGATTTCACGGTGAGACAATGAATCTTAAAGGGAAAGTAGCGTTAGTTACTGGAAGTAGTCGTGGAATAGGTAGGGCAATAGCTTTAAGGCTTGCTGATTACGGTGCAAAAGTTGTTGCTTTTGCTAGAAGCGTTAAGGATCTTGAAGAAGTGGTGAAGGAAATTAAGGCTAGAGGCACTGAGGGGTTAGCCGTTACTGGAGATGCTACTAAAAGAGAGGATGCTGAAAGGGCAGTAAAGGAAACTGTGGAGAGATTTGGAAAAATAGATATTTTAGTAAATAATGTGGGCGCCTATCCAAGACATGGGTTTTTAGAAATGACTGAGGAAGATTGGGACTACGTAATGAACATTAATGTTAAGAGCGCCTTTTACTTTACGAAAGCGGCCGTACCATACATGGTTAAGCAGAAATACGGTAGAATAATCAATATATCCTCTATTGCCGGAATATACCATGGACTACCTAGATTAGTGCATTACACGACAGCTAAAGCTGCGCTTGTAGGTTTTACTAAAGGATTAGCCGTAGAACTTGCTCCTTACGGAATAACGGTAAATGCTGTAGCCCCAGGTCCTATAAAAACACCTGGTGTCGAAACTATATGGCCTAAACTACTTAAAGAAGTACAAGCACTAGTTACACCTCTAAAAAGATTTGGCCTGCCCGAGGAAGTAGGTAGTCTTGTAGCTTTTCTAGCAAGTGATGAAGCAAGCTACATTACCGGAGCCGTTATAGTTATTGATGGCGGATTAACTCTCGTTAACGCACGCGAACCAGCTATGGAAATCGTAGAAAAATACTGTAAAAAGCTAGCTAACCTTTAACAATAACAATTTTTTATGTTAGAAACCGTGGAGTATCATTGCAATACGAATTTTAACTAGCAAATATAACTTGTTCTATGTAACGGTTATATTTTTTAACGCTATAAAGTTTCACGGTGTTTTAGAATGAGCCAAGCATCTAAGACGCTAACTGTAGTTTTAGCAATACTGATAATAATTGCAGCTATCGTAGGATATTTTGCAGGAGCAAGCACTGCTGGACCAGCCCAAACAGTGACAGTAACTGAAACAGTAACTGCAGGTGCCGGGGCAACAGTAACAGTAACCCAACCTGCTGAAACAGTAACTGTAACTCAAACCGTTACTGCAGCAGCTAAACCAGAGTTTGAGCTTCATGCTGCCTACCTTACAGCACCCAATCCATTAGACACGCACCATTACTTCTTTACAAGATTTAAGGAAAAGGTTGAACATAGAACTGGCGGTAGAGTAAAGATTATACTACATCCAGGAGGAGAACTAGGAGACCAAGAAGAATACTTAGAAATGATGAAGAAAGGCGAACTCTTCATTGCTACAGTTGAAGTATCAAGATTCGCTGCATACACCGATAAGTTACTCTTCTTCAGCTATCCAGGCCTCTTCAGAAACACCGAAGAAGCCATTGCTTTCGCAGAATCAGATCTCGCATTAAACTATGCCAATGAAGTTCTTGAACCATTTGGATGGAAGGTTCTAGCAATCACAGTTGGTGGAGCACGCTACTTCCTATCAATACCTGAGAAGCCGATATTGTCTGCCGAAGACTTTCAAGGATTAAAGCTTAGAGTTATGAAGGCTCCGGTATTCATTGAAGCAGCAGAATGTTTAGGGGCAAGCCCTGAACCACTACCTTATACTGAGCTTTATACGCTATTGCAGACAAAAACCATTGATGCTATGGAGAACGAAGTAGGAGCAATCATAGCTATGAGATTCTACGAAGTAGCACCTAATATAGCCATGTTCGGATGGTGCTATGCATGGCACTTCGTTGTCGTAAGCAAACAACTGTTCGATCAGTTACCACCGGACATTCAAAAGATTATTGTTGAAGCGGCAGCCGAAGCTGGACGCGAGAAAGATGCTTGGGGCTTCTATGTTGAAAGAATAGTAGGATTAGACATTCTTAGGGAGAAAGGAGCAAAAATACACTGGATAGATACGGAGCCTCTATTTGAAAAGCTAGAAACATGCTTCTTGCAGAAACACTTAAATGAAATACCACCAGAAGTCCTGGATTGGCTTAAGAAGCATAGAGGAGAAGCCTAAAATTAAACACATTTTTTTACCCTATATAAGTAAAATTTAAAAATTCTTCCTTAAAATGGGCAATTGATGCGAAGTTTTAAGTGAATGGGGGCTTAAAGATATGAGTAAGCTAACAAAAACCATTAGCTACATGGATAAAGCGCTGGCAGCAATAGAAATTCCTGTAGTTTTCATTACGGAATTAGGAATAATATCAGTTCTATTATATGGTGCCATTAACAGATATTTTATTCACGGCTCTTTCCCCCAAGAAGCTGAACTCGCCTGGATATTTCACATATGGCTCGTTTTCATTGGTGGTAGTTTAGTGCTTAGTAGAGGAGATCATCCATATGTTGGAATAATTAGAGATAAAAGAGGAAAACTCTATAAAACATTCATGATGCTTCTTTGCATAGCATTTTCAGCTATAATGCTCTATTTCGTTATCGATTACTACCCCGTATACAGTATACAGAAAACAACTTTCCTAAGACTACCAAAGACCGTACTCTACACAGCTATGATATTAGGCTTTACATTCATAATTATACGGTACATCATCAAGATAGTACTTTTGTATAAGCCTTTAGAGGTAAGCAAGTAATGTTGCCAATAGTTGTTGTAGGAGCAATATTTTTCACATTAATGCTTGGTTTAATAATTCTTGGCGTACCCATAGTTTTCTCCATAGGGTTAAGTAGTTTGATTACTATGGTTCTTACGGGTATTGATTTATCCGTAGCAGTTAAAGCAATGGTACTACCAACAAGATCATTTCCTCTCTTAGGTGTTTTCCTTTTTACGTTTATGGGTGTTGTTTTTGAGAAAACAGGGTTAACTAAGCTTATTGTTGATGCTATAGAGCCTATTTTAGGACGAGTTAAAGGAGGACTAGCAGTAGTAACCATAGTTGGATGTGCCCTATTCGGCTTACTCACAGGATCTCCTGCAGCAACGGGAGCCGCTTTTTCAAGAATTATGGGCCCAGAAATGTGGAAAAGAGGTTACCCCAAAGGATTCACAGCAGCAGTAATTACTGCTGCTTCTCCCCTTGGAGCATTCATACCACCAAGCATTGCAGCAATAGTTATTGCTGTTGCTACGGGAACTTCAGTAATAACTATGTTTGCTGTAGCAGCAGCACTAGGAATTCTCGTTGCCTTCTGTCTTATCGTAACTTCGTTAATTATCTCTTATAAGAAAGGATATGGAGGAATAGAGAAAAAGTACACTTTCCGTGAGATTATTTGGAGAATTTTGAAGGCAATACCTCTATTAGCAGTTCCTCTTACCGTTCTTGGAGGTATTTATCTCGGCGTGTTTTCGGTTACTGAAGCCGGAGCACTAGGAGCTACAGGCGCACTTATTATTTCAGCTCTTTATAGAGCATTGTCCCCCAAGAAAGTAGCGGAAATAATTATTGAGTCAAGTAAGACAACAGCTGTTGTTTTATTGCTTATTGGAGCATCCTTTATCCTTAATTATACTTGGTCTTTGAGTGGGTTAAATCAAGCACTAATGGGTTTCTTTGGTAGCGTCAGTGTTGGTGTTAGTCCTTTTGCTGCTTTGCTTATTTTGGCCGGTATTCTTGCTGTTCTAGGAATGTTCTTCGACGTAATAGTACTCTCAATAGCATGGGGAGCTGTTATTATATCGGCTCTTTCTCCTTATGGTATTAATCCGTACCATATAAATGCACTCTTCCTATATGGTGTAATGCTTGGATCCTCTACTCCTCCTGTAGGTTCGGTTGTTTTCGTTGTTTCCCATTCACTCAATATCGAAATAGAGAAAATACTTAAAGCAATAATACCGTTCATAATAACTTATCTTATACTTTACATAGTTGTGGTGTTTGTGCCCGAAACTGCCTTATGGTTCCCTAAGCTACTAGGCCTCTCAGTTTAGAGTGATAAAAATGTTTAGTTTAGAACTATAAAGGGGGTGGTTAAATAGATGCTTCCGCTTCCAATAGTGGCTATAATATTCTTCGCTTTATTACTAGGATTGATAATTTTAGGTGTACCAGTAACGTTTTCTATAGGGTTAAGTAGTTTGATTACTATGGTTCTTACGGGTATTGATTTATCCGTAGCAGTTAAAGCAATGGTACTACCAACAAGATCATTTCCTCTCTTAGGTGTTTTCCTTTTTACGTTTATGGGTGTTGTTTTTGAGAAAACAGGGTTAACTAAGCTTATTGTTGATGCTATAGAGCCTATTTTAGGACGAGTTAAAGGAGGACTAGCAGTAGTAACCATAGTTGGATGTGCCCTATTCGGCTTACTCACAGGATCTCCTGCAGCAACGGGAGCCGCTTTTTCAAGAATTATGGGCCCAGAAATGTGGAAAAGAGGTTACCCCAAAGGATTCACAGCAGCAGTAATTACTGCTGCTTCTCCCCTTGGAGCATTCATACCACCAAGCATTCCCGCTATAATCATTGCTGTTGCGACAAGTACATCAGTAATAACTATGTTTGCTGTAGCAGCAGCATTAGGAATAATAGTAATGTTTGGACTAATTGTAGCGATACTTATTATCTCTTATAAGAAAGGTTACGGTGGTTTAGAAAGAAGGTATACTTTCCGTGAGATTATTTGGAGGATACTAAGAGCACTACCTTTACTTGCTGTTCCTCTCGGTGTTCTTGGAGGCATTTATTTTGGAGTGTTTTCGGTTACTGAAGCCGGAGCACTAGGAGCTATAGGTGCGCTTGCTGTTGCTGCAGCTTATCGTAGAATTACTCTTAGAAGAATAGCGGAAATAATTATTGAGTCAAGTAGAACTACTGCTGTTGTCCTTTTAATGATAGGGGCATCATACATCCTTAATTATACTTGGTCTTTGAGTGGGTTGAACCAAGCACTAATAGAGTTCTTTAAAGGTATAAGCGTTAGCGTTAGTCCTTTTGCTGCTTTGCTTATTTTGGCCGGTATTCTTGCTGTTCTAGGAATGTTCTTCGACGTAATAGTACTCTCAATAGCATGGGGAGCTGTTATTATATCGGCTCTTTCTCCTTATGGTATTAATCCGTACCATATAAATGCACTCTTCCTATATGGTGTAATGCTTGGATCCTCTACTCCTCCTGTAGGTTCGGTTGTTTTCGTTGTTTCCCATTCACTCAATATCGAAATAGAGAAAATACTTAAAGCAATAATACCGTTCATAATAATATACCTCATAATATATGTGATAATAGTTCTAGTTCCAGAAGCGGTACTATGGTTCCCTAAGCTACTAGGCCTCCCAGTTTAAAGCAATAAAAATGTTTGCTAAGTAATTCATCTATTATAAAACATGTTGCAATACGGCTTTATTTAAACCGTGGAAAATATCTACATTATGGGTTTAAGCTATGAAGCTCAAAGATAAGGTAGCTATTATTACTGGTGCAGCAAAGGGCATAGGGAAAGCTATTGCAATAGAGTTTGTAAAAGAAGGAGCAAAGGTTGTTGTAGCGGACATAGACTTTGAAGGAGCTCAAAAAACTGTTGAAGAACTAAAAAAGATGGGAGGTGAAGCAATAGCTGTTAAGGTTAATGTAGCTGATCCGGATGATGTAAAGAACATGGTAGAGAAGACAGTGGAGAAATTTGGAAAAATAGATATTCTCATAAATAATGCTGGAATTGCCATACAGAAACCAGCGTTAGACATGACTTTAGAGGAATGGCGTAGAATAATTGATGTTAATTTAACAGGAGTGTTTTTGTGCAGTCAAGCGGCTGCTAGGGTTATGGTTAAACAGGGAGGGGGAGTTATAATAAATATGGCTTCAATGCTAGGCTTCATAGCGATTCCTAAGAGGTCAGCCTACTGTGCTTCTAAAGCCGGGGTGATCGGTTTAACAAAAGAGCTAGCGGTTGAATGGGCTAAGTATGGAATTAGAGTTGTAGGGGTTGCGCCAGGATGGGTTGCTACACGTAGAGTGATAGAGTTGACAAAGAAAGGCATAGTTAATGAAGAGGTAGTTAAAATGTTGACTCCTCTAGGTAGAATGGCTAAACCCGAAGAAGTCGCTAAGTTAATGGTGTTCCTAGCATCAGATGATGCTAGCTTTATAACAGGAAACACAGTACTAATAGATGGAGGATATGTAGTATACGGTGGTCCTGTTTAGGAAATTCAATTTCTTCAACAATTATTTTATTTTAATAATTAATTAGTTGATTAGCTTAAGAACAAAATAACACGATTATAGCTACTTCCAATTTACCTTGTAGTTAATAATATTTAAAGCGAGAACTGTCTATTAAAGAGGCATTATTTAAAGAGAAATATACTATAAGATCTTGCTTGATTTGATCCTTTTGATCTTTACACTGTAATGTTCTAATTTAAATTAATGCGGCCTCCTGAATGCTTCCAAGTATTTTCTTTAAAGCTTTGCGTAAATGTGTTTCAACAGTTGCTTTAGATAAGCCTAGTTCATAGCCTAAGTGATGTAGTGTTATTTTTCTAGGAATATCAAAGTAGCCCTTTTGTAACGCTAATTTTAGAGCTCTTATTTCACCTTCTGTAAGTTTTCTTAAACCCTTTTCCAACTTGCTTATATCAGAGTATATCTTTTTAGCAATATCCATGCTCTTCATTTTTCTTACATAAACATGTCTTTTCCCGTACCGGCTTTGAAGATCGCTTATAAATGCTTCAAGCTTGCTTCTTTCAACTAGAGCATTAAAATGTCTATTGCCATTTCTAAAAATATACGGCATTAGCACTATTATACCGTATTTCTCTAATATTTCGTAAAATTCGCATTTAGATTTAAGTGCAACAAAATAGGATGCTTCAGCAGAAGAGTCGCAAGAAACACCTATTACTTTGTAACTAAACATTTTACGTATTTTTTGAAAGTGATTGCATAAACTTTCGTCTGAAGTATAGGCTAGTACTACGTATTTTGAAATTTCAGGATGTTTATAAACTTCAACATATAAAGGCTTCGATAAATACGTACTTAGCTTTGCTAGAAGGCTCTTATGATACTTTGTTATCATTACTGAAACAGGTATCAAACCATAAGTTCTGAGTATCTCTCTTCACCCATATTATATCTCCGCATTATTCTTAAAAAGCATATATGAAAAATATTCTATAGAATCCTTTTTAAATACCATTAAGCTCTCTAATAAGCAAACTTCATTTTCTAATAATTTATGAGAACATTTTCTTACGAGAAAATTATAAGTCGGCGAAGTGAAATGTTCACTTTGAGGAATAGGGTTCTTGGGTAGCGAAGAAGTAAAGTATCAAATGACTATTGAGAAAACTACAGTCGCCATAATGGCTAATGAAGTAGTCGTTAAAAGTAAGGATTTTCTCCAAAAAATTTCCTTAAAGAATATTAAAGCTATTGATATTAGAGTGGACTTAAAACTTATGATTTTAAGTATCGTATTAGCCATTTTAGGACTTATACTCTACAGGATAGGCGGTTGGCTAATCACGCTTTTTAGCATATTTGTCATTGTTGATTCGTGGAAACGTAGATTCGTTCTTACCGTGTACTTCGACGGTAAAGCTTTAAGGATAAGGGATGGTGAAAAACTTAAAATTTTAGCTTCTAAAATAAGAGAATACGCTTCTTTATGATTAAATCAGTATTTTCATCCCAGCATGTAGCTTATGGAATTTCTCTTTAAAAGCTTCATAGAATTTTGCTTCAGCTCTAAAGCCTGTACAGTGTCCAGCAAAGACTTCTTCGACACCTAATTTTGAGAGCTCATTTACCGTTTTCTTTATTCTTTCATCACTAGCGCTTATGAGATGAAGCCCACCAATAATAGCCCTAACCTTGTTGTTGCCTGTAATCTTCATCGAATGCTCAACAATACCAACTATTCCAGCATGAGAGCATCCGCTTATAACAATTAATCCGTCAGCTCTGTTTATTACTAAGCTCATATCGTCTAATATTGGGTCTTCAACTAATTTTCCGTTAACTATAGTGTATACCTCTAAACTTTGCCTTTCAAAATCTAATCTCTCTCTGATTTCGCCTGTTGAGGAAATGTTTTTCGATATTTTAAAGGGTTCATTAACTAAAATTAGTTTACCATATTTCTCAACTTCATTCATACTAAAAGGTACACCTATATGTCTCAATTTAGGTTTTAAAACTACTGTTTCCCGGAAAATACTTGGATGAGCTATTATCGGAACTTTCCTACCTATTGCTTTAAGTATTTCAAGTAAACCTCCTGTATGGTCGTAGTGGTTATGTGATAGGAAAATGTAATCTATGCTTTTAGGTGATAACCCCAATTCATTCATTATCTCTAAGATTAGTTTACCATTTTGTCCTGTATCGAAAAGTACATTTACACCTTCATGCTCTATGAAGTATGATGCTCCATGTTGCCCTAGAAATGAGCTTTCATACCCAGCATAATCATCTGCTAAAACATAGATTTTAGTTAAAATCTTAACCACCACTACAGTAATTATCTACTTCTCCTTTAACTTCTTATTCTTCATTCTCTCCAGATATAACTGATGATGGTATGAGCCTTCTCTAACCATCGCTGCACCACATTTCGGACATTTCATGTCTAAACATCTAATACCAGGAATTTTCCTTACCCTATACCCGCATCTTAAACAGATGCAGTAACCTATAGGCCCCATTCCCCTACCATGCCTTCCTCCACCAATGTTCATGGATTCTTCAGCCTCAGTTTTCTCCTACTATAATCTTCTTGCTTATCGGATACGTGTAAACATTTCTTCCCACATGTAAGGGTGTTTTCTCAAAAATTTTCTCACTGAAAATGTCAAATTCCGGCTTAGCATATGCTTCAGCAACCCTTCCAACTACTATGTTATGATCTCCAGCTTCAATATTCTTCCATAAAGTGCATTCTGCTACAGCTAATGACTCTAGAACTATGGGTGAATTTATTTTCCTACCTTTAGTTATGGTTAATCCTGCTTTAGCTATTTTGTCTGGTTCATCTCTGCCACTAACGCATCCTAAATAATGTATCTTACCTAGAAGGTCCCTGGAAAGAATGTTTACACTAAATTCGTGACTCTTAATTATTAGTTCGTAGGTGAATCTCTTCTTAGATATCGCTACAGCAATTACCGGGGGCTCTCTTGAAACAGGCATTGTCCACGATGCAGGCATAGCAGATACTTTACCATTATATTCTGAAGCAATTATAACAACAGGTCTAGGATGTAGTATGTAAGGCCACTCTCTAAAGCTAATTTTCTTCCACCCCAAAAGAAACACCCTTTAAACACTAAGGCTAGTTATAGTAGATGAACTAAACGTATAGTAATTGCTAATAGCTGATGTGAAATGAAGATTTTAGATGCTAGGAGAATATGTTTAGTAGTTTTCTTTACATCATTAACAGCTATTTTAGCCCAAATAACCATCTATCTTCCCTTCACACCCATTCCGATAACTTTACAAACACTTGCTGTAGTTCTTTCCGGAATTATTGGCGGTGCTTTAGTAGGTTTTCTTAGCCAGGTAATGTATATTGCTCTCATAATACTAGGTTTTCCTTTTGCAGCTGGATTAAAAGGAGGGTTAGTTGTTTTATTAGGTCCTACAGCAGGTTTTCTCTACGGCTTTCCTGTGGCAGCCACTATTTCAGGACTTATAGCCGGGAGGATTGGAAATAAAACTAGGAAACAATTGCTGTTAACATCTCTAGTAGGTGTTTTTTCGGTTTATCCAACAGGGCTTCTATGGCTTAACTTAGTATATGGTATTAAAGAGAATTTACTTAGCATTACAATTTTACCTTTCATACCTGGAGATGTGGTTAAGGCATTTATAGCTTCAGAATTAGCCTACAGAATTACGCGTATACGTTTAAAATAAGTTATTTTCCGAAGAAACAAAGCCTCTTTAGTTTCAAAATTTTTGCTACACCAGCAGCTGAAACACCATATATTATAATTTCGACATTGTTAGCCTTCGCCTCATCTATTAGAGACCAAAGCGTAGAATTTATTACTGCACTACCTGTTATAAGAGCAACTCTAGCTTTCTCCATGAAGTAGCTATTTTTTGAATCATCAGCTACAGTTACGCCGTTAACTATTTTACCTATATTGTCAGAATCCATATCGGTTATGAATACTTTATTGAACACCTTGGTTAGCGCTTCCGCAAAAGCTGGCTGATATCCTACTAGTAAAATTGGAACGTTACCGTATCTTTTCCTTAACCATTTAGTAAGTTCGATACTGCAAATTTCAGGTTCACTGCCATGGCAGTGAATAGTTTTATTTACAATACCCAAATGCCTCATTACAGCATTTAATGCGCAGAAAAATATGCTCCTATTAGAAACATTGTTTAGATTTAGGTTGACTATTTTCGATAAAGTTAAAACTCCTTTGAAAGGCTTAGCTGTAAATACATGAGCTCTACTATTCTTAAAACAGCATTCCATAATAACTTCTTTACCTTTAGCAATAGCATATTCTTCACTTGGCAAGTTAAACTCTTTTGAGGGCACTACTTTAAACATTACCTTTTTTCCAGCAGCCTCTTTCCCGCTAATTTCAACAGTAAATCTTGACAATCTACGTTCTTCCACAATCTTCCTAAAATAAGCTCTCACTATTTCATCATAGTACACGAGTTTACACCTTATAGCTTCCTACCCACATATATGCCGTAACCTAAGTACTTAGAGAGAGTTTTAAGCTGAAATTTCCACATTCTCATTATAAATTGCCTTGGTTTCACAACTTTTCATGAACAAGAACATAAATTTAAGTATTACTTTAAGAGAATTTCCTATTCCATACAACTTTATACTGGTTAGCTCGTCAGAATACTTTATTCGATAAACTTTTGTGAAAACAACTTTTAGTCCCGAATCCGCTAAAAGTTTAACCCATTTACCATATGTTTCTAGAACCATACTAGAAAGCTTAAAGAGGTATTTTCTTACATTTACAGGAGATAGTCTAATCCATGTTCCTTCATTAAATCCAACATAGCCTCCTTGTTTAACTACACTAGCGTATTCTTTCATAGCTTTTAACTTATCCTTGATAAATACGTTAACCGATTCTCCAAATATAGTGTCAAAAGATTCTTCCCTAAAAGGTAGGTTTTGTGCATCAGCCATGACTAAATCTACTTTTTCATCAATACCATACTTTCTAACTTTTCTTAGAGCCTCCTTAATCATGTCCTCTAAAACATCCAAGCCAACTATTCTACAACCATATTTCCTTGAAACATAGTATAAAGTTAACCCTACTCCACAACCTACCTCTAAGACCCTCTTATCTTTACTTATATTACAGGATTTAACAAGTTCCTCCGTTGCTTTAAGTCCTCCTAAATGCCTAGTTGCGCTAACTTTAACTTGCCAGTCAAAGTATCTTTCCATGCGCCTTTACTATGTTAAGGAGATTTCTGTCGATATATTAATGTGATTAGCGGATTTTACTTAAAAGAACGGGTATGTTATTTAGTGTCTAAGACTAGGCAATATTTAAACGAATATATAAATTTTGATGTTAATAATTGTATAAAAAGTTTAAATATTTGTGTAAAGCCTCATATACGCGGTGTTCACCGCTGAAACCAGATGCTGTGATAGTAATTAACTTTGGTGGACAATATGCCCATTTGATATCTCGTAGGCTAAGAGAGTTAGGTGTTTATACAGAAGTTATTTCATGCAACGAATTGATGAGAAGTTATGGTAAGGACCTACTTAAGCATTCTAAGGCCATAGTTCTTTCTGGAGGTCCTTCAAGTGTATATGAAAACCCTGATGACGTAGAGATTGCAAGGGAAATTCTGAGTTTAGGTAAGCCTGTGCTTGGAATATGCTATGGTCATCAACTCATAGCAAAAGCTGTAGGAGGACATGTTGATAAAGGAAAGGGAGAATTTGGGAGAACAGTAATTAACATTGTAGATAGCGACGATATTTTTTCAGGATGGAGTAAAAGCGAAGTAGTTTGGATGAGCCATCGCGATTATGTATCTAAACTACCTAGTAGAGCGAAAGTTCTCGCAATATCTGAGAAAGGATACATCGTAGCATTTAGGCTTAACGGTAATCTCATTTACGGTGTGCAATTCCACCCAGAAGTCACTCATACTACTAAGGGAAAAATTCTCTTAGATAACTTCTTAAAAATCGCTAATGTCCCTAGAACGTGGGTTGTTAGCAACATAGTTGATAGTATTGTTAAGGATTTAAGAGGAAAACTTAAGCCAAACGCTAAGATATTGGTTGCGATTAGCGGAGGTGTAGATTCGACAGTAGCATCACTACTTGTAAAGAAAGTTGCTGGCGATAGGCTTGTTACAGTCTTTGTTAACCACGGATTACTTCGTGAAAACGAAGTTAACGAAACACTAGCTAACTTGGAAAAAATAGGTTTAAAACCACTAGTCATAGATGCCGAAAAAGTTTTTCTCGAAAAACTTAAAGGAACTAGGGATTGTGAGGAACGTAGAAGAATAATTGGTGAGCTTTTCGCTAAAATCTTTAAAGAAATTGCCGAAAAAGATCCCTCAATAAAGTATTTGGTTCAGGGAACAACATATCCTGATGTAATAGAGAGCGGATGTGTTGATAGAGCGGATAAAATAAAAAGCCACCATAACGTTGCTGGCCTTCCTAAATGGCTTGGTCTAGAGGTTATTGAGCCCTTAAAATATCTTTACAAGGATGAAGTAAGGAGAATAGCTAAGTATCTTGGAGTTCCAGATGAAATAGTTAAAAAGCATCCATTCCCTGGCCCAGGATTCGCAGTTAGAGTTATCGGTGAATTTACTTTTGAAAAAATAAGTATTGTTAGGAAGGCAACTAGGATAATCGAGGAAGAACTTAAAGAAAAAGGGCTTTATGATAAGGTATGGCAAGCTTTCGCAGTCGTAGGCGACGATAAATGGGTTGGTGTTAAAGGAGACACAAGAGCCGTAGGCTACATCGTTACTATTAGAATCGTCGTTAGCGAAGATGCTATGACAGCTGATTGGTTCAGGATACCATACGAAGTTCTTGACAGAATAGCTAGGAGAATAGCTAGCGAAATAGACAATGTAACTATGGTAACCTATGCTGTTTCATCTAAACCACCAAGCACCATAGAACCATGCTAGTATGGAGGTGTTCTAGTTTGGAAGTACTTTATGTTTCATGGAATGAAGCAATAAGGTTATGTTATGAACTTGCAGAGAAAATTCTTAAGTCAAATAATGATTTTGACGCAATAGTTGCGATTTCCCGAGGAGGACTTATTCCCGCAAGAATAGTTAGCGACATCTTAGGAATATATGATCTCTACGTTATTAATTCAAGGTTTTGGGGTATAGGTGGAACTGTTTATCCCGAACCCGTAATGAACGTTCCACAAACTCTTAATGTTAAGGATAAAAATGTTTTAATAGTTGATGAAGTTGTTGATACAGGTAAAACTATGCGTAAAACTATAGAAACTCTTAAGAAGCTTGGTGCTAAAGAAATCAAAACGGCAACATTACATTATAAAGTTAGGAGCATTATTGTACCGGATTTCTATGTTAAGAAGTTAGAGAAATGGGTTTGGATATTTTATCCTTGGTCACTATGTGAGACACTTTATAGTTTAGCTAAATCACGTAATAAAGGCAACGTATTTGATACAGCATTAAACATTATTGAAGAACTCAAAATTAGTGATGTTCCTATGAGTTTTGAAGGACTAAGGAACTCTTTAATAACCTATGTGAAGAGGGGATTGTGAACGCCGATATGTCCATTAGAGTTTAGATATGGCTCCGATGAAATGAGAAAAATTTTCGATAAGAGAAACATTTTAAGAAAATATGTTGAAGTAGAAGCCGCTTTAATGAAGGCACTGGAGTACGAGAATATTGCTCCTAAGGGATGCTATGAAAAGCTTCTTGAAGCATGGAGTAAAATTGAGCCTAAAGATGTAGATACTTTAGAGAAAACTACAGGTCATGATGTAGCATCTTTTACGATACTGTTAGCCAAGGCCTCAGGAGAATGTGGAAAATATGTTCACTTAGGCTTTACAAGCAACGATGTTGTTGATACAGCATGGGCATTACTCATAAGGGATGCTTTAACTATAGTTAAGAAGAAGCTAGTTCAGCTAATAAGGGAGCTTATGAATCTCTCTATAAAGCATAAAAACACCCTAATGGTAGGTAGAACTCACGGTCAACACGCATTACCTATTACCTTCGGTTTTAAATTAGCAAACTATGTCTACGAGTTGTCAAGGAGTTTAGAGAGAATTTTGGAATTAGAGAAAAGAGTTGTTAGGTGTAAATGTTCTGGTGCTGTTGGAACAATGGCTGCTTGGGGTAACCGTGGTTTACACATAGAATCTACTGTTTGTTCTACTCTTAACCTTAAGCCCCATGAAATAACAACTCAAGTAGCACCTAGAGACGGCTTTGCAGAGCTCATATGCGACTTAGCTATTCTAGCTAGTCAACTCGATAGATTAGCTTTAGAATTTAGAGAATTAAGCAGACCCGAAATTTCCGAAATAATATTGTATCCCGGCAAAATTGGAAGTAGCACTATGCCTCATAAGAGAAACCCCGTTACTGCAGAAAGGGTTTCGGGATTAGCTAAAATAGCTAGGTCTTTAGTAACGGCGGCTTTAGAAAATATCCCATTAATGCATGAGAGAGATTTAACTAATAGTAGTAGTGAAAGAATTCTAATACCACATATATTCCTAGTTATAGATCAAATGCTTCTCGATACATTAAAAATGATTAAGGAAGTGCATGTAAATAGTGAGGCAATGTCTAAAAACCTAGGTCTTCTGAAAGGAGTTATCGCTTCTGAATGTTTGATGATAAAGCTTGTTTTAAAAGCAAATATGCCAAGACATGAAGCTCACAAGTTACTTTCCCACCTCGCAAATAAAGCATTAAATGAGGGAAGAAACTACTTAGACGTGGTTTTTGAAAGCAACATTCCATCATTACTTTCACGTAGAGACATCGAAGAATGCTTTAATTATGAAAACTACCTTGGAGAGTATGAGAAGCTTATTTCTAGAACATTAAGTTATGCTGAAAATGTTCTTAAAGAGGTGATGTAGAGAAAATGCTAACTATTATTGTTGGAGGATTTTTTGGAGACGAAGGTAAAGGAAAGATAGTTTCCTACCTTGGGTTAAAGGATAAACCTGCTTATGCTGTTAGATGCGGTGCTGTAAATGCTGGACATACTGTAGTGTATAATGGTAAAAAGTGGAAATTGAGAGCGATTCCATCGGCATTTCTAAACAAAGAAACTATATTGCTTATTGCAGCAGGTTCTCTTATCAGACTTGATGTTTTATTTAAAGAAATTAGAGAAACAGAATGTGAAGGTAGGGTTTTCTTAGATAAAAACACAGGCATTATTGAAGAAGAACACGTTGAACGCGAGAGAAGAAATAGGCATCTTTCATCGAAAATAGGTTCAACTCTGCAAGGTGTTGGAGAAGCGATGGCAGATAGAGTTCTTAGAAAGCTTAGGTTAGCTAGGGATTTTAAAGAGTTAAGAGACATGGTCACCGATGTATCTTCAACAGTTAATGAAGCTTTAGATAAAGGATTAAACGTAGTTATTGAGGGAACACAAGGAACATTCCTAAGCCTATATCATGGCACATACCCTTACGTTACAAGTCGCGATACTACGGCTTCGGCTTTCGCTTCAGAAGTTGGTATCGGACCTAAGAAAGTAGATGAAGTAATTGTTGTTTTTAAAGCCTACGTTACTAGAGTTGGTTCAGGACCTTTGCCTAACGAGCTTAGCCAAGAAGAAATAGTTAGAAGAGGATGGGTTGAAAGAGCAACAGTTACTGGTAGGTTAAGGAGAGCTGCACCTTTTAACTGTGAGTTAGCTAGGAAAGCTATAATGTTGAATTCTGCAACCCAAGTTGCCGTTACAAAACTTGACAAGCTATTTCCCGAAGCCTACGGTATTAGGGAATGGTCAAAACTTCCTATGGAAGCCCGCAAATGGGTTGAAGAGATTGAGGAGGAGCTTAAAGTACCTATTACACTCATTGGAACCGGTGAAGACTCAGAACACATCATTGATAGAAGAAAGGATTTAGGAGTAGGATAGTTTTAAATGGAGGGCTTCAGAACTTGAAATTTGACGTCGTAATTGTTGGTGCAGGACCAGCGGGATTATTTGCAGCATACGAGTTAGCGTTCAGAAGCAATGGTAGGTTAAGGGTAGCTATTGTAGAAAGAGGATACATGCCTTCCCAACGCAAATGCCCCCTAATGACCAAAGGTGAGTTTTTAGAGAAAATTGAGTGCACGAAATGTATTCCATGCCATATAATGCAGGGTGTTGGCGGAGCTGGCGCGTTAAGTAGTGGAACAATAAATTTGAGACCTGATGTTGGAGGGGACCTTCATAGGATAGTTGGTAGTTGGAGAAAAGCTGAGGAGCTGATAAAATATGTTGACGATGTTTTTGTGAAATTTGGAGCACCGAAAAATAGGTTCTTTAATGCTTCAACCGAGGAAACTGTTGAATTAGAAAGGCTAGCTGCGAAAGCTGGTGCAAGATTCATACCTGTTCCTCAGAGGCATATGGGAACAGATAATACTCCGAGAATCATTGAGAACATAGCAAAATACCTAGTAGAGAACAACGTTAAATTCATTTTAGGAACTGAAGCAAAAGATGTTGAAGCTTCAAGTGGTAAAGTTCTTCTTAAAACATCCAGAGGATGTTTGGAAGCAAAATACACTATACTTGCTCCAGGTAGGAGTGGTGCATCATGGTTTGCTGAAGTGGCTAGGAGAAGAGGTATAGAAATAGAGCCAGGACCTTTAGACATAGGGGTTAGAGTTGAAATACCATCGTTTATAGCTGAACCTATTACTAAGATAGTTAGAGATCCGAAAATAATAATGTACACTAAGGTTTACGATGATAAAGTTAGAACGTTCTGCGTTAACCCCAACGGCTTCGTTATTGAAGAAAGATATAGTGACGGAATAGTGGCTGTTAATGGAGAATCGTACGCTAATGTGAAATCCAAAAACACAAACTTCGCATTACTAGTTACAATAAAGCTTACTAACCCCCTAGAGGATACCATAGCCTATGGTAAGTTCATTGCTGGATTAGCTACTAAGTTAGGTGGCGGTAAACCGTTAATTCAAAGGTTTGGTGATTTGGAAGCGGGAAGGAGAAGTACGTGGAACAGAATTGAGAGAAGCTCAATAGAACCAACATTAAAGGATGTCACTCCTGGGGACATAGGTATGGCCTTGCCTTATAGAGTTGTAGCTAACATAGTAGAGGCTATTAATAGGCTAGATACAATAATGCCCGGAATATCTTCAACACAAACACTACTTTACGCACCGGAAATAAAGTTCTATAGCGTAAAGGCAATTGTTAGGAGAAATCTAGAAACAACATTGGAGAACGTTTTCGTTGCAGGTGATGGCGCTGGTCTTTCAAGAGGAATAAATGTTGCAGCTGCAACAGGTATCATAGCTGCAAGAGGTATTTTAGCAAAAGAAGGTATTGTCTATGGATGCTTTTAGAAAACAAGGCGGTTTAAGAAAACACTACGAATCTACAGTGTGCATCACCTTTAGCAATACATTCTGTTTCTACAACTTTAACGTCTTTCCCCGTAAAGTAATGTATTAAACCAGCTACTTTTCCTCTTTCATAATGTGATGCTGGACCCTTAATACCATGCTTCTTTGCTATGGAGCACTCCCAATTGTCATGAATATCTAAGGTAACTTCGATTTCCCCATTAATGCCCTGAGAGAAACTTACTATTTCCCCCTTATATCTTCCTGAAGTCGTCGAAGTTAACATTAAAGCTTTCAGCGCATCCTTTAGATCATTAATGCCTATGTTTCTTAAATGCTCTCCAAAAGATTCTCCAATAATATACCCTTGATGAAATAGGAATGCTTGAGCAGAAGGTCCATATTTTTTAATAAAATCAACAACTATAGCTTTCATCTCGTTTTCTGATGTTAGAGTGTATCTTGCGCCTTTATCGTCAACTACTGGGAAGTGGTAGATATCAGCAAGTATCATGGACAGTTGTGGATGTACTGTGTCAACATGTACTACTTTATCTGATTTTATAAGTTTCTTCACTAAATCTTCAGGATTTATTTTAGCATTTAATAAATCAGCCATTATAGTTATTGAAGCTTCCCTTCCTACTTTAACCTCTGAACTAAATACTATAGTCCATATGTTGGCTCCGTATTCTTTAAATACTGAAGCTATATCTGCCAAAGCACCTGGCTTATTAATAGCTTTAATATAAAATCCTATGAGCCTTCTGCCGTTAGTATAAAGGAGGTTTCCTAAAAGCAAAGGTTTAATCTCGTTTTTTAACGGCTCATCCAAAAATAGCACACCTCACATTTAATTAAAACATAGTGTATGGCCCCGCCTCTCCGAGGCACTTCTATATAAATTTTTATTCAAAGTTAGACAATATGAAATGTTATTTTTTAAGGTAATAAAGTATTCTATCCGTAGATAATGTTTAAATTCAACCTGACTATAGCATGTTAAAGGTGTTTCCAAAGCCTTGAACGCTTTAGTTGCTTTATTGTTGTCCATAGTAGTTGTTTTCGTACTACTTAAGCTTAGATTGCATGTTAGCGAAGCTATATTTATCGGAGCCATGGTACTTGCACTTTTAAGCTTAAGTAATTTTAACGATATTTTCTTCTTACTTTTTAGAACCTCTTTAGATGTGCAAACATGGAGGCTTGTAATAATTATTTCATCAGCTATTGGGCTTAGCGTATCTATGGATTTAAGGGGCTTGTTGAAGGGGCTTGCAGAAACTTTAGAAAATATTGGTGCAAAAGCAGCTGTTTACATTGCACCAGCACTAATAGGTCTTGTTCCAATGCCTGCAGGAGCTGTTGTTTCGGCATCTATGGTTAAAAATATTGCTAAAAAAATAGGCTTAACTTTGGAAGAAGCTGCTTTCTTAAACTACTGGTTTCGACATATCATAGAGTATTCTTGGCCAATATATCAAGGAATAATTCTTACAGGAGTTATCTTCTCCATAAGTATAGTAGACGTTGTGAAAACACTATTCCCTATGACCATCATTAACGCATTAATAGGTTTAGCCATAGGACATCTTCTTATTTTTAAAAAGAAATCTTCCACGGAAAAAACTGTTGCACGAACAATCTATCCCCCAGCATTATTAATAAAGAAGTTTTTAGCTTCTTCATGGCCTATTCTCCTAATAATAGCACTTATATTGCTTCTAAAAGTCGATGCATCAATAGCTTTTCCAGCATCACTTGCACTATTCATTATTACTAGCGATTTTAGTGTGAAAGATGTAGTTAAAGTTTTAAAGGAAGCTTTAAATCCGAAAATAGTTTTTCTACCTATAGCAACAATGTTCTATAAAGCCGTAGTCGAGTATACCAATTTAGCTCATCAAATATTTAATATTCTGTCTGAAAACAGCATTCCGGAACCCTTGGTTTTAACAACTCTGCCTTTTATCGTAGGATTTGCTACGGGAATTTCGCTTGCTTTTGTTGGAATAACTTTTCCTCTACTAATTCCGATTGTAGGTTATGGAAGTATAGATGGTGGAGCATTAATGCTAGCTTATGTAAGTGGAATGGCGGGCGTACTACTTACACCAATGCACCTATGTCTCGTACTTTCAGTAGATTATTTTAAAGCAAAGTTTCTGAGAACATACGGTTTCATAGTACCTGCTGTTTTAGCCTCAATACTTATCGCCCTGATAATATATGTAAGTTTTTAGTTTTGACCAACTAGGTCATTGAGCGCTAAGTTTTATAAGAAAATGCTGTATGGTATATTAGAAAATTTTTAATGAACTCCTATTTGGGCAAGGGACATGAGCGATAGAAGATTGGTTAGGGAAGTTATAAGGATTTCTTGGCCTATGATTATTAGTGAGCTTAGCGATAGCTTATATTCTATAACCGATACTTATTTTGTCTCAAAACTTGGAACAGCTGCCTTAGCAGGTGTTGGCGTTGGCTCTTATTTATCATGGCTTTTCTTTGTAATTATAATTCCTTTCTCCATAGGATTACTTGTTTATGTTGCCCAAAGCTATGGCGCGAAAAAACTTCATAAAGCAAGAAAAGCAATTGGCGAAACAATAATTTACAGTTTACTTGTAACATTCATTGTTTCCCAGATTGTACGTTACAATTCCCTACCTCTTATCAGCTTAATAGCTGGATCTAATCCTGAAGTTATTGAGAATGGCGTAGCTTATTTTTCCATGAGAATTCTTGGATTACCCTTAATGGCTACAGCCTTTCTCATGGATTCTTCACTTAGAGCTATTGGTGCGACAAAGCATTCTATGGTAGCCATATTATCTAGTACAACACTGAACATAGTGCTTGATCCCATACTTATATTCGGCTTATTTGGGATGCCTTCTCTAGGTGTTAAAGGTGCGGCATTAGCTACTGTACTTTCCATAGCATATCTTGTGCCTTTAGAATTCTTCTTTCTAAAACTTACAGGTATTGCTCCAATATTCAGCCTTAAGGAAAAATATGTTACCAAAATAGTTAAGCTTGGAGCACCGACAGCAATTGAAAGAGCAATACATTCCATCGGAGGTAACGCGTACATAGCCTTCATTGCTCGATGCGGTGAAGTCGCATTAGCTGCCCACCAGATAGGTATTAGGATTGAAAGTTTCATTTACATGCCTGGCTTCGCGTTTATGGTTGCTGCTTCTTCTCTAGTAGGTCAAAGAATAGGTTCTGGAAACATAAGTGAAGCAAAGGAAGTATGTTGGGAAACAGCTAAGGTAGCTACAGTAGTAATGGCTCTTCTAGGTTTAATTGCTGCCATATCATCCTACTATATTGTTAAACCTTTTTCTCCAACACAAGAAGTTGCTAAGTTAGCTGCCATATATCTAATATTAGCTGGTTTAAGTGAGCCAGGTTTAGCCTTAGCTATGACATTAAGTGGGGGAATAAGAGGGGGAGGAAACACTATAGTCCCTATGGCAATTAATGCTATAGGCTTATACATTTTCCGAATAATACCAGCAGCAATATTAATAGGGTTTCTAGGTGTTATCGGCGCTTGGATAGCTATGTTTATAGATGTATACTTGAGAGGGATAATTTTTGCAATAGTTTTTAAGAAGATCTTCACTAAACTTGCTAAAAAAGTGGTTTAAACTTATTTTGAAGCTGGTTTAACTTACCCATTATGGATGTTAGAAGCAAATAACTTAACTTATGAACAAGCCCATATAGGATGTTTTCGTTTGGACCTACTCTCCTTTAAAGTATTCGCGGAAGAAATACCATGCAGCAAAAACACCTATTGCTAATCCAAGCCCTAAACTTATACCCCATGTTAGTGATGCTTTAACTTCTTCGGAAATAGCTGTGACATCTATTATGAGAATCAGCGTTATGAAAAGTGTCATGAGAAGCATGAATCCTTTCATTTTAGTTTCCATTTTGATTCTTTCAATTATAGAGTTTAGCAGAATAAATGTGAAAAATATTATGAAAACTATGCTAATAATTCTCCCGACATACTCTATGATCGAAGTAAGGGCATGCAAGTATTCTGGAAGCAATATTGATGTTAAAGTGTACATTGCTAGTAACGCTAAACCTAAGTTTACGAAAAATACTATTAGATCTGAAATGCTAATGGTTTCCTTTAGGAACGGTTTGAATATTTCGTCTAATTTGAGGATCCTAACGGTTTTTCTAATAATTTTAGTTATAGCTAAGGCTATTAGCACATAAATCACTAAGATCCCTATCGAGAAAAGTATTTTCGGCAAGAAGAAAGTTAATTCTTCAAAAGTTAGTTGTAAAGCTTCTAAAACCGGGTTCTCCATAGCTCTTCACCTTCCAGTTATAACCATAATATAGTATATTGTTCTGTAAATTATGAATAAAAGCATGAGCATAAGGCTTAAACTTACAATTCTCAAGGTCGCTTTAGCCGATTCTGACATAGCGTATATTGCTAAGTTATAGCTTGAAATACCCGTTTGATACATTATTCTCGAATATAGCTGTACATAGTTTTCCGGAATTATTGCTAGTTCTGGAAAACCTGTTAATGCTATGATCAGCCCTACTGTTCCCAATAGTGCTGAAACAAGGAAAACCATTGATGGTGAAGCTGAAACCATGAATCCTACAATACTAGCTAATGTTAATGCAAGGGAGTTCATACTTGCCAGCAGCGTTCCTGTTCTAAAAACGCCAATTTCACCTATTAAGTCACTATATATTCTCGCCGCGAACATGTTTACGCCAACAACAGAGAACCCATAAATTAATGCGAGTAATATGTGGAGCTCCGGCTGGAATGTGAAGGAGACTAATAAGGGCATGAAAGCTAAAAGTACTAAGGCTGCCCTGTATGTCTTAGTGTTTCTGTTTATCCAAAAGAAGCTTGAACCTATGGATGCTACTGTTTGAACAAAACCTATTGAAGCAGCCATATAATCTGGAGCTTCGAGATCATTCATTATTCTAGGTGTCCAAGCCATATTTAGAAGCATGTATGATGAAATTACCGTTACAAGCAATATGAACGTATTGGTTGCTTTCGCTTCAGCATATAAACTACCATTACGAATCATTGTTTTACCGTTTCTAAAGATATTAGCTGGTGTTAAAGCTACAACTATGCTTGATAACATCCCTATTACGAATGCTGTTTCATAAAGGTTCAAATATTTACTTCCATTAGCTCTCATAGCTAATGTTGAAACAACATATGCATGTCCTAGAATGCTTGAGAAAGCGCCGAGTGCGCTTCTTACACCGACAATCCTCCTATAACTTACTCCATTAAATGATGTTAGAATTGTAGTTTGCATGTAAATGCTTGTTGGAAGAGTTGAAGCTACAGCTAAACCATAAACTAGCGTTAGTAGCAACTTATTATCTAGCATGAAAGGTATTGTAAACCACAATATTCTTTCCATAGTGTGGGTGATTAGTAATCTAGGTTTTGAAATAGCTTTAGAACCATGCTTATAGAGTAAGAGTCCAAGTAGTAGGGAAAATAGTCCAGCGAAAACGTTTATTAACGATATATCTTCTAATCTGTATCCGTTAGCCACTAGAAATATTGGAGTAATACTTCTAGTTACCGCAACATAGAATCCAGCAATAAGGGCCTCAGTGGAGAATGAAAGAAAAGTAAACTTACTAACCCCAAACTTAGGAAGGTTTATCTTATTCTGCCTAAACAACATTTTCTTTCCAAACATTAATTAAATACTTACCACGCATACGCATTACTTCTGAATCTTACCTCCACCCCCATAAATAGTGAGGTATTTAAACCTTACTATAGTGTTAGCAAGGAGGAGTTTTCGTAGAGAAGCTAAACATTATAGTGATTGTTACGAATTATGAATGTTCGCTTAGAAGATAGGGATTCTAATGAAACTGGGTTTATCATAAAAGTTTAGATTTAAAATAGGTTTTTCTTTTGTTTCTTCTCATGATTAATTGTTGATATGAACATTGCTACTAGAATTAATGTTGCCCCTAAGGCTTGTTCAGCATTAAATGTTTCAGCTAATAGAGCATATGCAAAAAATGCTGCAAAAACCGGTTCTAAGAGGAAAATTATTGCTGCTACAGCAGGATTCACGAAGCGTTGTCCATAAACTTGTAGCGAAAACGCTAAAACGCTACAGAAAAACGCTAAGTACAGTAGTAGCCCTATTATGTTTAAGTTTATTGCTAAAACGTTTTCACTTAACAAACTCGGTATTGCAAAAACAAGCGCAGGCATCATTTCGAAAAATGTAAAGGCAAACGGATTACTATTACTATATTTATCGATAATTATTATTTGAGCTGCCCACATTATTGCACCTAGGAGAACCAGAAAATCACCTATGTTGAATCCCGTTGATGGAACCGTTAACATGTAGAGACCAGCTACCGACAATAAGAGTGAAAGGGCAAGTTTCCAACTATAGTCTCTTAGAACAAAAGCTACATATGTATGTACGAATACAACATTTAAACCCGTAATGAAAGCAGAGTTCGAAGCCGTAGTATAGCTAGTACCCCAACCTTGAAGCCAAAGTCCTAATGCGTAAGCGATTCCTGCGAGAAGCCCTCCCTTAACTGTTTCCTTACCTACTTTTCCTGTGCTGCAAACATGTAGTACATATGGAAATAAGATTAGTAAGGCTAATGAGCTTCTAATCCATGTGTAAGTGTATCCGGAAATTTCTGACATTACAAGCTTTATTACCGGAAACGACGAACCCCACAATACTGTTGTTAGTAATAATGCTGAAACACCATAAATCTCTCTCTTCATACTTTCCCTTCCCTAACCGCATCTTAAACATTCAGTTATTGAGGAGCTGTAGGGATAGAGTTATAAGAAATTTATAGACTTTACTATTTAGATTCATTAGAGGTAAAACCTGTTGGCAAATATAAACACACTACTTAACTTGCTCATTGCCGGGTTTTTGCAAGGTATTCTTGAATGGCTTCCTGTAAGTAGTAGTGGCCAGCTTATGGTTTTTCTAGCTAAAATTTCTTCTCTGAACTTAGCTGGAGCTTATTCCTTTGCTTTCTTTCTTCACTTAGGAACTGTTTTATCAGCTATTGTTTTCTTCAGCAAGAAAATAATTAATGAGTTAAAAGCATCGTTTTTCCTATTAAAATTCTGGGTCTGTGTTACCTTAGTAAGTATTGTGGTAGGTTATCCGATCTATTACTTTTACACAAAAATAATTGGGCAGCTAAGCTTAGATGTTGTTTCGCTAAGTATAGGTTTTCTACTTATAATTACAGGTATCATAACCTTTAAGGTGAGAAAAAGAAATGCCAGTAGAAAGAATGTTACATTAATGGATATGATGGTTTTAGGGTTAGCACAAGGTGTTTCAGTAATTCCCGGAATTTCTAGAAGCGGAATAACGATAGCCTTACTTCTATGGCTAGGTTTTAAGCCTGAAAGAGCTGTTGAACTTAGCTTTCTAGCTTCAATCCCAGTAATAATTATTGCAGGAGCTTATGCTTCTTTAGAATCCCAAATTGGCATTACTGGCATCATAGGATTGATGGCCTCGTTTATTTCAGGTCTTATTTCGATAGGTGTAATGGTTTCTTTAGCAAAAAAGCTTCCAATACACTATTTCATGTTATCTATAGGAGCGCTTATGGTGTTAATAACCGGTGTTTCTCTGATCTCCTAATCGTACCCTCCCGTAAGCTCTCTTCTTTTCTCCCTAATTCTCTCTCTAATTACCGCTTCTTTATGCTCTCTATCTCCCATAGGACCTTTAAGCCTCTTCGGTAAGCTAAGTAATGTGTCTTCGGGTCCATAACATACTATCGTATCTCCCGGTGTTAGTACTGTATCTCCACGTGGCGCTCCAATGAATTTCTCTTCACCATTAACTTTCCTATATATTGCTAATACAAGTATTCCTTCCTCATTCAGTTTTAGGTCTCTTAATTTCCTATTTGCTAGCCAACCACCCTCCTTAACTTTAATCATCGATATTATGTAGCCCTTACTTAGCGTTCCCCGCCTGCCGTTACTTCTGGTCGTTTTTGAATACTTCTAATTACGGCAAGCGGTTCATCACGCCCTATCCTGCTCAGCACTCCGCAGGCACCTTCGTATCGACTTCTCTCCTTAGATGCCAACAGTCGGCACCCACGGGGTTGAGCTGAGCAGACGGATTCCTCGTGGTAAGTTTTATATACTGTAGTTTATAAGTTTAACTACTGTAGGGGATGTATGTGAGCTACGAGGTCTACATATTTGAAGCTACTTTAACGAATGTTGGTGCTGGTTACTTGGGTATCTACATACCAAAAGATGTCGCTAAGAAACTTGAGAAGTTCAGGGGGAAGAAGGTAGTGGTGCATATCTATGTGCCCAAAGAAAGCTGAACCACCAAGAGAAGTGACGATACGTGCCAAAGTTGTGCTGGAAAATGGGCTAGCTCATTACTTCTACTTATCAGCTTCTAGGTTTAAGGCTGGAGTTACTAAGGCATTAGGGTGTGCTAAGAAAGGTGTTACAGATGCAACATCTCTATATAAGGCAACTTACAGCGTTATAGGGAATAAGAGGTATGCTGATGGAGCTGTCCTCATGGTTCGTGAAATTATTGAGTCGGCAAAAGCACTAGGTATCGATTTAAATAACGTGAAGCTTAGTGATTGGTGGGTTCTTTGCTCGAGAGGTTCTCCTAGGCCTGAGGATAAAGGTAATCGGAACATAAGACTTGTCAGTAAAGATAAAGTGAAGATAGTGTTGTTTAATGGAGCATCATGGAACAGATACGAAGTAAGCGTTAGAGTGCCAAGGATATACAGTAGGTTATTCAAGAGTGTTGCCAGACTAAGCATGAGCTGTAAACTCGGCTACCTTGCTAGACTTATTGCTTTCGATATGAGCTCTGGTAGGGTATACGCTGAGCTTCAAGTAAACATACCCTATGAACTGTATCTAGCTCATAGACGGAGGTATGAGGAACCTGCTGGTAAGAATATCGCTGGAGTGGATGTTAACGTTGATAGGGTTAATCTAGCAATAATCGATAGGAGAGGTATTCTAAGAGATGTCAAGACGTTCCACTATCCATCACTTGCATCACCAACACTTACGGGTGAGCAGAGAAGAAGCTTAATTCATAGAGTTATGCATGAAGCTCTCAAGTATTCGTACCACCATGGAGTATCGACTATTGTTCTTGAAGACCCTAAAGTTCTTGGGTACCTGAAGTTAAAGTGGGTAAGAAGTAGCGATAGAAAAAGCAAATCTTTTAACCGTAGGGTTTCAATTTTTAAACCAAGCATTATAGAGGAGTTCGTCCTTCACGTTCCAGAGTACGGTCTCGATGCATTCTATGTGAATCCGGCGTATACAAGCAAACTAGCGGAAGCAATAGCCAAAGAGCTAGGTCTAGATAGACACTCAGTATCAGCTTATATCCTAGCGCTAGAGTACCTAGGGCTAAAACCTGTTCAAGTAATTAAAAGTGCTCAGAAACAATTAGAAATATCATAACCTCTGAAACAGCCCTATTCCGAGCCAGAAGGCTCTTTCAATAGATTCTGCTGGTGTTGCCCCAACAAATGTTAG
>CAZGLL010000014.1:0-35792 GCA_964526225.1 uncultured Desulfurococcales archaeon | reverse complement strand
AATAGAGGTACCTAATGAATTCGATTTAGGGCTTTCAACTAGAAAAGCTATATACATGCCTTCTCCTCATGTACTACCTCGTACATATGTAATAGATGAAGACTGCTGTAATAAATGCGGAGAATGCGTGAAAATATGCCCATTTAACGCCATAAATCTTAATGAAAAGCCTCAGAGAATAGAGCTAAACGTGGGAGCTATCGTTGTTGCTACTGGTTTTAAAGAATTCAAACCCAAGGGCATTTATGGTTATGGCTCCTATCCCGATGTAATTACGCAGTTAATGCTAGCTAGAATGCTCGACCCAAGTGGTCCTACTGGTGGTAGGTTGGTTAGGGTTTCTGATGGGAAACCTCCGTCGAAAATAGTTATGATACAATGCGTAGGATCAAGAGACCCAAAAACAAACCCATACTGCTCTAATATATGTTGCACTATAGCTTTAAAGCATGCTAGAAACATAAAGGAGCTATATCCGGGAGTTGAAGTAACAATTGTTTACAAAGACATTAGAGTTGCCGGAAAGAACTATGAAAAATATTATACTATCTGTGAAAAATTAGGGGTAAGGTTTGTTAAAGGAGAAGTACTTAGCGTTGTTCGAAACCCTGAATCTGAAATGTTCGAAGTAGAGTTGGAATCTTATGGAAAAAGAATGAAGTTATTTGCAGATCTACTGGTACTCTCTTGCGGCTTTACTCCTTCAAATGGTGCAAGGGAATTAGCCGAGGTTTTAAACATAAATCTTAGACAAGACGGCTTCTTCGTAGCAGCTCATCCGAAATTAGCTCCAATAGAAACTAATGTTAATGGCATATTTCTCTGCGGTGCTGCACAGGGACCTGTTTACATAGCTGAAGCTGTAAATCAAGCAATTGCAGCCTCCTCTAAAGTAGCCATGTCATTAGCAGGGGGCAACGTAAAAACGTATTTAACTAAAGCTATAGTTAACGAAAATTACTGTATAGGATGTAGAGTATGTGAAATGTCATGTCCATTTAATGCTGTTAAAGTGTCATCGCAGGGAATATCTAGAGTCATAGAGACTATGTGTAGGGAATGTGGAATTTGTGCTGCAGAATGCCCTGCAGGCGCCATGCAGTTAAGAAACTATAGAGATGAACAAATAAACGCAACTATTACGGGGGTGTTAAAGGAGTGAAGAAATTTAAGCCCACAATAGTAGCATTTCTCTGTCGCTGGTCAGCATACGGGGTTGCAGACATAGCGGGAATAAGTAGAACTGGTTATCCATCAAGCATTAGGATAATCAAGGTTCCATGTTCAGGTAGAGTTAGTCCTTTACATATACTACAGGCTTTCAGTAATGGTGCTGATGGAGTGTTAATTTTCGGATGTTTAGAAGGAGGATGCCATTACATAAATGGGAATTTAAGAGCTATGAATAGAGTGAAACAGTTAAAGAAAATGCTTAATACCGTAGGGCTCAATAGCGATAGATTAGAAATGCACCTTGTTGGGTCATGCAATTTAAATAAGCTCGTTAATTACATGAAAGAATTTACTGAAAAAATTAGAAAATTAGGACCAAACCCTTTAAAGCTTAAGGAGGGATGGTAATGAAAAAAATAGCTATCATTAGTTTAATGTCTGATGGAGGTTGTCACATAGCATTTTTAGATATACACGAGGAATTACTTCAACTATTGAATCAAGTGAACCTCGTTCACTCATACATGACTGTTGATAGAAAAGATATACCAAATGACATAGATGTAGCGCTCATAGAGGGAGGTGTAAGGACATCTCATGACGTAGAGCTTTTAAAAGAAGCTAGAAGTAAAGCCAAAGTTTTAGTAGCTATGGGGTCATGTGCTTGCTTCGGAGGAATCCCGGGATTATCGAACTTATACGACCTTACTTCGTCACTAAATTACGTATATAAAGGAACACTAACTACAGTTAAAGGTGTAATACCTCATGAAAATGTGCCAAATGTTATAAGAGTAGCTCCTATTTCGAGATATGTAAAAGTAGATTTCCAAATTCCCGGATGTCCGCCTGAATCTAGGGAAATTAGAGACGCTCTGATTTCACTTTTAAAAGGTGAAATACCACCACAACCCACCAAAACCGTGTGTGATGAATGCGAACTAGGGCCTCCAAGAAAGAAACCTAAGAGACTAAGGAGAATATACGAACCTCCTGAACCTAATACTTGCCTTCTAGAGCAGGGATACTTCTGCATGGGTCCAGCAACTAGAGCAGGATGTGGAGCTAAATGCCCCCGCGTAGGAATCCCATGTGATGGATGCAGAGGTCCCGCTCCTAAAGCACTAGATCAAGGGGCTTCCATTTTAAATGCCTTAATTACATTAGCTTACGAGAACATTAAGGAGTTCAGTCTTAAGCGTCATAGTGCATACTTTTATCGTTACTCCTTTGCTAGCTCAATTATTGAGGATTTAATTAGGAAAAGGTTGGTGAAAAAGAAATGATGGTGCGAATAGAGCCTGTTACTAGAATAGAAGGACATATGGCTATTACGTTAGTTATTGAGAAAAATAAGGTTAAAAATCTTCAAGTAAATATCATAGAGTCTCCTAGGTTATTCGAGAAATTTATGGAGGGAAAGCCAGCTGAAGAAGCTATAAGAATAGCTGAGAGAATATGTGGAATTTGCTATGTAGCACATGGATTGGCTTCTGTTAAAGCGGTAGAAAATGCTTGGGATATTAGCCCTCCTGAAGCTGCGATAAAATTAAGAAGGCTACTACATGCGGGAGGATATATTCACAGTCATATGCTGCATTTAGCTTTTCTCGTATTACCCGATATTCTATGTCCGGGAGAGGGTGTTGTAGGTTTAGCTAAAAAATATCCTCAGCTATGTAAGAAAGCAATATTCATCCGTAAATTTGGTCAAGAAGTTACAGAAGCCATAGGTGGTAGGCCAATACATCCATCTAGCATAGTGCCGGGTGGAATGGCAAAGCCTCTTTCTGCTGAAACTAGGGAGTCTTTATTGAAAAAAGGAAAGGAAGTATTAAAGACGGCAATAGAGTTAGTAGACTTCATTTTCGACCTATATGAAAAACATGAGCTTCTTAACATGTACCCTGAAGACCCAACATACTACATGGGACTTGTGAAAAACGGCTTTCATGAAACATATGATGGTAAACTTCACGTAATGAATCCTAAAGGTGAAATAGTTGGTATATTCAATGGTTCTCGCTATGTAGACTACGTTGCTGAAGATACTCTTCCCTATTCTTTCGTTAAACACCCCTATCTTAGAATTAATGGTGAGAAATATAGGGTTGGAACACTTGCTAGAATAAATTTAGCGGAAAAATTTGGAATACCAATTACAGACAATTACCTTGCTAAGTTAAGAAGTATCGTTGGACGACCATCCCACAATGTTGGAGCTTACAATTTGGCTAGAGCCGTTGAACTAATAGCTTCTATTGAAAAAGCATTAGAACTGCTTGAAGATGATCAAATACTTAGTAGTGACATCAGAGTTCAAGTTAAGCCTAAAGCTGGAGTAGGAGTAGGAATTGTAGAGGCGCCAAGAGGAGTGCTCATTCACCACTATGAAGTAAACGATGAAGGAATAATAAGAAAAGTAAACCTCATAGTGGCAACTCAGCAAAACATTCCGTCGCTAGAGAAGGAGTTATTCCAGGTAGCGAATAACCTACTTTCAAAAGGCGTGGAACTGACAAGAATAGAACAAAAATTGGAGACAATAGTTAGAGCGTATGATCCATGTATATCATGTGCTACACACTTAGTTAAACTGAAAATAGTGAAGAATAAGAAATAAAGAATCACTTAAGAATCGCTTTTAATTATACCAATAAAATAAGTATTTCTGCTGTTCAATTGAGTCTCATAGGTTCTTCAAAATGTGAAAGATTAAAATAAAATACTACTTTATTTTTTAAGTTGGGGATGTCATTAGCTTCTCTAACGGCGTCATTTTAAGTGCCGGATGGTCTACTTTCTTAAGGTATTCGAGAAGTTCGTCCATCGTTTTTGCAACAGTTTCGTCAGCTATTTTATCGTAGAGGTCAGGTATTCCTTCTTCTTTACCGCGTCTTATTAGATCCTCTTTAAGCTCTTCTTTAAGTGATTTCGGCATCCAAACAACACGCTTGATTCCGCCATCTGCTTTAAAGAACTTTCGTGAAACTATGTAGCGTTTAGATATTCCTACACTTCCTGGTGTTTGCTTCCCTCCACCTATCATGCCTGCAAGCGTGCTGAATTTTAAACCTGTTGGGTTTTCTCCAACATATTCTCTTGGAATTATTATGAAGCCGTTAGCTTCGAAGGAGGCTACGAGCACACATTCAAAACATCCGCAGCTAGTTACAGGATATGTAAGAGCACTATATAGATGGTACCTCTTTGTTGCGTGATGCGAAGCTTCGTAAACGAATTTATTTACGCCTTCCCATTCGCCTCTCTCAGGGTCAAGGCATTTACCTTTCGGTACTGGTTGGTTAGGTCCTTCGGGCTGAAGTTCATGACTAGCTTTAGCGTCTAGATAAGATACTGCACCGCAAAGGCCAGGCCTCTCAGGTGTTATAATACATACGTGATTGGGGGCGAATGATTGACATAATGTGCATGAATAAAAGACGTCTACAGCTTCATCGGTTAAGGCTGCGATTCTAGCATCTCTTTCAGCATAGAGTTTTCGTGCTTCTTCACGTGCTTTAAGAACTTCATCTTTGTCTGTAATTAGTTTTACTTGAACCTTGTCAACTATGGCTGAAAAGTCTTTCTTAATCATGTTATAAAGTATTACGCCGAGATGCCTTATCTTAAACCCTTTCCTATACCCTTCCTTACTTATTCTAATCCAGCAAATATCTCTACTACCTATATGCCATGTGTCTTCACCGTAATTTATGTACTCATGTATTCTCCTTTCGATTATTGGCTCATAGTCTTTCTTCATTTTCTTTCCAGCTACGTATACTACAATACCTAGTGGATGTGCTTTACCTTCTTCCATTTCATCTATTTCTGGCCCTATTACCTCTATTTTACCATCCTCAACCTCGTCGAGAGGTTTCATCATTACTACTTCGAATGCTGGAGATCTTCCTCCTCCAAACTCAACATACATGTCATGTTTTCTTATTGCCTTACCTTCAAATACTGGACCATATGCTATTGGAATATCAAGCTTCACTGTCGTAACTTTTATGTTACGTAGCTCACAGCCCTTTGATATAGCTTCTTCGGGCTTAACGGGAATTAGGGCGTTAGGAATTTCTGGAACGGGTTGGTCCGTTAGTATTGGAAGTCCAAGAGCTATAACGCCTGCTCCAGCAGCAACAGTTACGTCATCTAGAGGTCCAAGAGCTATAATGAATGCTGGAACTCTCTCCTTAACATATGCTTTTATTTTCTCCTTTTCTCCCGGCTTTATGCCTCCGAAAATTACTGGTACTCTTAAAGCTAGGTTGGCAGCATGTGCTGCAGAAGTTATTGTATCACCTAGGGGAACAAGGTTGTATTCGAAGCCTACTTTAACTCCGGCTTCTTGCATTTGCTCAACTATTGGACCAACTAGTAGGCCTAACATTCCAAGTGATTGAAGTTCTTTTCCGATTTTACCAGCTACTTCAGTATTTGGCGCTTTCCCTATGATAACTGCTATTCCCGGGATTTTCCCGCTTGCTAATGAAACTCCTAAGCCTCTTATTTGGGAGTCGCTTATGAAGCCAACGAAGGGAGCTCCATAAGGTTTTGGTGTTCTAACATATTTTAAAACTTCAATAATATCGGCGAGAATTAATGTCGCCAATCCTGCCTCTAACGCGTCTTCAATTGCTGGCTCTTTACCTGAATATATTTTCTGAAGAATACGCCTTCTATAAACTGATTCTTCGAGTTCATTAAGAATCTTAGGTATGTCTCCTAATTTCTCTATTTTCTTCCCAGTAAGGATGTAGTATGTTGGAACATTGTATGCTGTATCTAAAACTTCAACAGATTTTTCGCTCCCTAATTCCTTTACTGCTTCATCTGCAAGTTTCTTAGTTAATTCAAGGGCTTTTTTAAAACCACTTAATGTGAGCTTAACTATTTCCTCCGCCATAGAATTTCATCTCTCATATTATTTTCCTTATCATCTCTAAATCTCAGAAATAGGTTTTTATTAAGTATTTCTTATTATAGAAAATTTGTAGAAAATATTTGCTTCGCATCTTTTCCTTTAAACAATTCCCTCTTAAACTTCTTTCCCCGATTTTTATGATAAAATAGTGTTTATGATAGGGTTTTTCTGAGAAACGTTCTTAACTCTGACGAGTCTTTAGGTCCTACAATAACTTTCCAATTAGTTAATTCCTCTAGTTTACCACTAATTCTTGCAGCTAATCCAGGTATTATTATGGTTCTATGTTTAACTTTTTCTTCAACTTTATACTCTTTAATTGCTTCGGCTATTTTCTCAGCGGTAAACTTTCCTCCAGCAACAGATGAGGCTACTGAAAGTCCTTCAGTATCTACTACTAGGAGGTAAGATGGTACCTTTGAAGCTTCGATATCTGATTTAACCGTAAAGTACGTAAGTGCATAGTTAGATGTCACTAGACATGGTGAATTTTCGTTTACGTTACCTATAGCGTAGAGTCCAGGTTTGACACGTGGGTGAATTCTTGGGTCTCTAAATATTCCTTGTCTAAGCACTAGTAAGGGTAGTATTCTCCAAGGCTTGGTGCTGTTTAAAACAACGATACTAGCGTATCTTACAAGCAAAGATGCTGTAACAGTTACTTCCCAGAAATCCGCTAATGGATCTGATTTGGAAACTGCTAAACTTGGGAAGGCTATTGTTGGGTAACCGTATTCTCGAGCTCCCTCTTCTATAGCTAAACGCCTTATCGTCACTAACTTTCTTAGGGTTTCCTTTAAATCCTTAAATCCTACATCTAAAACTATGTCTTCAACTCCTACATCTCTGGCTTTTTTAACTAATTCAGGTAAGGCATCAAGGTTTCTAGGCTCATAAATTGTAAGTGGACACTTATATTTAACAGCTAATTCAGCCATAACTTCCAAGTTATCTTTGTTAGCAGCATATATTAGCGGTCTTTTAGAGCCACATATTTTAAGGCTGCTCTCTATAACTTCGGGGTTAAAGCTGCAAAGTATAAGTGGGAGTGAAGTATTTTCTACAATAACTTTTGTTGCTTGAGCAAAATGCTCAGAATCTCCGGAGGTCCCCTTTAAGGCTATAAGATCAGGCTTTAGAACCTCCTCTAAACGTTCGAACCTAGTGTTTTCTATGGTCTTTACTTGCTCCTTTAATTCCTCATCACCAAGCGTGTCGCTAACAGCGAACGCTATTGCGGTGGGATTATAGAATTTATCCTCATGCCTATGCATTACTTTTTCTCCGCCTACCTTAACAGCAGCGTCGCCTACTCCAATCGTAACAAGCTTTATGGGTGGAGCTAATGCTTCACTTAATTTACGCTTAGCTTCCTCACTTAGGTAGGGGCATGCAAATACGTTAGCTTTGCCTGAAGCAACATTGAATGCGAAGGAAAGGCATGTTGGGAATCCGCATTTACCGCAGTTTGTTTTAGGTAAAAGCATATATATTTGCATAGGAGTTAAGGTTCTCATTTAAGTCACCTCCTTTAACCACTCATGAACTTCTTTTGTAGGTATTTTTTCACCTCGAAAAACATTGTTAATTACGCGTTTAACCAAACTTACCGCAATAGGATGCATCATCATTAGTATATCAGCTCCTGCAAGTAAGTACGTTACACCAGTTACAGCTTCCCATATGGGTCCTCTATATTCTCTAGGACCAAGTGATGGATCTTTTAACCACGCTTCCCTAGCGCCCCACGCATTAGTTACACCTACAAGTATAGGCATTTGAAGGTCTTTATCTCCCTGAAGACCGCCTAACCTTATTCTTTCAATAACTGAAAAGCTATATTCATGACCGTACCCTAGAGATGCCGCTGTTGGATCCATAACTATTCGATTAGGTGGTAGACCCATGCTCATAAGCATTCTATTAAGATGTTTTGCTAAGTTAACATCAACAGGCGTAAATGCTACGACACTATGCCCATATGCGAGAGCAGCCGCAGCTATTTCCTTATAAACGTCAAGAGTGGCTGAAGCCAGTAGACATCTTTCACCTTCAGCTACTTTCGCTACTTCTTCGAAAACTTTAGGGTCTTTTTCAGGATTGCCTGAACCACCTATTATAAGAGGTACTTTAACTGCTTGTAAAACCTCCTCTACAGTCTTAGCAGCCTCCTTAGGGCTTCTATCTAGCACGTTAGGATCGGTGCTTACTAAGTGAAGGCTGATAAGATCGGCTCCGTACTTGTTAACGCATAGCTTAGCCCATTCAGCAGGGTCTTCTAAAACTTCGGAAAAAGGCTCCTTCAGAACCTTAGGTAACGGTATTTTGCAATCAAAAACATCCATTGAAATAACCGGTGGATGCGGTATATCTTCACTGGAGCCGAAGAGAGGTAAATCACTCTCTCCCCCAACTACTATTACTTTATCTCTACTTCCACCTTCAGATTTAGTAGCACCTATTTTTACCTCAACTATTCTGCTGGACCAACGGCTCATATTTAATCACCACTACGCAGTATTTATTAAATGCGAAAAAAGCTTATCGGCTATCCTTTCTACAGCTTGATAAGCTGGAGAATTTTCAGGTAAATCGGTGAAAGGTTTTCCTTCCAAATCAAGTTTTTGAACATAGGGATCCTCAGGTATTAGCCCTAACACCTTGAAACCGCGTTTTTTAAGCTCCTCTTCTATTCTCCCCGCATTAGTAGATGTTATCCTATTTCCTACCGCATATATTTTGTGAACCTTTGTTTCTAACTCTTTAACAAGCTTTCTTATTCTTTCAGCAGTAATTATTCCTCTAGCCGTAGGATCCGTTATTATGATTAAAGCATCAACATCCCGTGTTGTTCTACGGCTTAAATGTTCAAGCCCAGCTTCCGTATCCATTATAACTACATCATACTCTTCTGAAATTCTATCTAGAATTGCTCTAAGTAGATGGTTGACATAGCAATAGCATCCAGGACCTTCAGGTCTCCCCATGACTAATAGGTCAAAATATTCTCCTTCGTAAATTATGTTTCGAATCATGTATTCGAAATATTGTTCCTTCGAAATACCTGAGGGTAATTTATCCTTAACGTTTAGTAATTCTTCGCGTAAATCACCTACTGTTTTATCGACTTTAGCTCCTAACACTTTATCTAAGTTCTGATTCGGATCAGCATCTACTCCTAAAATTTTTATTTTACCATTAGTTTTCCTTAGCAAATGAATTATTAGTAATGCTGTTAACATTGTTTTTCCTGTTCCACCTTTACCAGTAACAGCTACTGTAAACGTCATTTCTCAGCACCTCTATATTTAGCCCATAACTCTCTTAACATTAACTCACCTAAGGATTTTACTCTATTCCATAACTCTTCAACTAAAGGATCATAGGTGGTTCTGTTTCGACAGTTTAAAAACGCGGTAAGGAACATTAATGATGCGCCGAGAAAAGGATGCTTCAGAATTTTCATTTCCTCCTTGCTAACGTCGATTCCGCTTATTACAGCATTTTCTAATGTAATGGTTTCACCTAAAGCATTTACGAGTTTAAGCTTGTTTTCTTCATAAAATGCCTTAACTATGTTTTCAACAAGTATTTGCTGGTTATTTTCTATAGTGACTTTAAATCCGCACATATCATATTTTCCCTCTCATTTAAACACCGTTAACTTAATAATTTACGGACCTTTAAATTTTTATAGCATAGGAGTGGTTAAGTTGAAAATACTTGCTCTTTCCCAAGGATTATTTGGTGATAGAATTGCTGAAACCTTAAAGAACAAGGGGCCTTCGCAATGGACTGTTAATGTAGCTCATGTTCCGAGAGTCGATTTCGAACAAGCTCTAGATGAACCTGAATCAGTTTACATTGAAGGATTAACGAAATCTGATTTACTGTTATCGTTATGTGAAGATCAACCAGCAATACTTCTACTACCAACAATAGCTAAGAGAACAGAGGCGTCATCAGTAATAGTAGCCATAGATAATCCTAAGTGGAGCCCTGGACTAGGCATGGAAACTCAAGTGAAAGAGGAGCTTAGGAGAGAAGGAGTAACATGTGTTTTCGCCCGCCCCTTCTGCACACTTGACTCTGTAGGAGATCCTCTCATTGACGAATTCGCTAAATACTTCGGAAGACCGGAACTTGAAATTGAAATAAGCGGTGACACTATAGTGAAAGTTTCAGTGAAACGCAGTGCTCCATGTGGCTCAACATACTATGTAGCAGAAAAACTAGTGGGAGTTAAAGTGAAAGACTCAATAGTTCAAGCAGGGCTCCTTCTACACTATTACCCATGCTTAGCCCCAATGGATCAAGATCCTTACTTAAATGACACACCATTACATATAGCTGGTTTAGAAATAAAAAAAGCTGTACATCGAGCTCTAAGAAAGGCCCTAAAAAGAATGTAAAACACCTAGTATGCTATATTGAAAACCATATAAAATATTGTTTAACCATTTCTCTCTAAAGTTCAAGGTTTCTTATTCTAAACTTCATAAGTAGAATAAGAGAGGTAGTATGAGGTAATATATACATGGTAGTTAATAGAAGTGTTAAAAATGTGTAAAACTTAGACTTTAGTGGTGGAAAATTCTCTTGTCGGGGGTAAGTGAATCAATCAGCGCTTACGAGGCAATTAGACGTTGGAGACACATAGCTTTACATGAGAAGAACGGTAGCAGTAGAAGGGAAAGCAAGCTCAACAAAATACATGCATATATAACAGCAAATGCTACTAGACCTTTCTTCTCTAAAATAGATAAGAATGATTCTAAATACATTAGAACTTATAGAATGATAATTTACGGCATGTTAAACTACAGTAAATCTTTAAAGACAATAACGTTAAGGGCTTCAGGTTATAATTTAGGCAAGTATTTAGCTGAAAAAGGACTTATAAGAAGCATAGATGATTTACCTCAAGTATTTATTAATCAACGAATAGGTTTACTAGATATTGTTGACGAATCCTTTAACAATATGAAAATACATATTTACGAGTGCATGAGCTGCTATGGAATACCAAATATCGGAATGCCTATGTGCGATTTCGAAGCGGGAGTAATACAGGGAGCTTTAGAATCTCTTGTAGGTAAGAATATTACGAAGGAAATGTATTGTTGGGGTCTCGGATATTCTTTCTGCGGTTTTGAAGTTTATTTTGAGTAATTAGGGATGAAATAGTATGGTTTGGAAAACACTAATAGTAAGAGCTACCGACTTTTGTGATGGAAACTGCTATGGATGCTTATGGAGAGAAAGTAGGGTAAGTGGTTTCACACTTCCAGTAGCAATAATTAACAATGTTGTACTGCAGTTAAAGGGGTTCACTTTTGATGAAGCCGTGATTTTATGTCCTAATCCTCTAAATAATCCTAAAATATTAGACATAGTTTCTCTTTTAAAAAGAATTGCGAAGAAAATGTATTTATTCATACCAATACATTCCATAAGTAAAGTGCGTAATAAGAAAATTTTAGATAAAATAGATGAGCTCGTATTAGTAGCTACAACACCTGAAGATTTCAAAGTAAACGAGGAAAACTTAAAAATTATTATAAGCCAAGGTTTCGTCAATATTTCATTATACATTGCTATAGGCTTTCACATGATAAACATGGACGCTATATTATCGCTTGTAAATATGGGTAAAGAATATGGCTTAAAAATTAGAATAGGTGAAATTCCGTACTCCACAACTCTGACATTAGATCTCAAACCCGTATTTGCTAAGAAGGGCTATACTGTTGGATTCAGCTACGGTACGCTTTATGGATATATGGCATCTGTAGCATTTATAGGAAACTATCCCGTCACGTTATTAGCTAAACCTTTCAATGGAGAATGTAGAAAGCTTTTCATAGACCCCTATGGTAGAATTAGTAAATGCCCTTTGCAATCCTTTCAAATTAAAAATGAAAATATAAGTTCTAATACACTACGTAATCTCATATTTTCAGAATGCCCCATTAGATGTAGAAAATTTGAACTTATCCCCAAAATTGAAATATCGTTAGTTACTCCTGACGGTAAAGAAATTCCTTCAGAAATACTTAGTCTTCTAGAGGTTATTTCCCATGTAAACTCTCTTAGAGCGGCATGTTCAATAATGGGTTTACCGCCATCAACATACATTGAGAAGGTAAGAAAATTAGAAAAAGATCTCGGAGTAAAACTCTTAGTCTCTAAGAAGGGTGGAAGAGAAAAAGGCGCCACAGTTCTTACAGATGAAGCTAGAAGAATACTTAAGATGTATAAGGAGATAAGAGACATAGTTTCAGAAAGTCTATACAGTGAAAAAGGTATTATGAGATTTAAGCTCGGTTGACACCATAGTGTTATGTGGGATTCGAATATAGAACACGACATTTAATTTCGAATTCCATATTTTGAACACGGTCACTTTATTATTAATGGAACACTAAATTATTATTAGAAATTATTATCATAAGTTAAAGTGTAGGAGGTGTTCTAGTATAGCTGCTACTGAAGCTGTAAAAATATCTCCAGAAATACTTGAGAAAAACGTTATCTTCATAGATCCTGAAAAATGCATGGGATGTAGGAGTTGCGAAATAGCTTGTGCGGTAGAACATTCACTTAGTAAGGAAATCTATAAGGCACCTATGGAAAAACCTGTACCAAAACCTAGAATTAGAGTTCTAGTCGCTGATGTGTTTAATGTCCCTATGAGATGTCAGCATTGTAAAGATGCACCATGCGTTAACGTTTGCCCAACTAAGGCCTTAAATAGAACAGATGAAGGATTCGTTATTTTAACTCCTGAGAAATGTATAGGATGTCTTATGTGCACTTTAGCATGTCCATTTGGCCATCCAAGGTACAATGCTGAGAGTAAGACTATTGTTAAATGCGATTTCTGTATTGACAGAGTTAGAGCAGGTAAATTGCCAGCATGTGTTGAAGCATGTCCTACTGGAGCATTAAAGTATGGTAGATTAGAGGAGCTCTTAGAGGAAGTTGCTGTTGAAAAAGCTAAGCAGATGATTAGCGGTATGGCTGTTACAGGCATAGTTTACACGAAGCCTGTTATTCCAGCGAAAGCTATTCCTACACCTAAGCCCCTAGATATCTACTCCAAATACTCTTCTGTCTCTTGGAGGTGATTTTACATGTCAAAAAGATATACATATTTGGGATTTAAACTACCTGCAAAACAGGTTTCAATAACACCAGGCGTAAGTGAGCTCATAGAGAAAGCTGAAGAAGAAGGTATAGAATTAGCTTGGCATAGATGGCTTGCACAGCAACCTCAATGTGGCTTCGGATTACTAGGTGTTTGCTGTAGAAACTGTAACATGGGCCCATGTCGTATCGACTTATTCGGATATGGTGCTACGAGAGGTGTTTGTGGAGCTACAGCAGACACTATAGTTGCTAGAAACGTTTTAAGAATGATAGCTGCTGGAGCAGCAGCCCATAGCGACCATGCTAGAGATATTCTCAGAGTTTTAAAACTTGTTGTCGAAGGTAAAACTTTAGCTTATAAAATAACGGATTCCGGAAAATTAAGAGCTGTAGCCCAAGCCCTTGGAATATCTGTGGAGGGTAGAGATGATCTGGAAATAGCTAAAGATCTCGCATCAATTCTTGAAAGAGAATTTGGCAAGCAAGATGAAGAACCACTGCACTTGGTTAAGTCCCTAGCTCCAAAGAAGAGAATGAAGGTCTGGGAGAAAGCTGGAGTCATACCTAGAAATATTGATAGAGAAATATGTGAATGCATGCATAGAACTCATGTGGGCGTTGATGCTGACCCCGTAAGTTTGTTGCTACATGGAGTAAGGACAGCATTAGCTGACGGTTGGAGCGGCTCAATGATGGCAACACTTATGAGCGATATTCTGTTCGGAACACCTAAACCGCTAAAAGCCGAAGCTAATCTTGGAGTTTTAAAGGAGAATATGGTGAACATTATTGTCCATGGACATAACCCGGTATTATCGATGAAAATAGCTGAAGCAGCTACATCCGATGAAATGCAAAAGTATGCTAAAGAGTTCGGTGCTGAAGGAGTTAACGTTGCTGGAATGTGCTGTACAGGTAATGAGGTTTTAATGAGGCTTGGTGTACCATTAGCCGGAAACATGCTAATGCAAGAATTAGCGATAGCAACTGGCGCTGTTGAAGCAATGGTAGTTGATTATCAATGTGTAATGCCTGCTTTAGCCAATATTGCAGGTTGCTATCATACGAAATTAATAACTACTGAACCTAAAATGCACATTCCTGGAGCACTACATATCGAGTTTGAACCTGAGAAAGCCGATGAAATAGCTAAGAAAATTGTTAAAATTGCTATAGAAAACTATCCGAATAGACCTAAGGAAAGAGTGCACATACCTAAGTATAAAATGGAGTTAATGGCGGGCTTCAGTGTTGAAGCTATTTTAGAAGCTTTAGGTGGATCATTGGATCCGTTAATAAATGCTTTAAAGGATGGAACAATTAAGGGCATTGTTGGAGTTGTTGGATGTGTTAATCCTAAGGTTAAGCATAACTTCAGCCACGTAACAATAACTAAGAAGCTAATAGAAAACGACATATTAGTCGTAGGTACGGGATGCTGGGCAATAGCCGCTGGAATGCATGGTCTCCTATCTCCTGAGGCAGCTAAGTATGCAGGACCTGGGTTAAGAAAAATCTGTGAAGTACTAAAAATACCTCCATGTCTTCACATGGGTAGCTGTGTTGACTGTTCAAGAATACTAATTGCGTTAAAAGCTCTCTCAGAAGCACTAAATGTAGATATACCGGACTTACCTGTTGCTGGCTCTGCACCAGAATGGATGAGTGAAAAAGCTGTAAGCATAGGGACGTACTTTGTAGCATCAGGAGTATTTACTCACCTAGGTACAATACCGCCTGTTTTAGGAAGCATGAAAGTAACCAAGATATTAACAGAAGACGTTGAAGATATTTTTGGAGGGAAATTCTACGTAGAGCCGGATCCAGAGAAAGCAGCTGAAACAATTGTTTCAGTGATTATGGAGAAAAGAAAGAAGCTAAACTGGCCAACATAGTAGCGGATAGCGAATGATGAGGCCATTTTTAAATGAAAATAATAGTGGCAGGGAAAGGAGGGGTAGGAAAAACAACAATAACAGCTCTACTTTCACATATTTTTTCTAACCATGAATACAAAGTACTAGCTCTAGACACGGATTCTATACCGAATCTCGCACAAAGCCTCGGAATACCGCTGGATAAAGCCTTCAAAATAGTTCCGCTAACAAGGAATATGAAGCTTATTGAAGAAAAAACCGGAGCACAACCGGGAGAAGGATGGGGAGTTCTTTTCTCACTAACACCTAAAGTTGACGATATTGTTGAAAAATACGGTGTAAAGGTAAAGAATAATTTGAGTTTAGTTGTCGTAGGAAGCATAGATGCTAGTAAAGAAGGATGCTTATGCCCAGCTATAGCTTTAGCAAAAGCTTTTCTAAGACACGTGCTTTTAAAGAGGAAAGAGGTAATTATAGTTGATTCTGAAGCTGGTGCTGAAGTTTTCGGTAGAGGTTTAGCGGAAAAGTTTGACTTATTTCTTTGCGTAACTGAACCTACAATAAAATCGCTAGTGGTGTCTAGAAAACTAATTGAAATGGCTAAGGAATTAGGGATTAAGAAAACAATTTTAGTAATAAACAAAGTTAGAGACTCATTGGAAGCTGCAAAAAGTTACTCAAAAGTTTTCCCAGAAAAGAACATATCGTACCATATAGTCCGCTATGACAATAATCTTCAAGAGGTAGAGATGAAGGGGTTAGGGGTTACAAGCCTTCCTAAAGACAGTCCTATAGTTCACGATGTTTATATGCTCTTCAATAAAATATCTAAACTTGTAAGATAATGTGGTGTTAAATAATGTGCGAATCTAAGGCAGTATTAATTGTAAATGGTCGTGAAGAGAAAATAATGGATAATGTTGCATTATTAGAAATAAAGAATGGAAAAATATTGTTAAAAGATATTTTGGGCGAATCTTTGGAAGTAAATTATATGCTTTCAAAAATAGACTTCATAAATCATAAAATAGTTTTCGTGGAGAAATAATGCGCTATAGGGGTATGTTATGACAGATTATGTAGCATTAGTGCCCGCTGCAATATTGATTTTAGGAGCAATAATCTCTAGCATGTTTAAAGGAAAGCTTGGAAACTATATTTCATCATTTTTTTCCATTATTTCATCTATAATAATGTGCTATTTATCCTTAAACGTACTGCTCTTCAATAGGGTTTTTGAGGAAAAATTAAGACTTATTCCTGTAATAACCGAATCGGTTTTGCCAATAAATTTAAGTGTAATATATGTTAGAATCGATTTTCTTTCAGCTTTTTTCGTTCTCATCTTAGGTATCGTTAGCTTAGCTTCATCAATTTATGGAATAAGCTATATTAATAGGTACTTGCATAAACAACATCTAGGATTTTACGGATTTAACTATGCTTTATTCCTATGCTTTATGTACTTAGTATTTGTGATCCATGATGTTTTCTGGTTTATTGTGTTTTGGGAACTTATGACAGTTACTTCTCAATTCCTAGTTTCATATGAGAGGGAAAAGGCAATTGCTAGAAAAGCTGCTTATAAGTACTTCTGTATGTCAAAGGGGGGAACTGAAGTAATAATAGTGTCCGCTTTAATAATTTTAATTATCCTATCGGGAATGAATACATCATTTGACGCGATAAGGTATTATACTAGAAACCTCTTAGTCGAAAATCCCATTTTAACTAACGCGTTAATCGCACTACTCTTCATAGGCTTCAGTGTTAAAGCAAGTTTAATACCTTTTCATACATGGCTTCCTGATGCTCACCCTGAAGCGCCAAGCAATGTTTCTGCGCTGTTAAGCGGTGTTATGATAAAAACATCTGTTTACATGTTTTTCAGAATATTCTATTTCTTCTTTGAGCCGACAGTTCATTGGGGATATATTGTAGCAACTATAGGTACTATAACTCTTTTCGTAGGTTCGATGTACGCTATTTTACAAAACGATTCTAAGAGACTTTTAGCATTTAGCAGTATAGGTCAAATGGGGTACATAATATTAGCTTTAGGTGCATCTATGGTGCTTTGCTCCATAAATGGAAAAGAGTATGCTATTTTAGCTTCAGCGGCTTTTGCATCATCCTTATATCATGTAATGAACCATGCAATGTTCAAATCTCTGCTCTTCCTTACAGCAGGTTCTGTTATTTACAGAACTGGTTTAAGAAACCTTAATGTTCTGGGTGGTCTTGCTAGATTTATGCCCTTAACATCTATTTCAGCACTAATAGCTGCCCTTTCGGTAGCAGGTGTACCTCCATTTAATGGGTTTGTAAGTAAGTGGCTACTGTACTCTTCAACAATACCGTCGTTTACCATATTGACGATATATGGCGTCATAGCTTTGTTTATAAGTGCTGTGACCGCTGCTTACTTTATAAAATACTTTACTACACTATTTGCAAAACCTTCTTCCATTAAATTCAAGGGTTTAAAGGACGTGCCTACGCTAATGCTGTTTTCTCAAATATTTTTAGCATTAATATGTATTGTTTTAGGTGTTTACCCCATAATACCATTAACTATGATATCCCCCATTTCAAAGACAATATTCCCCTTAGGTGACATTTTATCCTATATCCAAGTTTTCCCAGGTATAGCATTGTTGAAAGTAGGTTTTGTTTCTGTAAATTCGCCTCTAATAATTGCAGTAGCTTTAACATTGCTTTCCTCGATAACAGTAGCTATTTTGCCTCCTAAACATGGTAAGTTTAGTGTATGGAGTTGTGGTGTTTCATTTAGAAAATACGTAATGAACATGCCTGCCGCATCATACCTTAAACCGTTTGAGGAAAGCTTTAGTGAAATATTCTCTACGGGAAAGATCTTACATAAGATTTTTGTTGAAGACTTCATTAGAAACTATTTGTTTTCATCAAGAGTTCTAGCTAAAATTGCTGAGAATCCCGCTGCTATGCTAACCTTATTTACGCTAATATTCGTATTAATGCTACTACTGCGCATTAGGTGAACGAATATGGAAAACATAGTGTTCGTTCTCGCCAATGTTGCAGCTTTACTCATTATAGCGCCCATCATAGACGGTATAGAAAGAAAGATTAAAGCTAAGCTTCAATGTAGAAAAGGACCCCCAATATTGCAGACATGGTATGATTTAGTTAAGCTTTTTAAAAGGCCAAGCATAGTTACTGAGGAAAGCTCTCTGGCATATATTATTTCACCATACATAATATTTGCTAATATGGTGTTTGCCTTAGCCTTAGTGCCTTCATTCACCCGTATTTCGTTAAGCTTTTTCGGAGACGTCATAGTTTTAATCTATCTTATAGCTTCCTCATCAATATTTTTAGCCATAGGCAGTATTTCTTCAGGTAATGTTTTTGCAACAATAGGTGCTAATAGGGAAATTAGCTTAGCAGCCCTCTCTAAGCTTCTAATGGCTCTTGTTCTCGCTACATTTGCAACTTTGAAGAGAAGTTTAACGTTAGAAACACTGTTTCCAATAATACCTCCATACACCTTGTCAGCTATTGTATCAATAATTTTATTCGCCATCATAGCGTACATTGAATCCTACAAGTTACCTTTCGACATACCTGAAGCTGAACCGGAAATAATTGATGGAATACTCGTAGAATATAGCGGTAGAAGTTTGGGTATATTAAAGTACTCAATTTACCTTAAAAGAATACTTCTCTTCACAATAATAGTATATCTCATACTACCTAGAGAAATCCCTACGTTGCTTACACCGATACTTTATCCTGCTTCAACTATAGCTTTATCAGTAACCTATGTTTGCATTGAAACATATTGTGGAAGATTACGTATAGATCAAGCGTTAAAGTTTATGAAAACATTAGTACCCGTACTATTGGTGGTGTTAATTATTGCATACTTCAACTACTGAAATACTAGATTTACTAAGTAAATATGGTAAAGTAGAGAAAGTACATGAAAACACCTACTTTGTCGAAGTAAGCACAGATAAGGTTAGGGAAATAAGTGAAATACTTCATTGGAAACTTGGCGGCCACTTTTCAGTAACTGTAGGTTCTGATGAAAGACCTATAAACGGATATTTTAAAGTATACCATGTATTTCTCATGGATAAACAAAAACTATCCATAATAGTTCATGCCAAAATAAACCCTGCAATACCTAAATTGCCTTCAATAACCCCTATAATACCTGGAGCTAATTGGCATGAAAGGGAAGCTCACGACTTTTTCGGCATAGTTTTCGAAGGTCATCCTAACCTAGAAAGACTCATACTGCCTTATGATTGGCCCGAGAATGTTTATCCATTAAGAAAAGATGTTAGCATAAGAGAGCTGAGAAATAAATTACTAAAGAACAGGAATGAAGGTGTAAAGGAGAGGAAAGCTGAAGAAAAATACATAGTACCTATTGGCCCCTACCATCCCGCATTACATGAGCCTGAGTATTTCGAGTTATATGTTGAAGGAGAGAAAATAATAGATGCCAAATATAAAGGATTCCATGTTCACCGAGGTATAGAGAAGGTTGCTGAAGAAAGATTAACAATAAACCAAATACCTTTCATTGCGGAGAGAATATGTGGTATTTGCGGATACACGCATAACGTAGCTTATTGTCAAGCAGTAGAGAATGCTGCGGGAATAGAGGTACCTTCAAGAGCAAAGTACATTAGAAGCATTCTTCTGGAAATAGAGAGAGTACATAGCCACCTACTATGGTTTGGCGTACTCTTTCACTTACTAGGTTTCGACACAGGATTTATGATGATATGGCTTATTAGGGAAAAGATCATGGATCTTGCAGAAGTGCTTACAGGTAATAGGAAGACTTATGGTTTAAACCTTGTTGGAGGTGTTAGACGAGACATAGACTCTAAGAAGATAGAGTTCTCTTTAAAAACCTTAGATTACGTGGAAACAAAGGCTAGAAGAGTTCTAGACAAAATGTTAAAGCTTAAAGAGGTTATTTCTAGAACCAAAAATATAGGGTTACTAAACCGTAGCGAAGCTAGGAAGCTTTCTGTCGTTGGACCTGTAGCTAGAGCTTCTGGCATAAACACTGATGTTAGGAAATATCATCCATATGCTGCATATAGTGAAGTAGAGTTCAAAGTCCCTGTATACGATGAAGGAGACGTTTACTCTAGAGCATTAGTAAGGTATGATGAAATTTTCGAATCAATAAATATGCTTAGGCAATTACTGAAAAATATTCCTAAGGGAAATATAATGGCGGATAGAATTAAAATACCTGAGTACAGGAAAGGCTTAGGTTTAACTGAAGCTCCTAGAGGAGAAAATGTCCACTTAGTTATTACAGGTAGGGACAACAAGATTTACCGTTGGAGACCCAGAGCTCCTTCATATAATAACATATCTTCAACATTAGTTATGCTTAAAGGAGAAAGTTTAGCTGATGCTCCAGCTATAATTGCTAGCATAGATCCTTGCTTCTCATGTACTGATCATTTAGTTATAATCGATATTAAAAGAAATGTTAAACGTAGAATTCGCTTAAAGGAACTCGCTAGAAGGAGGCATTGTTAATGGGTTCTAGACTTCACATACTTAAGGAAGCGTTAAGAACAGGTGTTGTTACTAAAAAATATCCTTTCGAACCAATAGAGGTTCCTGAAGGCTTTAGAGGAAAACCTAGCATAGATGTGGAGAAATGTATAGGATGTGGTGCATGTGTAAATGTTTGCCCACCTAACGCCCTAAGTGCTGAAGTGGATTTGAATAAAGGTGTGAAAAGGATAATACTGTTTCTTGGAAGATGCATTTTCTGTGGTAGATGCCAAGATGTCTGCCCGACTGAAGCAATAAAGTTAACAAGAGAGTTCGAATTATCAACACTTACTACTAACGATTTATACCAAGTTGTTGAATTGAAAATGGCTAAATGTGAAATATGCGGTAAACCCTATGCTACAATAAGGCAAGTAATGTTCACGGCGAAAAACGTTTCTAAAGACCAAAGACCATTACTTTTACTATGTAGTGAATGTAGAAGCAAGGTTTCTGCAAAATACGTTTCCTATGCGAGGTGGTAATTTGAGCATTAAACTGTTTAAGAAAAGCTTATGGGTATTCCACTTAAACAGTGGTAGTTGTAATGGCTGCGATATAGAAGTTTTAAACGTACTTACACCTTACCATGATGTTGAAAGGCTAGGTATTAAACTAGTAGCTTCACCTAGACATGCGGACGCAATTGTTTTCACAGGCCCTATAACTAGAGAAACTTTACCTAAAGCTATAAGGGCATTTACTGCTATTCCAGAACCTAAAGCTGTAGTAGCTGTTGGCTCATGTGCTTGTGGTGGAGGAATATGGTATGATTCATACGCTGTCATCGGAGGAATAGAGGCTTTTTATAAGATACTAAAGGAAGAGTATAAGGTAAAAATACCTCCAACAGTGTATGTTCCCGGATGTCCGCCCAAACCCGAAGCAATAATATATGGCATTGCTGTTTTTAGAGGAATTTTAAGGCAGAAACAAAGAAGAACATATTTTACCGAAAAAGAAGTGCCCGAACTTACTAAAGACCTTATTGTAAATATTGAAAAGTATATGGATAGTAAAAGTTGAAAGGAGATTTATAATGGAAAGTGAGGAGAAAAATAAGTACATAAGATGTTTAGTTGGAGCGTATAGGCACTTTTTAGCTTCAATAGTTGTTATCAAAGTTAATAGAAAATCCAGCGTAGATAAAAATAAAACTAAGCACTCAGAATCGGAGAAAAATCAGAAATAGGGCGAAAATATTCTCGCTCTTTAAACTATGTCACATCAGGTAAACACTTAAGCCAAAATAGCTTATGAGAGAAATTTATGATACATTAAGTCCTACGTGGAAAGGACACTGCTTAAGGTTATAGTGTATCTGGCTTCAACACCCTCCAATTCTGGAGACATCATTTTAATCCATACAATAAGTTTTTTACTAGGATCGCAGCCAGGGCTAGGTAAACCTACATCGCCGTAAAATGGAAGATCACTTAGCCTTACTCTATCCCAAACACCACTAGTACCTGGTGCTTGAAAAGGTCCGTAAACGTAAAATTCGGAATCATCACAGCCTAAAACACTGACTTGAATTAGTTTTAAAGGTAATGAACCTTCATTAGATAGAACAAGTCCAACCCATATGGCACTGTTTGGTTCAGCATCAGCCACAAATACTTGAACGCTTTTACCGTCACCTGAAACGTCTATGTAGCTTTCGTCACCATCACAATATTCACAAAGGAATTTTTGGGAAGTAATTTTAAGATCAAAAGATCCTAAAGTAACTTTAACATTAGCCCTTAACTTATCAAACCACATAGCATATACTACATTAAGCGATAAGGCAATTAGCATTAACAACATAAGCGCTAGAACACACTTAGACATTACAAATCAGCACCTTAAGAACATTCTACCTCGCGATAGTATAAAAACACTGTGTAGTAATGTTGTATAAACCTAGCTCACACATTCTTTCAATTTTTCTGATTGCTCCATGCCCTTTTAGACTAAGCTTAATTCCTAGATGTATTTTTATTTTTCAAGAAAGAAATATAATACGTTAGGGAAGAATATGAAGGGCTTTCCTTTTGACATAGGACGTTTTCTAGTTCGCCCTGGTAGGAAGCTTTACGGGTTTCTTGTAAAGTCGAGGGTTAAACCTGGAGTTCTTAGTAAGCTATCAGCTATTCCCGCGGAACATAATGTTGTCATTCTTTATTTAGTGTATTCACCAGATCAATCTGGAGAAACTGTAACAGCTTTAGCTTTCTTAGACTTCACGAATGCTAATATTTCACCCGAAGAGCTTGCAAGAAAAGCTAAACAATATGATTTTGTTGAGGAAGTTATAGTTATTAAGCCTAAGGTTAAGGGTTTCATAGCTGATACTGCTTCTAACCCGTTAACAATAGGTGGAGATAGAGCTATTATTTTTAGAAAGCCCGGATACAAGGGGTTATTAGCAGATATAAGAAAATTTGGCCCCGGAATAGAGGCTTTCCTCTACTATTTAGGAGTAGAGGCTGGACTAGAACTTGGTAAGAAACATAAAGAAACCGCGAAAAAACTTGGAATAGTAAATCCTGAGGAAATTTTTAGAGTTATAAGTGAAAGCATGTTTAACTGTGTAGGTTTTGGCCTTATGGAGACCGTCGAAATTAGAGCTAGACCTCCATATGCTATTGTAAGAGTGCATAACTGTTTCGAATGCGAACTCGGCATTGGAACGGGAAAACCTTTTAGCCACCTAGTACGCGGGATGATAGCTGGTGTTCTAACAGAACTCTTAGGCGTGAAAATGACAGCTACAGAGACCAAATGCATAGCAGAGGGAGATCCATACTGCGAATTTGAAGTTAAACCGGAAAAATAATTTTTCTATAATTTCTTAATACACCTATACGCATAGTTTAAAATACAAGTTCTAGAGCAATAAATCAAAATAGTAATCATATAATAAGTTCTTGCTACATAATGTACTTTTAATCCCTGCTTGATAAAGTCTTTAAGCCTCTCAGGAGTCTCCTCTTTAACGGGTTCTTCTACTAGGTTTTGTTCATTTCATTTAGATGCTTGCCTTCTATAATCAAAAGTACATAGACGTCATGCTATACTTAACTATTGCATTTATCTCCCGACATCATTAACTGTGATGAACTATATTGATTAATGCGGGTTCTCGTTTTATTGGTTTCAAATTGTAACTTAAAATTTATAACTTGGTTACAATATGTTAACTAGGGGTGTTACTTTATGGCTAAAAAAGTGGTTATTGAAGTTTTAGGGCCGGAACCTCCATGCCCTAAATGTAAGAAAACCTATGAGGTTCTTGTTGAAGCTGTAAAGGAGCTTGGTGTCGAAGATAGAGTTGAAGTCGTAAAGGTTAATGCCATGTCGCCTGACATTATCTCTAAGTATGGTTTAGTGGTTACTCCGGCGGTTGCTGTAAACGGTGAGATTAAGATTTTAGGTAAGATGTTGAGTAGCAAGAGAAAGGCTATTGAGATCATCAAGGAGGTTCTAGATTAAGTATGACAAACACTAACGGTATTATTCGTGTTATAAAGGGTCTTACACCTATAGTTCTTTTTATTCTAGGACTTACTTACTTTGCCTACTGTAGGATTACAAGCTATACCCCAATAAAACTACCTAGTTTAGAGGAAATGAAAAGTTATGGCCCAATTCTCCTACCTTTCATATATGCATTCTCATATCTTGTAAGAGCTGGTGCTGCACTACTCTTCGCATTTGTTCTTGCCGGTTTTATTAGTGAGCTTATGCCTAAACACGTTCTCCTTAACCACCTTAGCAGTAGGAGAAAAAGTTCTTACTTTTTAGCCGCTCTCTTCTCTCCTTTACTCACTGTTTGCTCATGTGTTATGATCCCCATATTTGCTGGATTAGTGTATGGCGGTGCTGGACTGGGGCCAGCTTTAGCGTTTCTCCTTACAGCTCCTGCAGCAAACATAATGGCAATTATCTTTACGGCCGACATAATTTCGTGGAAAATAGCTATTGCCAGACTATTCTTCTCCATAATTATTGCCGTAACTGTAGGCTTTATAATTTCTAAAATGCCATGGGGTAAAGCTGTTGAAGAAAAGAGTAGAGCAAGAATTAGAAAAGGCTATGGTGTAGCCGAACAAAAGGAACCGTTGCTTGACAAGTTATGGCAAAGCTTTCAAACAACATGCTTTCTCGCTAGAACAATCTTACCATATCTTCTATTGGGTATCGCTATTGTAAGTTATGTTCAAGCATATTTACCACCTAAAATCGTAGCTACGTATCTAAGCGGCTTCATAGGGATTATGTTGGGCGCTGTAATAGGGGTGCCAATGTACACGCCTACGCTAGTTGAAGTAGTACTTGTTGATGGTTTAAGGCATCTCGGTATGAGCCCTTCAGCAGCGTTAGCGTTTCTTATAGGAGGACCTATGACTAGTATTCCATCAATGTTTGGCGTTTCAAGAGTTGTTGGATGGAAAGTTATATTATCCTATGCGGTACTGGCTGTAGTAGGTGCAGTTATAGCTGGCCTATGCTACTACATAGTATTAGGTGATGTATGGTAGTGAAGACTAAGAGAAAAGAGGTGTTCTTAAACGATAAGAGAAAGGAAATACTAGCTCTTCTTTCACGTAATGGGAAAGTTAGCCTAATTAAGTTAGCTAAGACACTCGGCATCAGCCATGTAGCTGTAAGGAAGCATATTCAAAAACTAGAGGAAAAAGGAGTATTACATGTTAGAGGCAATATCAATCCTCAAGCTTTAGGGTTTAGGTTAGTACTGGTCTTTATGGAAATAATTAATGAAGAATACATGTTTCGTATTATTGAGAAATTTAGGGAATGCCCTAGAATAATATTTCTAGCTAATATGATAGGCGGATACAATCTCATCGCACTCATGTATGCTGAAAATGAAGATGTACTAGGATGCCTTGGTAGCGTTTGTTCAATTAGAACTATGGAAGGTATAAGAAGGTCAGAAGTCTACATACTATCCAGCATTATAAAACCTAAATATTTACCTTTAGATTTTCCATCTAAAGGAAGGAGGAAGGTTGCTCCTTGCGGACGGAAATGTACTGAATGCATAGAGTATAAAACTCAGAAGTGCTTAGGTTGCCCAGCTACTGTGCATTATAAGGGTTTCCAATACTTTTAAACTTGGCTATTCGACATTTTATTTAGAGATAGCCTTATAATGCATAAGCTATTGCTTTAGCCGGTATTAAATAGTGGTCATTATGATCATTAATAACTATACACTTTTACTCCTCTCTGTAAAGCGTACTCCTCAACTTCTCTCCCAATCATCGATCCCGCTAATATTGGCACTATGTTCTTATCTTTATAGTGTTTTCTTACAATATCAGTCTTAGCTAGAAACCTTCCAACATCTACTTGTTTAGGTTTAACCTTAACTTCAACAACATATACTGATTTATCTGTTACTATGAGCATGTCGATATCCTCTTCGTCAACCCTAACATTACGCTTCTTCAATAGAATCCTTTCCTTTTTCCCTTCGATTTCGTCTCTTAAGTCATCTCATAAGGCTTTACAGTAAAATGATTCATTCAACGTTTCTATCTCTAATTCAATTCTATTCAAACTCCTTGTATGTTCTAGTAATATTTTTTCTAAGGTCTCAAATCTCTTATCGTGTTCGAGGAGCTTCTTTTCTATTGCTTTAAAGTGCTTATCGTGTTCTAACAATTTTCTCTCAATAACTTCGAATCTTCTGCTAAAATCTTCCCTAAGCTTCTTAAGCTCATTAAGTATTGTATCTAAGCCTATTAAACCTGCAACAGCATATCTGAATTTTTCATCCTTTCTAAGTAATTCTAGCAGCTTAGCTTTAAGCTCATCAATACTCATGGTCATTGGTGAACACCGTAGTCTAAGTTAGAAGTCATTGTTTAAGCTTATAAAACTAATGCATAGAATGACTACAACGAGTTTACACGTAGCTATACAGTACTATCAAGAGTTAATTTTTCACATTAGAAACAAGATTGGCTACTTGCTGTTCTCTCGCTTAAAGTAAAATATGCTTGGTTAAGAGAAGGCTAAAAAATTAGGATTATGTGCAATTAATGTCTAAGGTATATGGTTGCGGCTAGCACAATATAGTTGCTTAAAACAATCATTAAGAGAATTAGGGAGGAGGGCTTAGGAATTAAGAAATGCAATGGATATTGTAAACAAAGTTGTTTCAGACATGCTAGTGTAAGTTAGAGTTTAGCACATGCATCCGTACTCTATTTTTCCTTTCCAAACACCCCATTCTTCGTCGTATTCAAACATACTCAAATCGGTAGGTTCTATGTTGAGAAGTTTTGCTTTAAAACCTATTTCAGCTATAGAGCCAGTATTGTAACTTAACCATACTGTATACATTCCGTTCTTCACAGCAACAAGGTGAATTAGAATATTCCTTGACCCTCCAGGAATAATCTCTGCTGGCGTTGTTGAAACAACCATACCACTACTATTAATAAGGTTTGCTCCAACCCAGAACTCTGACGGAGCTTCCCCGCTAGTCTTAGTATTTAGCTCTAAAGTTATCACTGCTGGAGCATTGTTTACAGACACGTTAAAAACTACACCTTCAACGTGGCTCGCAATAGGTAGATCTAAGGTATCCTCTATTTTCAGCACTGGTGCTGATTTCGGAGAACCTAGGTTCTCGACTTCACTTAATGCTACTGAGTACTCCTTATCCTTACTTTTTATGAGTACGTAAAGCTCATCTGTGGAAAAGAATTTCCTCATCCATCCTCCTTTAACCATTTTACCGTTTACCGTATGACCTCCCCAAGTAACATGGTATGAAGGTATTATTACGCTATTTAGTTCAGCAACAACACCTGTAGGGATCCACCAATTATGGCTATACTTCGTAACTAAGCATCCCGAAACAGGCTGAATAGCCGTGATCTCTCCCCCTACGGGGCTCTTTCTTAGAAGTATAAGGTTATCCTCATTATTTCTTATCTTAAACAGTAGGAAACCATAGTTGCCCTTAATGAAGTATTCCTTATTATAGTTAAGTTCTATAGGCTCTTGCAGTATTATGGTTAATTCGCCTTGAACTTTAGCATTATGGATTTCAACACTAACAACATACTTTGCCTTACAATCTCCAGTAATATATACCCACTCCTCACTCTCCACAGTATATGGAAGCTCAATGTTCTCTAAATCTACTTCATGACGCGTCCCAAAATACTTTGTTTCAGGAGATATCATTACCTCTTTAAGACCCACAAATAACCTCGGATTTTCACCTGTAACTACAACGTCTTTTATTGTAAGATAGTAATATGCTGTAGCCGATGATATTTCAAGAACTCTTTCAAACCCCTTGTCCAAGGTAAAATTATACCTTATGACTTCAAGAGGGACTTCGACTTCTTCACGTTGAATAAGCTGAGTTGTCAGCGTTGGCGATGTTTCGTTTAGAGAATGTTGGGTTGATGTTGTAGGCGAAACCTTAGTAGTTTCTATGGTTTCAGGTGTAGGAGATGTAGGTGTAGTATAGGGGCTTTTTTGAATAGAAATAGAGTAAACCACTCCCCCAAGAATTAAAATTAGAACAATAACCACTATGATAGCTACCTTCTTCATAGAATGATTCCCTCTTTGTTACGAGTTGATTTTGACATGGAGTTTAAATAAGTTTTTCTTAATCTAGAACGGAAATACATAGTGGAGCTTCGAGAAGCACCCTACTAACTCATCTCTAACTAATTCTCTAACTAATATAACTGTTTATCCGATCTGGGTTCTAGAAAACACGAGTTCCACGCCTAGGGTCGTGGGGCACACACTCAATGACCAATGAAGCCCTCCGCGATCGAGGAGGAGCAATTTTCTTAGACCACTACCTAGGACCAAGCCCCCGCCGCTGCGCAGAATTAGGTTGTTGATGAGAGGCTCTACCACTGGCTCACCGAGAGGAGGCTCAGGAGGAGTGGCTACACATGCGAGAGGAAGCTGGAGGCTAAGATGGACGGCGGTCCAGGGGAACGGACCCTGTTGATGTTGTAATAGTCTTTAGTGCACCAGACAAAAGCTCTCATCTTCAAATGCTTGCAGAATTAGCAGAGTTTCTGGAAAATGATGAAATAATAAGAAAAATTAGATCTGCTCAGACAAGGAATGAAGTACTAGAGACTATGGGGAGGTTATAAAAACGAAGCATTAAGTTTTCATCATTAAAACGGTATTCTAAAGTTTCTCCCAGGATATCTAGCCGTTCTACCTAATTCTTCCTCGATTCTTAGGAGTCGATTATACTGAGCTGTTCTTTCCCCTCTGCATGGAGCACCGGTTTTTATTTGTCCAGCATTTAGGGCTACCGCTAAATCAGCAAGCCATGTATCCTCTGTTTGTCCTGATCTTTCAGAAACCTCAACACCGTAACCATGTCTAAATGCGCATTGAGCAACATCTAAAGCTTCAGTTAATGTCCCTATTTGGTTTACTTTCCATAATATTGTATTAGCTGCCCCTATTTCGATTCCCTTCTTTAGCCTATTAATATTTGTTGCAAATAAATCGTCTCCAACAATTTGAATATTAAGTGATTTTACAAGTTCAGCAAATCCCTCGAAATCATCCTGTTCAAGAGGATCTTCAATCGATAGAACAGGATAGCTTGACACAATCTCCTTGTAGAACTCTATAAGATCCTCTCTTGATATTTTTTTACCCATAAAGATGTACTTCTTTTCTCTTTCATCATATATATGGCTGGCTGCTACATCAATTCCAAGTCCAAATTCCTTTTCTGAATAGCCAGCTTCTTCTATGGCCTTTAACATAACATTAAAAGCCTCTCTAGGGTCTCTTAAACCTGGCGGTGTATATCCTCCTTCAACCCCAACGTTAAGTGAATGACGCCCATATTTTTTAGCTAAAATATCACCCAAAACATAATAGACTTCAGTTGCCATCCTCAATGCCTCAGAGAAAGATTTTGCTCCTACGGGAATTATGTGAAGCTCTTGAAAATCTAGTTCTGTAGCCGCGAGTTTACCGCCTTCAATTACATTAACATGGGGAACAGGAAGTATATGGGCATTTGCTCCACCAATATACCTGTAGAGAGGTTCTCCAAGTGCCTTTGCTGCAGTTTTAGCAACAGCTAATGATACCCCAAGGATCGCGTTTCCACCAAGTTTCGACTTATTTGGGGTTCCATCGAGCTCATTTAATAACATATCTATTTCTCGTTGTCTTCGTACATCTTTACCCTTTAAGGCCGGTGCTATTATTCTATTTATGTTTTCAATAGCTCTAAGAACCCCCATACCTCTATATCTTCTTCCTCCATCTCTGAGATCAACAGCTTCGTATTTGCTTCGTGAACGCCCTGTTGGAACACTAGCTGTACTGACTATACCACCTTCAGTTATAATTTCTACTTCTACAGATGGTTCTCCTCTACCATTTAATACCTCCCTAGCTTTAATATTTTTTATAATAAAAGAAGATGACGAAGCCATTCTTTATCTCCCTTGTTAAAAACATAATACCGTTTTAAATATAAACTTTTCTTCATTTTCACGATTCTATTAATCTTCTAATTAATTTATAATTTAATATTTTGATAATATCTTTAATATCTTATTTTATTTAAATTAAGAGTTTTCACGATTTAAAACTGCTATAACTCTGAGATCCATAACATTAGTTCCAGTTGGTCCAGTATATATAGCATCACCTAATTGTCTAAATACATAAGCACTATTATGTCTTTGTAACTCTTTAAATACATCAATACCTTTTTCTTTTGCCCTTTCAATAGTGAACCCGTCAACTATAGCCCCTGCTATGTCAGTTGGCCCATCTGTTCCATCTGTTCCTATAGAGGCTGCAACTATATTTTTACTTCCAGCGATTTTTAATGCAAATGCTAGGGCAAACTCTTGATTTCTTCCACCTTCACCTGATTCCCCAGTAATCGTAACAGTAGTCTCACCTCCTATTATGAATACACAGGGAGGCTCGATCGGGCGACCGAACTTTTCTGCCTCTTTTGCTATGCCAGCCATTGCGATACCTACTTCTCTACTCTCACCCTCCATGATCGTAGATAAAATCATTGCACTTAAACCTTTTTCTTTAGCCTTCTTCAGTGCAGCAAGACAAACTGTTTCACTATTAGCTAACACAACATTATGTACCTTTACTCCCATAAGTCTAAAGTCTTCATATTTTGGAGTTTCGTACTTCGGATCGGCTTTTTCCAAATGATTCCTTATAGATTCTGGAGTTTTATCCCATAGATTCCATTTCTTAAGAACATTAACAGCATCTTCGAATGTTGTTTCATCTGGCACTGTTGGCCCCCAAGGAGCACCTCTTACCTCATCTACAACTATTAGACTGACTATTTGCGCTGGATGAAGGTATATTGCTAACCTTCCACCACTAATAACAGATATATGATTTCTCACAGTGTTTATTTCCTGAATATCTGCACCACATTTGAGAAGAAGATCGGTCATTGTTTGCACATCTTCTAAGCTTATTCCTGGTGGCGGAAGAGTCATTAAAGCGGAACAACCACCAGTTACACATACAAATACTAGATCGTCCTTACTAGCTCTCTTAGCTATTTCCAGAACTTCTTTTGCTCCCCTTACACTATTTTCATCAGGTATTGGGTGTCCAGCTTCTATAATTCTTACTTTTTTCGGCCTTTCTTTCACCATCCCTCTTTTTTCGATAACAACTCCGTCTGTGATCCTATCACCCAGAGAATCTTCAAGCGCTCTAGCTATAGATGTAACCCCCTTTCCACACCCAAGTACATATATATTCTTTATTTTTGAAAGATCGACCACATAGCTTTCATTAACGGTCAACTTTTCATCATTTAATTGTATCTTTTCCTTGGTGAGTTTGTAGCTGTCAATACTTTCTAAAGCATATTCAATAATATCAAGAACGACTCGTCTCCCCTCCACATTCCCATGGCTAAGCAATTCAGTCTTGTTCTTTATTACCGCCATAGCATCACCATAGTTATAATAATTTAAATCAACCGAAAATAAACGTTTCTAATTATAATTAAAGGGGTTAATCACTCCCTAAGTACACCCTTGGAATAAAAACTTATAAACTATTCATTTACTAAACAATATATGTCAGGGAGGGCAGTACGCCTTGTCCAACACTAGTTCCCGACCGAAAAAACTCAGTTATGCAATAATAACTCTACTATTGGTCATTATAGCTGGGGTTAGCGGGTACTTTGCAGGACTTGCTTCTACACCCGGAGAACAAACAACAGTAACAGCAACAGTAACAACAACGGTAACAGGCGGTGTTGGTGCAACAACTGGAGAGGTAATTAAATGGCGTGCAACTACTTGGTCTGTACCTGGAGATCCATATTTTAAAGTAATTCAGCGTTTTGCTGAATGGGTTAAAATCTTATCAGGAGGAAGAATGATAATTGAAGTATATGCAGCAGACGAACTTTTCCCAGTAATTGAAACTTTAGATGCGGTAGCAAAAGGTACTGTCGAGTTGGCTGAAGTCTTTCAGCCATATTGGGGCTCACAAGATCCTATGTTCGCAGTGCTTGGGTTAGCATTACCGGGACCATTAAAATCAGGGCCTGAACTATGGTACCTCAATGAGAAGACGTTAGACTTAGCTGAAAAAGCATTTGAAAAATGGGGTGTGAAACTTGTGAGCGTCTTCAATATGGAGCTTTATGAACCTATCATGTGTAGAGAGCCAATAAGTTCCCTCGACGACTTGAAAGGAAAGATCATTAGAGCCGGAGGTTTTTCAGGAATATTTTATGAGAAATTAGGGGCTAAAACCATGTTCCTATCGGGAGGAGAGATTTATGAGGCATTAAAACTGGGCACTATAGATTGTGCTGAATGGTCAGATTTCTATTCTAATCATCAGATGAGATTCTATGAGGTAGCTAAATATGCTCTTGAACCTGCCCCCGACGGAACTCTGCATGTCCAAACACATATCGTTTACCTTGTTGCAAACCCGAAAGCATGGCAAGAATTACCAGACGATTTGAAAAACGTTGTTAAGGCAGCTGCAGAGTTGGCTTTCCAGTGGGGAACATTTTATATGGATGTAATGAATAGACGTGGCAAAGCATTATGGATCAGGGAGGGAGGTGAAGTAGTTACACAATCCCCCGAAGATGTTAAGAAAGCTAGACAAATCGCCTTAGAAATATATGTTGATTTAGCTAAGCATGGTGGTGATGTACTAGAATATATTAAGAGAGTTATTGAGGTATGGCGTGATCTAGGTTATACAGATTGGGCTAATGATTTAGAACAAGCCCTTAAAAGTGAAGGATTAATTTAAAAATGTGTTAAAGGAGACACTATACAATGTCTCCAAAAATTAAATTTCAAAAAATTATTTTTTATAGCTCATATACAGCTCTTCTATTAACACTTGTTGTGGTTTATGAAGTGCTTACAAGATATCTTCTAAGGCAACCAGATATGAGGGCCATGATTATATCGACATGGCTTTCTGGATTAATATTTTTACTAGGCCTACCATATGTTACTTTAATACAAGGACATGTAAAAGTCGATGTTATATATAATAAAATATCGAGTAAGAAAATTAGACTCTGCTTAGATCTATTAACAGCACTTGTAATGATTATAGTTTGTTCCATAGTTACATATTTTGGTTTCAAGAGAGCCTGGGCATCAACACTTATGAATGAAGTTGATGTAACGACACCCCTTTTTAAACCTCCGCTTTGGTGGTATAGATGGATAGTAGCGATATCTTTTTGTTTAACATTAATTACAGTTATTGTTACATTATTACGTTTAAAACATAAACTTACGTAAGCTGAAAATTAGAGCAGAGGGGGAGGCTAATGATACCTATACCATTCTTAATGTTTGTGTCCCTAATAATTTTGTTACTGTTGGGGATACCTGTTGCGTTCGCAATATTTTTTACAGCCCTCATTTTTGGATTAATCTTATGGGGATGGATAGGTTTAGATGTACTATATAAAGCTGTGTGGGGAACAGTCAACAATTGGCCCTTAGTAGCATATCCGTTATTTATTTTTATGTCAGCGTTGATGGGTTCATGCGGCTTAGGTGAGGATATTTTCAAGGCGGTTTATACATTGCTTGGAAGGCTAAGGGGTTCATTATTCTATGTAGCCATAGCGATGGGGTTCATAATAGGTGCCATGTCGGGCTCAATTATGGCTGGACTTTCAAGCCTGGCCTTACTTATCTATCCTCTAATGAAGAAGTATAACTATCCTAAAAATATGTCTGCTGCTACATTAATTACGGCCGGTTTGCTACCACAACTGGTGCCACCAGCATGCCACATGATAGTTTATGGAGTGTTAACGAATACTTCTATTGCAAGATTATTTGCAGGGGGCTTAGGTATGGCAACAATAATGGCAACATTATTTTTTATATATACAGCAATATGGGTGAGAAGACATAAGAATTTGGTACCTGTATTTGGAGCTCGTACCACATTACATGATAAATTAAAAGCACTAGGATACTTAGTCGGCCCTGTAGGCATAATCATTGGTGTCCTAGGTTCAATATATAGTGGTATGGCTACACCTACAGAAGCTGGTGCTATGGGGGCATTTTTAACACTAGTCTATGCTGCTATTCGTCGACGTTTAAATAGGAAATCGCTGGAAGAGGCAATGATCACTACAGTTAAAAGCACTACGATAGTATTTATTATGATAGCATCTTCATCTGCATTTAGTGCAATATTTAACGGAATTGGCGGGAAGACCCTAGTTACAAATATGTTGCTCTCGTTGCCGGGAGGAAAAGTATCTGCTCTGCTTTTCTCTTTAGCGTTTTTATTCTTACTAGGGATGTTCATAGAGACAACTGCTATTATTGTCTTGGCAGCCCCTATACTTCATCCAGTTATGGTACAACTAGGTTACGATCCAGTATGGTTTGGAGTAATGTTCTGCACAATGTTAATCGTGGCATTCGTTACCCCACCTGTGGGAGAAGGTGTTCTTTATTTCTCCGCTCTTACTAACGGCGATATATCAGTTGCCGAGGGATACAAAGCAGTCATACCGTTTTTAGTACTTATGTTCATAACTGTAACACTGGGAATTCTGTTTCCACAGGCAATAATATTCTTCGCCGAACTCTTAACATAGAACAAAAAGAATTCCTAGTTCGTTACTTAGGCCCAACTTGCAGAAAAACTGTCTACGTACTCGTGAAAAATGCGCCTTTCACTGCTTTCCTTCTATTCTTAAACGTAACCTCCTGCAGATCCCTTAACTCTACCTTCTTCCTACACTTTACGCAGAAACCTACTACCGTAGCACACACCCGTACCTACTTAAGAGTGGAGATAAATAAAGCCAGTGTACCTTAATTAATTACTTCATTAACTTAAATTCATTGTAGATAGTTATTTACTAATTCAACAACTTTCTTAAGATCCTCTAAGCTTATATCACCCATAACACCTATCCCTATGGATATGTCTTTAACCTCACCAACACCAGTTGTTACTACATACTTGATCCTCTGAGCGCTAGGACCATAGTCAATATATAGATAGGAGCTGCAATCCTGTGTCTATTACTGGGGGTTGATTTCTTGTACCAGGTACCTGAATATATCGAATCCCGTGCAAGTAGTTATGTCTTTGCCTCGTCTCTCCAACCACTTGAGGAACTTGTTGAGCCTGCTCATCTTCGTATAAACCTCGCTCGGTGAGTGGTTCTCCGCGATGATATCATATATGACGAGTTCCAGTAACTCTCCATGAATCGGGCTAAGATCTTTCTTAGCTTTCACAAGCCTTCTGAGTGATAGTCTATACTTCTGCTCATCAATATCGTAGTAATCTGGAGCAATTGATCCCTGCATCGCCTGTATAGGCATCGATGCCCCTTTGTATAAGGGCACCTCTGTATATTTAAGGTGGGACGGATTCTCATGTGGTACCCTGCTCATCAGAGATATATCAGCACTCAAGACCTCAATCATTCCCTTTTAGGGTCAGTCCTGCCGAGGTCATCACTCTACTATTAGTAGTGGTTTGTAGGGGTACTTTAATCT
>CAZGLL010000013.1:0-44928 GCA_964526225.1 uncultured Desulfurococcales archaeon | reverse complement strand
AAAGAACTTTATCGGAAAACCATACGATATGGAGAAACATTTTCATGGGAAGAGAACTTACAGGACCGCTAGGATTCCTTAGAATAAGCGAAATGAGGGAAAGAGCGCAGAAACTACTTAGTGAAATAGGGTTGAAAGCTATCTCATCAGATTTCCCTGTAAAGTATCTTTCAGGAGGATATAAGCAAGGTGTACAGATAAGTAGAGCCTTATGTTTCGAAGCAGACTTGATAATACTCGATGAGCCAACTATTCAGCTTTCACTAGCTGAAGTTCAGAGGGTACTTGAATATGTTAGGGAACTTAAGAAGAGAGGTAAGTCAAGCATTTTCATAAGCCACAACATATACCATGTATACCCGGTTGCCGATAAGTTCGTAATTCTAGATAGAGGAAAAATTGTTGGAGAATTCCTTAAGAAAGACCTTACACCGGAGGATCTTTCACACATTATGATATCAATAGCTAGAACAGGAAGAGTTCCCCCGGAGTATAGGGAAATAAATCTAATAGGTAGTTAAACACCATGTTTAATTAGCATTTGAAAGGTGTTTTAGCTATGGGCAAGAGGTCTGCTTCACTAAAACAGCTTAGAACACCTTACGTCACCGGGATTTTCGCTAAGTATAAAATGCAAATAGCGATATTAGCAATATTTCTAATGCTGTGGCTAATATTCTTCACGATAAACCCGTCGGGATTCTCTAACCCATACACCTATACTGCGATGCTTTCTGTAGCACCGTTCACGATAATTCCAGCACTAAGCCTAACATACGTGATTATCCTCGGCGAAATAGATCTGTCCTTTCCGTCAGTTATGGCTCTAGGAGCACTCGTACTAACATTAACATGGAAAACATTTGGTGCGACACCTTTAGGGCTTCTTCTGGCTCTTTCAGTAGGGTTACTTGCTGGATTACTTAATGGGATTTTGGTTACAAAATTCCAAATACCTTCGCTAATAGCAACGATAGGTACAATGTTCCTATGGAGAGGGTTCGTACTCGTAGTAACTGAGGGTTTCGGAATACCTTTAGGAGAATATCGTGGGCTACCAATATATGAAATGCTCGTGGGTAGAATAGGGACAATTCCTGTCCAAATAATATGGACTATAGTTATAGCTTTAGCGCTATGGGTTATTCTAAACTTCCACAAGTTCGGAGCATACGTCTACTACACTGGTGACAATAGAGTAGCTGCTAAAATGCTTGGAATAAACACAGATAAAGTGATTATTTCGGTATTTATGATTCATGGGGCTATAGCTGCTTTCGCAGGAGTATTAGCGACGCTTGAAATGGCAACTTTCTGGCCTGCTCTCGGAGAAATTTACTTGCTAAAGTCCATAGCTTCGGTGATAGTTGGAGGAACTCCGGTAACTGGAGGTATAGGTACAATATTCGGATCATTCATTGGCGGACTAATATTGGAACTTATTGAAACAGGGATTTTAGCTGTTGGAGTTACAGGGTTCTGGATAAGGCTTGTACACGGATTAGTCATCATAATAGCGTTGATAGCTCAAGTACTGATTAGGAGAAGTGAATTGAGGAGAATGAGAGTTGTAGAGTAAAGGGGAAAGCATTATAAAACATTTCTTCATCTAATTCACTAAGGGTTTTATTGTCCCAAGGTAATTGGGGTTCAAAGGTTAAAGTTGTTTCAGGAAACTATGCTCTATCTATTCTAACTAAACTTAGAGATAAGAGAACGGGGCAGATAGAGTTTAGGAAGGGTCTTGTAAGGTTAGGAAGAGTTCTTGGACTAGCAATATACAACGATATGTCAGCTAAGAAAGTTACTGTAGAAACACCTCTTGGAACAGCTGAGGGCGTAGAGGTGCCCGATGCTGAAAACGTAGTTATAATAACTGTTCTTAGAGCAGCTATGCCTTTAACAGAGGGATTAGTTAAGATATTTCCATCTGCAAGACAAGGTGTTGTTTCTGCTAGGAGAGTTGAAGAAAAAGGTATGAAGCCCGGATATGTTTTCGAAATAGAATTAACCTACGTTAGAATACCTGAAATAAAACCTGAAGACACCGTTATAATAGCTGATCCAATGTTAGCTACAGGATCAACAATAGTAGCTGTTTTAAAAGAGGTTCTTAAGAGAGGGAAAGCTAAGAAATACATTATCGCATCTGTCATAGCAACTCCCGTAGGAATAGAGAAGATCCTTAAAAACTACCCTGATCTCAATATTACAATATACACTGTAGGTATTGATAGAGAAATAAATGATAAGGGCTACATTGTTCCAGGATTAGGTGATGCTGGAGATAGAGCATTTGGAGGTTAAAGAATAATCCACGGCCTACCTACTCCAACATAAACCACTTTGCCTCCAATATTTTCTCTAAAATCTATAACGTGTCTTCCATCAACAATAGCTACTCTTTCCATCTTTGAAAGTTGAAGTATTTTTGAAGGTTTAAGACCTTTGTATTCGCTATGGTCTGTTGTAATAATTACAACATTTCTACCTTCAACTGCCTCCTCCAAGTTTCTAACTAAAGGATATTTAGTAGGGTTATTTTCAACATAGGGGTCATGAATTACAATGTCTGTTATCCCGTAGGATTCTAGGAACCTTATGAGGTCAAGTGTAGGCGTTAATCTGGTATCACCTATGTTTCCTCTAAAAGCTAATCCTAAAATGGCAACTTTTGCCTCATCAGCTCCTATGTTGAGTTTAGCTAGCGCTTCCAGAGCCAAGTTAGCTACATATTCCGGCATGTGCTCATTAATTATTCTCCCAAGCCTCGTTAGTTGGAGTTCAAGATTAAATCTTGATGCTATGTGAAGCACAAAGTATGGATATATTGGTATACAGTATCCCCCAACACCAACACCTGGCTTATGTAGGTGACAATAGGGTTGGCTATTTGCAGCAAATCTTACCTCTTCGAAATCTATGCCTAATAGGTGGGACAGTTTCGCTAGCTCATTAGCTAATGCTATGTTTACGTCACGATATATTCCTTCAGCTACTTTTTCGAATTCCGCAACCGTAGGTGATGATAGTACAATAACACCTTTCCTAGCCACTACTTCATATAGGGCTTTTGCAACCTTAGAGCTCTTGGGCCCTACACCACCTATTATTTTAGGATATTTTTCCACAATATCTTGGAAAGCATGTCCAGTCATTACTCTTTCAGGGCTATAGACGAGTCCGAAATCTTCCTCTACTCTTAAACCACTCATCCTTTCAAGAATAGGCTTAGCTATGTTTAGTGTTGTTCCCGGAGGAACTGTAGGTTCTATTATTACTAGGTTTCCTTTGGAAAGGCCTTTACCTATAGTTACCAATACTTCTCTAAGAGTCGAAAGATCTAGAGGCTTACCTGGTTCATGCCATTTAACGCCTGTTGGAGTAGCGATAATTATTACGTCTGCTTTTTTAGCCGCTTCTACGCCGTTCGTTGTTGCTTTAAATTTTCCTTCTCTAACGTATTTTTTAACCATAGATGTGAGCGTTGGTTCGTCTTTTATAGGGTTTATTCCCTTATTTATTAAGGAAGCCTTTCTCTCGGTTTTAGTAACGCCTATAACGTAAGCTCCTGCTTCTAGCCAAGCACAAGCTAGAGGTAAGCCTACATGGCCTAATCCGAAAACGGCAACTTTTACTTCTCCATTTCTAAGCTTAGCTTTTACTTCTTCATCACTTAATTCGAGAAGGTTTACCATTTAAACCATCTCCTTCTTTTCCAGCTCCACCTTTTTCACTTCATAGTATGTTACATCACCATGTTTATCAACTATTGCTACAATAGGTTCCTTATTTAACTTCAAAGCTTCTGTAATCCACTTTAAAAGCTCCTCTATTGTGAACTCCGTTGTTTCCTCACCCACAACATAAACTACTTTATCAGCAATGGACTTTGCACCTTTAGTGTATAGTAGTAGCACATTTCTTCTATAGCCTGGTTTAACAACTCTACCGCGCATTCTAAGATCCTGATATACTGTGAACATTAGGGGGAGTTCTGGATTGTTTCTCTCTAGAATTTGAAATAATTTTTCAAGGGTAACTTCTTCACCCTTGAAAACTGGTTTAACTACTCCTCTATAAGCTAGATAAGCTATTTCAACATCTTCTAACTCTAGAACATCTCCCTTAAGTATCCCGAAGCCTTCGTTATAAAGTTTCCTAGCCTGCTCCCCTCTAATAATTGCCTTGCCTTTCTCAGTTAGCTTTACATAAACAGCATTTACCATAGCCGTAGCCCAGACTTAATTATTTTTGTTTATTTCTGGATACTTCTAATTGCTTTCCCTAATCACTATAACCTTCACCTTCTCTCCGTGTAGCTTCTTCAGTTTCTCCTGATACTCCTTTGGAGGGTATATCAAGTACTTACCACTTGTCTTAACCACCTTCGCATCGAAAATGTATATGGAGACCATTTTGGTTCACCAAGCTCACTTAGGGTAGTAAAGCTTATAAATTTATACCCTAAAGATGTTTATTGACGAGTACCAATGAGGGCGTCTATCACCCGCTCGGCTTAGGTGATACCTGAGGGAGTATATAGAAGGGCTCTGAAGGCTAGGGCTGAGGTTATTGATGGGAACACCAACGATTTGCTGTGGGACTTAAACCTCTACAGGTACGCTCTTCAGAAAGCTGTTGATGCTCTATGGGATTTGGATAAAGTTCCTAAGAAAAGTCAGGTACACCAATTGCTATACCCAGTGCTGAAGAGCTACGGTTTCAGAGCACACACTATCAGGAATATTTACTCAACAGCACTGGCCTTGGTTAAATCTGCTAAGCGGTATAAAGGTTCAAAACCAGTAATAAAAAGGATGAGTGCTAGGCTTGATTATCAAGACGCTAAAGTGGATGTGGATAGCCACGTTGCGAAGGTTATCCTCAGAGACAAGTGGTACATGCTAAGAATTGTTCATAGAAGGGAGTATATAGAGAAGTTTAAAGGGCTTAGATGGAAGGAAGTTCGCTTGAAGTATGTTGATGGCATGCTCTATGTCAGTATAGTGTTTGAAGTTGTGTACAAACCGTACACACCTAGAGGTGCTGTAGCAGTTGATATGAACTTGAGGCATATAGTAACCTACAATGGTTCAAGTGTTAGGAGGCATAGAACGAAGTTTGTTGATGCACTAAGCAAGAGGGCTAGAGCTGAGGAGCTTATGAGGAAGTATCCAAAGAGATGGAGATACAACGAGGAAATGCTAAGCAGAGTGAAAGCTCTGCATAGGAAAGCAAGGAGCATTGCGATTGATTGGTGTAGAAAGTTTGCTAAAGAGCTTATCCTAAAAACTAAGAGGCATAGCTACGCAGTTGTTTTAGAGAATTTGGAGCATCTACGTGAGAACATTGCTAGGAATGGAAGTAATGCTGTGTGGAAGCTCTCCATGTTTGCCTACAGAAAGCTTCAGGGGGCAGTAATATCGAAAGCTATTGAATACCGTGTACCCATAGTATTAGTTAATCCGAAGAATACCTCAACTACATGCCCAAGGTGCGGAGCGAAGCTGTACTACATACATAGGTTTGCAATATGTAAAAGATGCAAGTTTATAGCAGATAGAGACTCCATTGGAGCAATGAACATCTGGCTTAGAGCTCTACACGCGTATACGGGGGAGCCTGGGTCTCCCCAAAGCACCCCCGCTATGAACAATGAAGCCCGAGGGAGCAGGGGAACAAGGAATGAGGGGATGAAGAAAGTATTTAGAGATATTCGGAAGTATCGTTCAGACCCGAACCCTATTTTCTCTCATTGATATTTTCAGCAAGATTTTTTGACCCTAATTACGTATTTTAGGTTAGCGTTTAAATTAGAAAACTAGGTGTCTTAGGTTATGATAGTTGACGGTGTCGATGTAGGTATTTTGCCGTTAGAGCTTCTTGAAGGAAAAATAAGGTTCATTAATGTAGCTAAGCTTCCGGAAGAACTTGTTTATGTTGAAACATCGAGTATTGAAAGGCTTGCTGAAGCAATAGAGAAACTCGAGATCAGAGGAGCTCCGGCAATAGGTGTTGCAGCAGCTATGGGTATAGCTGTTGCCGCATGGAATAGTAAGGCTAAAAACTATGAGGAACTGAAGAGGGATATTGAAAGAGCTGCCGAAAGACTTAGAAGAACAAGACCTACAGCATACAATCTGTTCTGGGCTATTGATAGAATGCTTAAAAAACTCTATGAGCTCAAAGGAGAAAATGTTGAAGAAGTCGTTAAAGCATTATATGATGAAGCTAGGAAAATACAGCTCGAAGACATAAGAAACAACATTAGAATAGGTATGTATGGCGCAAAACTCCTTGAAGACGGAGACGTAGTACTTACACATTGCAATGCTGGTGCTCTCGCAACAGCAGGTTACGGAACAGCACTTGGCGTCATAAGATATGCTTACAAGGTTGAAAAGAAAAAAATTGAGGTTATAGCTACGGAAACTAGACCTTTACTTCAAGGTTCAAGACTTACAGCTTGGGAACTTGTCCAGGAAGGTATACCTGGAACTCTAATAACAGATAACATGGTAGGTTATGTTATGAGTAAAGGAATGGTTTCTAAGGTTATTGTCGGAGCGGATAGAATATTGCTAAGCGGACATGTAGCTAACAAGATAGGAACGTACACTATAGCTGTCTTAGCAAAATACCATAAAATACCGTTCTACATAGCAGCACCAACATCAACAATTGATCCTAAAAGTAAAGAAATACCTATTGAGTTTAGAAGGCCCGAGGAAGTAAGAACAGTGCTTGGAAAGATAACGATAGCCCCTAAAGAAATAAACGTTCTCAACCCAGCATTCGATATTACACCGCCCGAGCTAATATCGGGAATAATTACCGAGAAAGGTGTTGCCTATCCGCCCTTTGAAGAAAGCCTTGGAGAAATCTTAGAGAAATAGATGGAGGAAACGTGGAAGCGACATGGTGCCGCCGCCGGGATTTGAACCCGGGTCACGGGCTTTCTCCGCCGACAGATGCTCGAAAGGCCCGCATACTTGACCGGGCTATACTACGGCGGCTCATAGTAGTTTTATCTGCGTAAAGGTTTTAAAGCTAGCGGATATTAAAGCTTCGAAAACAGAGGCTAACTGGGAGGAGTAAAACATAGTATGACAACATACAATATTGTTTACGCTGATAGACATGTCAAAGTAGGTAAGATAAAGATAGGTCCTGATGTAGCTAAGAAACTCAATGTTAGAGAAGGAGAATTTCTAAGAATAAGCTTTAGCAACGGAAAAGTTCTTTTCGAAACACAAATAGGTGATTACGGTTTTGCAAGAATAAACAAGGAGTTAGCTGAAATACTTAACTTAAATAGGAGCATTGTGGGGCTTGAGAAAATACGTTACTCTCATAGGAAAATCCTCGAGCATGTTGAAATAGAAATAGTGTCTGATGCAATATTAGACCTAAATGTAATGTCATTTATTAGAAGAGCTCTCATAGGTAAACCTGTAGGAGAAAACACAATTGTTCCAATAGATGCTCCATCAGGGCCTTTATTGGCTAGAATTATTAGAACAGAGCCTCCAGGTATAATAGGTCTCGTATCTAACGATACAAACGTTAGCTTTAAGGTTAGAAGTTAAAGATAATAATCCATAACCTTATATATTGTTCTCGGCGATTTTCTCTACGCACAACTTAGTGAAGAGTGTATTAGCGATGATTAGGATTTGGGAGATAGCTAAGCAACCAAGGATTAGAGCTTATCTTAATACTTTAGTAACGAATGTTAGAGCTGAATTAAGATACCATGGTATTGAAGACGTTATACCAGTATTTTCATCTCCATTTAAGGGGAAGCTTGAGGGTTTCTTACTTCCAGTAGACATTTTAGTTGTTACATCAGCTAAAAGCGATATGTTAGTGAAGGACATTTTAAGAACAAACCCGTTACTTCCCGAAACCTTGGAGCTTGAAGAAGCATATAATGTTCTTAAGGAATTCAAGGTTTCAGGAGCACCTGTAGTTAAGTCCCTGGAGGAACCTGTGTTTAAAGGCACATTATCCTATAGGGATATAGTTAGTGCGCTTCTGAGCATGAACATTATGCCTAGAGCTACGAAAGCAGGGGAAATTATGAGAATAGATGATGTTAAGGAATACTTGACAACAGCTGATGAAAGAGTCAATAAGGTGTGGTCCAAACTCGTCTATAAAGGGCTTCCGGGATTAGTTGTTGTCCGTAGCGAAAACAAGAGAATACCTGTAGGGACAATTAGTGTTGAAGACTTCATAAACTCAGGTAGATGGTACTTTAGAAGGGAAGCTGAACATATGGCAGCTGCACCCGCTAAAGTCAAGAGAATAATGATGAGAGGAACATATGTTGCGACAGCAGATGTTCCGATAACCCATATTGCTAAGGTTATGGTTGAACAGAAAATACCCGTACTCCCAGTTGTTGATGAGAAGGGCGAAGTCATAGGCGTAATTACGATAGAGGATGTAGCAAGAGCATTCATAGAAGGTATTGTGCCAGGTAGAGTAGTGCCTCCAGTACCCGCTGTTCCGCCAATGCCTATGCCAAAACCCATAACAGCTGATGAACAAGTAACATACACTCCATCAAGCCAAGTATTAGAGGAAGTTATGGTTGCAAGGGTTCAGCCTTCGGTTGAAATCGGGATTACGGCTGAGGAAATTCTGAGAGAAGAAATGCCAGCAATAACAATTAACGATACAATAGAACATGCGAGAAAGGAAATGTTACGTAGGAAAACAAACTATTTACTAGTTGCTGACGATAAAGGGAATGTTGTAGGTTACGTTTCTAAAGGTAACATGCTTAAAGCTATAGCAACAAAAGGTCCTCTCTGGAGGAGGAGAGTTTACGATAGATTATTCATAGACTACATTCTTTCAAGAAATATACCTTCAGTACCTAAAACAGCTAGAATAGAGGATGTAGCGTGGCAAATGGTTGCTAACGAAGCAGAAGTAGTTAAGGTAGTTGATTATGATGGTTCAATACTAGGCTACATAACTAAAGATGACGTAGTAAACGCTCTATTAAGTGTTGAAACAAGAGGTCTCGTAGAAAACATTATGACACCTAAAAGAATAGGTGTCGTACATCCGCATCACTCACTACACCATGTAGTTACACGTATGAGAATGTTCTATTTAGATGCTCTAGCAGTATACGATGACATTATAAGAGGTATTATTTCCGAAAATAGATTACCATTCATAGCGCTAGAAGACGCTAAAACCGGTATTAAAAGTAGGAGGCTTATATGGATAAGGAGAATAACTAAGGGTGCAGGAAGGCTTGGAAGATACGTTAAAATAACTCCGCTATTAGCAATGGATTTAATGGTTCCAGTTAAAGCCTGTGTTAACGCTAAAAACGACATTAAATACGCTATAGAACTAATGAACAAATTTGACGTTAACGGAATACCCGTTGTAGACAACGACGGTAACTTATTGGGAATTATCTGTAAAAACGATATACTTAGGGATTTAGCTAGATCCTCTAAGGTTATAGCTGAAATTGAGAGGAAAGAAAAGGAGAGGAGGAAGGTTAAAGCATGAGCATCTTAGAAAAAATTGTCGAAGAAGTTGTAGGTGGAGTTAAGCTGAGAATATATGTTAAACCGGAATCTCCTAAAGAGGAATTAAAGCTTGAATACGGCGAATTAGTGTTTTATACGCCGGAACCACCTATTGCTGGAAGAGCTAATGCTTCGCTTAAACGATTCCTATCTAGGATTTTCAGAATTCCCTCGGGTAGGATAGAGATAACTTATGGCTTAAGAGATAAGGTTAAAACCGTAGTTATAAGGGATGCTGATAAAGAGTATGTTGTTGAGTCTTTGAAAAAAGCGATCAAAGTTTAAACAAAAAATTTTTACCCGGAGGAGACCTAGTTTCTGATGGTTGCGGCGGTCGTCTAGCCTGGACTAGGACGCCGGCCTTCCACGCCGGCAATCCCGGGTTCAAATCCCGGCCGCCGCACCAATTCTTCTTTACAGCTTAAATGTTAGCCCTTGGTAGCGTATAATAGGAGGATTGGCAGCTTCTTGGCTGCTGAAATACTCAAGAGAATAGAGAAAGCGGTTAGTAAAGGTTCAGGTAAAGGGGTTTTGGTAGCTGCGATTATCTCTGTTGGCTTAATTCTTTTCCTCATATCTTTAGGTGTGTATTCAAGTGTTTTCTACGAAAACCCTATACTCTATTTCGCTAGTGCTGTTATTCAGGCATATGCAGCACTTATTGCTGTTCCCTTCACTATTTGGGTTATTTATATGCAGTCAAGATATGGTGCTGTTATTGTTAGATTGTTTCTTAAAGAAATAGTCCTACCATTTGTAATATTTGGTGTTGTAACAGCTGTTTCAGCTATAACAATTGCCTTATCTAGAACGGAATACGCTAACTTAGCTTATATGGCTGAGGTTATTGTTGCATTAGTTTTCATACCTCCACTAATAACATACATTGTCAGGTTAATGATTACAGGTCCTGAAGATGTTATTAAGGTTATTGAGCAAAACGTTAGAAGGAAAGAGGAATTTATTTCTTTAACCTTACATATTCTTAGGCTTTACATGTTAGAATCATATCCCGATGAAGAAGCGGTTAATAGGACGCTTAGGAAAATAGTTTACGTTATGAGGGATGTTACTAAGCTTGATTTATATCCTGATATTTGGCATAGGTTTAGAGATTTCCTTAAAACGGTTGTTGTTGAAACAACTTACTTACCTGATAAGTACTATATGAGTAAGCTTATGACGCAGTTTATGAAGTGGTTTATTGTCTCCAATAAGTACCGCATTGCTAGAGCTTTTCTTAGATACTATAGGCATGTGGCGTTAAAGTATATGGAGGAAAGGCTTCCTTCAGACGTTATAGAGGATATGTTTCTAAAACCAACACTCATGGTGCTTAAGGAGGCGAGAGCTGGAAGAAGCTTACTAACCTATGCTTTAGAGCAAACAGATAGCTTACTTAGAAGTATTGAAAGGCTAGGTATTAGGGGTGATTTAACTTCTCGAGAGGTTTGTAAAATAGCTGAATTAGTTGAGGAATACGTTAACGCGCTTGAAGGTGTAAGACTATTCATTCTCGATCAAAGAATAGCTAGGATAAAGAGGAAATTTGCATGTATAATAAGGAAACCTAGGATAAGAAGGGTTGAAATAAGGGAGGAGAAAGAACAAGAGAGAGCTAAGGAAGGAAAAGCTTAGAATAATGCTAAAGTGGTCAGCATTTCCGGCTCTCAACATCCATTATTTATTCTTGAGACCCTCTTCACATCATCCCTACAGTATTTCTGCTCAAACACCGTTTTAAACCATGTTGAGTAAAGTTTTAAGCTCCCAGAACCATTAGTTATTATCCGAGCGGCGGTCGTCTAGCCTGGACTAGGACGCCGGCCTGCCACGCCGGCAATCCCGGGTTCAAATCCCGGCCGCCGCACCATAAAAATGGCTATAGGTTTGTGATGGCTCGTGAGAGAAAATGTTGGTTTCTTCTTGTTCATTATGGCTTTAGTTATTCTTCTAGGTTTCTATGTTGCCATGGTTTCAACAATTAACTGTAGTTATTTAGCGTGTGTTTATGCTAGTTACGGTAGGCTCATGGCGTTGCTCTTCTTTTTCATCGTCGCTTTAGCGGTATTTTATAGTTTCATTGAGTATGAGAAAATCTCTAAGCCTTTAAAGTACATGTTTTCCGGTTTCTCCTTGGCTTACGCAGTAGTACACTATGTTTCTACATTTACGCTATATCCTAACGGGGTTTTGTTTGAATCATTATTCCTTTTGAAAACATGTGCTTTAAATAGATGTAGCATCATGTTTGATTGGGGTCAAGTTTTCATTTTAGCTTCGATAATGCCGCATATTCCATCATTCCTAGCTAAGTTTAGAGCTTCTAGGAGAATTAAAGATAAGAATATAAAGCCTCTAGAGTAGAAATCAAAATGCAAATGAGCCGCGGTAGTATAGCCCGGTCAAGTATGCGGGCCTCTCGAGCGCTTTGCTTCCACATTTGCGCGGGGTTAGCCCGTGACCCGGGTTCAAATCCCGGCCGCGGCACCACTAATTCTACATGCTCTATATAAGTAGGTTGAGAAAGAAAAGAATGCTATAGTGAAGCTTTCCTTACACTTTTACGCGGCGGCATACTGGGTTTTACCTCCTGTGGCTCATATTTCTCCTCAACCCTATCCTCTATATCCTCTATTGTTAGCTCACTACTGTCTAGAAGCTTTTTCTCATTAGCATACTCCTTAATTAGCTCTTCATCTAAATCCTCTAGTCTCCTAATGCTAAACCATTCCACACGCTTTCTTCTTAGCCAATTTATGAAGTCTTCTAGTAGACCTGCTTTAACAATCATATCAACGATTTCTTCCTTAGATATAGGTGGCATGGATAAAACACCCCCAAGCAGAGAAGACAGTTTTTGAAAGGAAACCCCGCGTCGTTTAAATCCACACAATATTTAGTGTGAAAAAGCCTGTACGCGGGATTATAGAATTCATCATAGCCTTTTCCCTCAGAGTTTCCATTCATAAATATGTTAGAAGAGGCTTAATAATTTATCCTAAAAGAAAAACCTAGTTGTATAAAATAAAGAATTTATGCTAAATATTTGGAAGTATTTACAAGAATATTTAACATTACAGAAATGAGTAATCAAAATTTTTCCATAATTTATCAACATGAAAATGGAAAATAGTAAACCATAAAATGGTGCCGCCGCGGGGATTTGAACCCCGGACATCCCGGTCTTCAGCTTCGCCGGATCACCCGTGCTAAGAGCCGCCCTTCCCTTTGCACGGGTGTCCTCGGGCGCTCTCCCAGACTGAGCTACGGCGGCTCGCAATTAATACTATGTTTTCTGTGGGGTTTTAAACATATTTCTACTTAGTGGAAGAGCCGATATGGTAAATGTTTTTTGCTCGTAGATTAGCAGTAGTATGTTAGGGTGGTAAAAATGCCTTACAAGGTTAAGGATATTTCTCTTGCAGAGAAGGGGTTCTTGCAGATTGAGTGGGCGGAAAAACACATGCCGGTGTTAATGAGGATTAGGGAGCGTTTCTCTAGGGATAAGCCGTTAGAAGGTGTTAGAATTAGTGCTTGCCTTCACGTCACTAAGGAAACAGCTGTTTTAATAAGAACACTCATTTCCGGAGGCGCTACTGTAACTCTCGTTGCTAGTAATCCTCTTTCAACACAGGACGATGTTGCAGCAGCGTTAGCTAAGGAAGGAGTGAATGTTTATGCTTGGAAAGGAGAAAGCCCTGAAGAATACATGAGTAATATTGAGCTTGCAGCTAATGCAAAACCCAACATTGTAATAGATGATGGAGCAGATTTGCACACAACAATTCACAGCAAATACCCTGAAGTAGCAGAGAACGTTATTGGAGGAACAGAGGAAACAACAACTGGCGTTATAAGGCTTAAAGCTATGGAGAACCAAGGCGTTCTCAAATACCCTGTAATAGCAGTTAATGATGCTTACACTAAATACCTTTTCGATAACAGGTACGGTACAGGGCAAAGCACAATAGATGGCATTCTTAGAGCAACAAACATTTTATTGGCAGGTAAAGTGTTAGTAGTTGCAGGTTATGGATGGGTCGGTAGAGGAATAGCCATGAGGGCACGCGGAATGGGAACTAAAGTAGTAGTGACCGAAGTTAACCCTATAAGAGCGCTCGAAGCTGTAATGGACGGTTTCCAAGTTATGAGTATGAAGGAAGCAGCTAAAATAGGGGATATTTTCGTTACAGCAACAGGGAACATTAACGTCATAGATAAGGAGCATTTCGAGGTAATGAAGAATGGAGCAATCCTAGCTAATGCAGGGCACTTCAACGTTGAAGTTAACGTTAGAGCACTAGAGGAACTGGCTGTAGCTAAGAGAGAAGTTAGACCTTACGTAACAGAATACACCCTACCCAACGGTAAAAAACTGTACCTACTAGCTGAAGGAAGACTTGTTAACTTAGCAGCTGCAGAAGGACATCCCAGCGAAGTAATGGACATGAGCTTTGCAAACCAAGCACTTTCAGTAAAGTACCTACTAGAAAACAAAGGAAAACTAAAACCTAAATTATACAGGGTTCCGGAAAGCCAAGATATGGAAGTGGCGAAGCTAAAGCTGGAATCCATGGGAATAGAAATTGACGAACTAACTGAAGAACAAAGAAAATACCTTCAATCATGGCAGTGGGAATACTGAATCCAACCTAATATACTGTTATGAAATAATTTCTAAAATATTCTTTCCAAAATGAAAGAAACGCTTAAAAAACAACAGTGCAAATCTAAAAACTAGGCGGAGGGCCCGTAGCTCAGCCCGGTAGAGCGCCCGGCATACGGCATCCCGGCTGAAGACCGGGCGCCGTACGGGAATCATAACCGGGTGGTCGGGGGTTCAAATCCCCCCGGGCCCACCATAAATTCTTAAAAGTTACTTCTTAGAAACAAACATGCTATTTCTAACATAGAATCTTAGTTTTTCAGGAAGATCCTTTGAAACCCCTATCCTATAGGATGAGCAAATATGTTCTTTCGGAACCTCTATACCATACTCTATTCTTAAAATTCCATCGCTTAAATAGAGAGGGTATTTATTAAATCTTTTATCTATAGCCATAGCCTTAGTTAGCTTACCTGGACCATTAGTTAGGTTCCTTAAGTTATAAACTCCTCTAAGCTTCATCATAGTGCCTACTCCTTCGAAAGGCTCAATAGCCCTTATTAGGACAGCTCCTACTTCTCCTTCTTCATGGGCAACAACATTGAGAAGCCATTGCTTATGAACCCCATAAACCAACGCTACTCCCACATCACCCTCCATTATTTTAGTTAAGCTCCCACCCTTCCTAGCTCTTGAAGCAGGATCTTCTCTTCCAAAATAAGCTTCCGTTTCAACAATGAATCCGGAAAGCCTCTTTCCACCATACATTCTAACTAAAAGCTTACCTAGAAGATCCAATGCTACGAGTCTTGGATTTCTCAGATAAAATCTTTTCTCAACAACCCTCATAAAGCATCACTATATTTTCCAACACTACCTTCACCATTTTTTAAGAAATAAAGTTTATACGCTTAGATATTAAGCGATATTTTGGTGTACTGACACGAAATATGTTTTTGGCCCCGTACCTTCACGTAGGCTTGGTCGTTCCTTAGGAGTAAACAATATCCCACCTAAACATTGCAGTTACTCATGTGTTTACTGCCAAATAGGGAGAACAGTAAACCTCGGGATTTCACGTAGAAAATTTTATCCTTGGAGAGAAATAGTGGGGGAAGTCATTAATACTGTGAAAAATATTGGCGAAGAAAACATAGACTATGTAACATTTGTACCTGATGGTGAACCAACGTTAGATATTAACTTAGGAAGGGAAATAGCGAGTATAAAGAGAGAAGTAAGTGTTCCAATAGCTGTCCTAACGAATGCATCACTACTTTTCCTAGAAGATGTTAGAAACGACCTTTACGAAGCCGATACAGTCTCGGTAAAAATAGACGCCTACAATGAAGAAGTGTTTAGAAAAATCAATAGACCACACCCTAAACTTAAATTAAGCGAAATTCTCGATGGAATACTAGACTTCTCAAAGAGGTTCAAAGGTAAACTAATAACTGAAACAATGATTGTAAAGGGGATAAATGATTCCATATCGGAAATGGAGAAGGTAGCAGAGTTTATTTCGAAACTTAAGCCTCACAGAGCATATGTTGCCGTACCTACGAGACCTCCGGCTGAGAAATGGGTTAAACAGCCAAGCGAGCAGAAACTACTTGAAATATACAATGTGTTCGAAAAACATTTTCCAGGAAAAACTGAGCTCCTAATAGGTTATGAGGGAGAAGCCTTCGGGATAAATAGAGAAAAGCCTATTGAAAGCATTTTAGCAATAACATCGGTCCATCCCATGAGAATAGATTATGCCGAAAAACTTCTAGAGAAGGTAGGACTAAACCCGAAGGAAACATTGTCTAAACTTGTCAATGAAGGAAAAATAACAATCGTAGAATATGGAAACTACAAATTCATAATGAGGAAAATACAGCCAATAAGGTGAAGCGGTCAGAATCGCAGGGCATCAACATTAAGTACTTCTGAGTCGGAGGTTGTCATCATCCAACAACGAATAGTGAATTACGCAAATTTAAATTTACTCCATGCTCTAAACAGTAAAGTTATTAAAACAAACTTAAACATTAAACAGTACAGAGGGCCCGTCGTCTAGCCCGGTTAGGACGCCGCCCTGACGCGGCGGTGGTCCGGGGTTCAAATCCCCGCGGGCCCACCATGAACTTTCTTTAGATTTCAAATAGGTTTCCACGATTCTTCCAAGAGGACCAATATATTTTGTCACTACTTTTCCTTCACTATTTCTTCCCTGAAGATAAACGTATAGGTGGCCCTTCACCTTCTTAACTACGTATTTGAGAGGAATAATTCCACCTATGTTAAGATATTGGTTCGCCTGATATGTAGTTAACTTTTAGCTCATATAACTACACTTTAAATTAAAAATATAACAACAAGACTTTACTCGTCTGCTAAACATCTCTTTATTCACAAGTAATAATGTGATGTCAAAGCCCAACATTTTTAGAACTTAAACTACATTAAACTGTATTTGGGGTGGAAATCTGTGGATACTGAACTTTTATCGGAGATTCGGGAAATAAAGGAGAGGTTAGCTAAGGTAGAGTCCATGTTACGCTACATTATTGAAAAGAACCTTGAAGAAGAAGAGCCACTTCCTGATGAAGTTGAAGCAATAAAGTCAAAAGATGAACTAATAGATCTTAGTGATATCAAGCGTAAACCTGCAGAGTAGCAAATAAAAAAGGGAGCTTCTTTGGACAAAGAGCTTTTTAAAGTAAAAGTAAAGCGTAAAGCTATTAAAAATTTAGAGCAACTGCCTAAGGATTATAGACTTAGAGTATTGGAGGTTCTTGATAGGTTAAGAACAGATCCTATACCTTTCAGAAGTTATGATGTAAAGAAGCTTAAAGGTTTTGAAGACACTTTCGGAATACGTTTAGGTAACTTAAGAATCGTATACACTATTGTTTGGAGTTCTAGAACAATCATAGTACATTTTATTGGTCCTAGAAAACATGCGTACAAGTGAGTCTATAACGTCAAAAGCAAGGCTAAATCCTACCACAATAACCTCTAATCACTCTTAGTTTAAAATGATATTGGGAGGGTATAACGTTGGAGGTTTTTGTTGGAACTTCCGGTTGGATGTATGATTGGAATGTTTATGGGAACTTTGATTGGTACGTTAAATATTCCGGATTGAACGCTGTTGAACTTAATGCTTCATTTTATAGGTTCCCATATCCTAGACAAGTTATTTCATGGTTTAGGAAAGGGTCCAAGCTTAAATGGTCGATAAAGGTTAATAGGGTTATAACCCACATTAGGAGGCTTAACGTTAAAGCATTAGATGTTTGGCGTAAATTCTATGGACTCTTTGAACCTATGGATTCTATTGTTAAATTTTATCTTTTCCAAATGCCTCCCTCATTTACTAGAAACGATAGGAACATTGAGAGGATAAGATTTTTCGCTAAGGAAACAGCGTTAGGGGAAAGGTTTGCTATTGAGTTTAGGCATGAAAGTTGGTTTAATAATGAAACGGTTGAGTTGCTTGGGAAGTTAGGTTTAACTGTTGTTTCTGTTGATTCGCCACAGACAACATGGATTGTTTCCTCGAACGGGATAGTTTATTTGAGAATGCATGGTAGAGAGGAATGGTATGCTTACGACTATTCCGAAGAAGAACTTAGAGAGATAGCTGAGAAAGTAGTTGAACTAAACCCTAGAGAAGTATATATTTTCTTTAACAATAATCACTGGATGCTTGGAAACGCTAAACTAATGCTTAAAATACTTAGGGAATACTCATCTACTAAGCGGTAAAAACTTATTCGAGATTGAAGTGAAAAATACTAGGTAATACTCGAATTCAGGGTTATCTTACGTGAACCAGAGGGAGGAAAGTAAGCTTCAGGAGAAACTTAAGCTCTTCTACTCTAAACTATCTGAACCCTTCGTTCAGAGAGAGGAGGAAGCAGAAGTAATAGTATTAGCTCTGCTTTCAGGAGAACATGCAATATTCATAGGTGAACCTGGAACAGCCAAATCAGCCTTAGTTAGGAGAGCAGCTTCGCTTCTTAAAGCAAAATACTTCTACTACGTACTAAACAAATATACAGAGCCCGATGAACTCTTCGGACCAATAGACATTAATGAGTTAAGAAGTAAGGGTGTTTATAAGAGGAGAATTGAAGGAAAACTACCGTGGGCTGAAATAGCTTTCCTCGACGAAATATTTAATGCAAATACCGCAATCCTTAACGCACTACTTTCAATACTTCAGGAGAGAATTTTCGTAAATGGCGATGAAGTAGTTAGAACACCTTTAATATCGCTTTTCAGCGCTTCAAACACAATACCTGAAGAGGTAGAGTTAAAAGCGCTCTACGATAGACTCGTCTTTAGACATCATGTAAGACCCGTTTCCGAAAGCAAACTTAGAGAACTCTTCAAAGCTGGGGTTGAAATAGAGCTTAAGGGAATAGTTTCTGAAGAGCCTGTTCTAACACTTGAAGAACTGAGAAAGCTTCAAGACAAAGTTAAAGTAATGCTTTCGAAAGTTCAAGGAGACAACGTTTTCCTACAGAAATATGCTAGATTAATAGTTATTTTCAGGGAAAATGGAATACCGATAACAGATAGGAGAGCTATAAAAGGCCTTAAAGCTGTTGTAGCAAACGCTATTTTCGAAGGAAGAGATTATGTAGAACCTGAAGACCTACTAGCACTTAAATATGTTGTACCCGAAACATTCGAGGATTTTGGGAAAGCAGCAGCAATAATAGTTGAGGAAATAAAGCTTCCAGCAAGATACTTAAGAGATTTACAGTTCTTAGAGAGAAATCTTGAAAGAATAAAAGAGGAAATAATTCACTTACCATCGTTTGACTTTAAACTTCTCGATTACAGTAAAGAACTTTTCCTAATAGAGAAGAAGCTTAGAAAAATAGCTAGAGAATCACTAAATGACGAACAGGTTCAAGCAAGAATAGAGAAGCTCATGGATATAATAGGTGAAATGAAGGAAATACTAGCTAATAAAGCAAACTTCTATAGGTAAAGGAGTCATGGAGGAGTTCAAACGTAAACTCAAAGGGGTTCTCGAAGACATAGATTATGATGAGCCAATAATAGAGTATAGAGCTGAAAAACTAAGTAAAACATTCATGATGCTTTTTAGGGAAAAAGTAAATCCAAACGTAGCACTAGATATATTCTATACTTGGTATCTCCCTAAACCGGAGATTAAAAAGGGTTTTGATAATGAAACATTAGTGTACAATAAGGTAATTGTTGAAACACTTATGAGAATAGAAGATTACAATAGGTTAAAATACAAAACAGTTGTTGACATAGATACGTCATTCTCATACACAATAATATTCATTAAGAAGCTCATGGATTTACTTAGGAGGGAGACAAGTAAGAGTAAAGATCGAGGAAAAGGAGCTCAAGGACTAGCATCTATTTTAAGCTACTTAAAAGATGTAGAAAACAAGCCCGAAAACGTTTCAGAAAAAGACTTTGAGAAACTAAAGGAATTAATAAACGAAGCACATCGTAAAGCTAAGAGAACTGCGGAGAACATTAAGGAACTAAAGAACCTAATGGGAGGCGAAGCTGCAGGCAATAAGCCAGGAAGCTTTGTTTTTGGAGAAATAATGGAAGACATTTTGAGGCTAGCTAGTTCAGCTTACGTTACGGAAATACTTAAGTACATTAAGGGTATTTCGAAAACACCACTAGTAGACATTAGGAAAGAAACTTATCCCTTTAAACATGGAGTATACGATGGAATTGAAATGGGCAAGGACGTTTTAAGAATTTTACCTAAGGAGCTAATACTTTCAGACGATGTTTTCTTCAAAAAATTCGTAGATTCCCAACTACTTCTTAGACGTAGAGTTTTATCTAGAGGGCAAGGGCCAATTTATGTATTGCTTGATAAGTCAGGGAGCATGATAGGTGACAAAACGTTCTGGGCTCGAGCAATAGCTTTAGCTTTAATGAAGGAAGCTCTTAAGCACGGAAGAAAATTCTGTCTAAGGTTTTTCGACTACCTACCCTACGATATAATATGTGTTGAAAAAGGATCGAAAACCAAGAAATTTCACAAACTTTATCGAATGCTACTTTCACTTGTAAGTGGAGGAGGAACATGGATTACTGGAGCTATTCTAACAGCCTGTAAGGATATTATTGAAGAAAGGGTTGAAGGAACTTCGTCCATAGTTTTAATAACTGATGGAAGAGACGTCATTAAGGAAAGAGCCGTTAGGAAAGGATTAAAAGACGCTAATGCAGACTTAATTACTGTTATGATTAAGGGTTCTAATGAGTCTTTAAGAAGAATTTCCAAGAAATACTATGTTGTTGTATCGTCTAAAAACTATAGTTTGAAAATTATTTCCCCAGAGTAGTGCACCGGTAAAAATACTAAATAATACAGAAAACATATTTATCAATCATAAGGAAGTAAGAGAAATGCGTGAAGTAGTGCTTAAACTTGTTAACGTTAAGAAAATCTATAGGACAGATTCCATAGAAACTTATGCTCTTAGAGGAGTGAATCTCGAAGTCTACAAAGGAGACTTCATAGCGATTATGGGTCCCTCTGGTTCGGGTAAAACAACGTTACTTAATATCTTAGGGTTACTTGACAAACCAACATCAGGAAAGGTTCTAATAGATGGAGTGGATGTTTCAAAACTAAGTGATGCAGAAATGGCTAGGATAAGGAATTATAAGATAGGCTTTGTTTTTCAACAATTTAACCTAGTAAGTAGGCTTACTGTTCTCGAAAACATAGAGTTACCATTACTTGTAAGGAGAATTCCTAGAAATAAGCGGGTTGAAATGGTTAAGGAAGCACTACTTAAGGTTGGTGGAGACATTTCATGGCTCAATAAAAAACCTACGCAACTTAGCGGAGGTCAGCAACAGAGGGTTGCGATAGCTAGAGCTATTGTTGGAAACCCCGAAGTAGTATTGGCCGATGAACCTACAGGGAATCTCGATTCTGCTTCAGCCAAAGTAATTATGGAAACTTTCATGGAACTAAACAGGCTAGGACATACAATAGTTGTAGTAACTCATGATCCCGAGGTAGCTGCATGCGCCGAGAAAACACTACTTCTAAGGGACGGTAGAATAGTTGGAGAAACCGTTATTGATAAGAGAAAATGTAAGATATATATGACTTAAAACATCGTTTACTTTGAGGTGGGCGATTTTGAAGAAGTATGTTGTTTTAATACTTATACTTACCACGGTCACCTTACTACTTACTTCCCCTCCAACTTCTGCAAATCCAAGTCTAGATGTTGATTACGTAGGGAGTTATTGGAACACTCACGTAGCTTATGACGGTTCAGAAAGCTTAAGCTTAAACGTCGTCTTAATTTCCTATGAAAGAGATACCATAAGAAATATCTATGCAACAGCACATCTTTTCGAAGGCGCATATTCTAAAGACCATACAGATACCATCACAATCTACTATGACACTCCAGTTAACTACGGTGATATGTTCACCTTAACTTTCCCAAACATTTATCTTGAAAATGTAAAACCCGGATACCATACTGTAAAAGTTGATGTTAAAGCTCATGTATATTCCGGTGGAAGCATTGTAACTAAAACCGCAACTATTTATGCACTAGTTTACGTTTCAAAATACACCTCAGTTCTTAAAATAGCTAGTTTAGAATGGATGTACAATGGGGAACATGTAGTTCCCTTGCCCGGCTCTTCAAATATTGTTTTTAGAATAAAACTTTACAACAAAGGGGACTACACTATAGGAAGTATTGTCGCTACTGTTAGCCTACCTAAGGGGATATCGCTTATTTCTCAAGAAGGAACATGTAGTGGCGAATTAGGACCAGGAAGGCTATGTAATTTAGACCTTTACCTTAACATATCAGAACATGTGAAACCTGGAAATTACAATATGAACCTTGCCTTAACATATCAAATACGTGATGGAGGAGCTCAACACTTAGTTAGGGACAGTTATACTGTAGAATTTAGAGTAAATGATCCAGAAACTGTAGACACCAAATTAAACGTTACAGTAGTATCATGGGGTAGCGGCCCTCCTCAAGCAGCCTATCCTGCTTCAAAAAATGTTCCCTTAACTATGACAATAACTAATAATGGAAGGTACAGTGTTAGCAATGTCTTAGTAAGCACTGCTAGAACACCTAGTGGAATATTGCCAGTAAATAACGTATCTATTTGTGCAACAACGCTTCCTATTCTCTCGCAGTGTACTACACAATTGTTCTTTGACATAGAGCCTTTCGTAGAACCAGGAATTTACAATATCACACTAAACATATCGTATATTCTACCTTATGGTGGGGCTTTGATTCAAAAGGAAAAGAGAATAGTTGTTTCCGTTCCCGTAGAACAGTATGCTGGATTAGATAAGGACAAAAGGCTGTTCGTTGTTGATTACGGATGGCAAAATGGTTGGCCGGTTTATCCGAATACTGAAAAAGCAGTTTATACTGTAACTTTCGCAAATAGACTTCCCTATGCTATTTCAGGAATAGTAGCTAACATGAGCTTACCCCGCGGATTTACCAATAGTGGGGGAAAGAACTTCGTAGTAGCTTATGTTCCAGGACCCGTATCTTCTGAGCAAACATTTGCTATTCAGTTTGAAATTAACGTAGGAGATGTTTCTTCGGGAACATATATGGCTAATCTTACAGTATCCTACGTTGTTGAAACCGGTAGATCAAAGTATTTGCTCAGCGAAAACCACACTTTACCTCTTAACGTTAAGAGAAGTGGAGATGTAGAGTTTGTAACAAGCTTCTGGATTGAAGGCAGTAGTGGCCCCGGAGACTACGGCAAAACACTGTATGTAGTATTTAGGAATAACAACGTTCCCACTATGGAGGGTGTTATCGGTAATTTCATTCTACCTAAAGGATTCATAATTACATTAACTAATTCTTCAGAAGCGCTTCTTGCCCCATTAAGTGCAGGCAACATACCCCAAATGGTAGGTAATGTTCCCCGAAACATTCAGGATCTTGTTGTTTCAGCATTAGTGGGTGGTGCTGCACAAGCAGCAGTGCAGACCTCGATAAGTGAAGGAGAATTCATAGTATTTAGCATACCAGTAGGAATAAGCAATAACGTTAAACCAGGAATCTATGAAGGCACTGTTATATTAAACTTTATAGATCAATGGGGTAATGTGAGAGAACTCAACGAAACCTTTACAATACCCGTGTTCGGTAATGTACGTTTAATAAAGATAGTACCACCCTACGTATATGCTGAAGTTAAGGGAACAAATACCACTTTCACTATAGAACTTGTTAACGTAGGTTCGGGGAAAATAGAAAACATTTATGCAATAGCTTATTCCGCAACACCATACGTGGTAGTAGGAGACCCCGTAAGGTATGTTGGAGAATTAAAACCTAATGGAACAAGGAAACTTACCTATACACTTTACTTTAACCCTACCTTACCTCAGAACATACCTTTAGGAGGAGCAGTACCCGTAATTATAACTGTCTCTTATAGAGAACCCCAGGGATTAATGAGAACAGTTAATCAAACCGTTGTCGTAGTGCTTACACCGACAATAGATTTAAAAATATTCGATGTTTCCTACGAACCAATAGAGTCCGGTATTAGGGTAAGCGGTATTTTAGCCAATTTAGGAGCGGCGGTAGCAAGGAATGTTGAGTTAGAGGTTTATATTGGCAATGCCTCAGGATACTCGTTAATAGGCGATATTGACCCATCAACACAAATGTCTTTCTCCGTTGATGTACCCTTTAAAGGTAATGCCTCAGAGATAACGTTCAAAATAAGATACAAAGATTACTTCTACAGTGAAAAAACAGTTAAACAGACATTACCTATGACTATAGTTGGCATATCTGAAACTGTAACCACCCCTGCTGTACAGCAACCAGTACTTATAGACATTTACAGAGTAGCAGTAATAGTTCTGGTGGGTGCTTTCTTAGCATCAATAGTTATAATCCTTAGAAGCTATGTGAAGAGGCGATGGAGAACTTGATTTTACCTACAGACTTGTTTAGGTACGCGTACAAGGTACTTACTGAGAGAAAATTTAGAGCCATACTAACAATAATAGGGATTTCAATAGGGCCCATGGCTTTAGTATCGATAATAAGTGTTATGCAGGGCTATTCCGAAATAATACTTCAGCAACTTACAACATTTGGACAAAACACTGTAGTTCTCTTCCCCGAGAAGGGATATGTTTTCACGGAGAAAGACCTTAGATTGATAAGAAACCTTCCTGAAGTTGCTGAAGCATCGCCATTTTACTATGTAAGAGGGACTTTAAGACAGCCTAGAGGGACAATGGAAGTATACATTTACGCAACTGATATTAAAATACTGTTCGAAGTTGTAAGCAACCTTGAGGTTATGGAGGGAAAAATTCCACCACCAACAACGAGAACCGACGCTCTAGTAGGATATTACATAGCATACGAGAAACATACTGATAGGAAAATAAGAGATGTAGGCGATGTAATAACAGTTAATATAGCGGAAATAACGCAACAAGGGATAAGGACAAGAAGAGTTTCGTTAAGAATTTCAGGGATTCTTAGTCGCTATGGTGGGGCATTAATCGTTGACCCGGATAGAACTATTTTCCTACCCTTAGCAGCGGGATCTACAATACTTAAGCAGGATAAATGGTCAGGAATGTTTATTGTAGCTAAAAGTGCTGCTGTTGTTGACTCCCTAGTTAACAAGCTTGAGGAGATGTATAAGGATTATGCTAGTGTTGTAGCTTTCATTAGAATAGCTGAAACAGTTAATTCAATAACTTCTGCACTTGACTTCTTACTTTTCTCAACATCTCTTGCTGCTTTTGCGGTAGCTGTTGCTGGAGTTGCTGCTACAATGATAACTTCGGTTATGGAGAGGACAAGAGAGATCGGAGTGTTAAAGGCTTTGGGCTTTACAAATACAGATGTTTTGCTAATGATACTTACAGAGGGTTTAATTATGAGTTTGATAGGGGGCAGCGTAGGAATAGTTGTAGGTGCGATAGGGGCGCATGTTTTAGCATCAGCGGGGCTTTCTCTCGGGGGTTTAGGTGTTACGCTTAAAGCTTCTCCTAAACTTACTCTCTGGCTCATATCTGAGGCATTAGGACTAACGGTTCTCGTTGGAATAGTTGGAGGCTTATTCCCAGCATATAGAGCATCAAAAATTCCTCCGGCTGTTGCGTTAAGATACGAATGATTTTTAATCACGTAGCAGAAAGTTTCGCTTCATAATTTCTCTTAATCCTAAAACCTTTATCATAGGCTTTAACAATTATTTTGCAAGGAATTTCTCCTCTATTGGAATATGCAAGTACGGGTGTTTTAAGCCCTAAAACTCTTAATATGTCTATTAAAGATGCTCTTCTAGGGAATGTTACAATTAAGAAAGATGAATATTTCATTTCACTTACAATACGGTTTCTTTCAACGAATTTTTCATGTACTGAAATAACTTTTGATTTAACCTTTACCTTTCTACCATAGAATTCGTTGGAACAAAATAGTTCAACCGAAGCCTTATACTTTTTTCCGCAACCATACATGTATGTTGAAACTTCAAATCCGTAGTTTAAAGGTTTAACTATGGTTTCTATGGTGCATTCTTTGAATTGAAACCTTATTTCATTAGGTTCACTAGTAATTTTGAAAGGAGTTTTCTTTACAATAAAGAAAACTACTCCTTCATACTCTTTATTTACAATGCGGAAAGCCTCAAAGCATCCAAACCCTGTGCCCCATTTTGATGCAGCAATAACGTAGGAAGATGAGGTCTCGTTTAAATCTATACTTTCTATTTCGATAGGAACCTTAGTTTCTGCTTCATAAACACTATCGCTATCGTATATCAGAACAGGTGTTCTTATACCTATTATTCTGAATTTACCCTTAGTAACTTTCAATCTTTTAGGGAAGAATATTTTGTTAGCGATAGAATCATACTTTAAAATGCTTAAGAATCCGTAAAGTCTTTTAGACTCAATGTATAGTTTCCTGAAATCATAGGCTATGAAGGGTAAAAGCCCTATTTCTATTAGGAGAAGAGCGTAGAAGAAATATGTGTCGTAAAAAATAATGAGAAGAGAAATAGCTATAATGGCTACAATAAGGCCGTTACCTATAATTTGTTCTCTCCTTGGAACACCTAAAACGGCTATTTTAAAACTCAAAATTGTAGCACCTAATGCTAAATTAGGTCTTCATATTCTCCATAAATACTCGTAAAGCGTTTTTGTAAAATATTTTTTCAACATCTTCTTTCGACATTACCTTCTCAAGAAGTTTAGCTAGGTTTTCCATTTTCCCAATATTCTCAAGACCTTTAGGTAGCTTGTCTGTTCCGAAAAAGTCAGAGCCTATTGCTAAAATGTCTATGCCGAAATTTTCTTTAACATAAATTATTTGTTCAACAATGTCTTCTATTGACGTCTTGTTTTTCCTAATGAATTCTGAAACAAAGAAAATACCTATAACTCCTCTATTACGTTTGATGAGCTCAACTATTTCGTCATCAACATTCCTAGGTGAATCGTTAAACTTCCTTAAACCAGTATGGCTTACTATTACGGGTTTCTCCGAAATTGAGAGAACATCTTTCATTGTATTAGGGCTTGCATGAGCTAAGTCTATAACTAAACCGTAGTCCAATGCTTTTTCAACAAGTTTTTCACCGAGAGATGTTAATCCATAATCCTTACTTGTCATACATGATGCAGCATATTGATTATCGACATTCCACGTTAACCCTAGAACTCTAATACCTAGCTTATAAAATATTTCAAGTTCGTCAGGTTCTCTTAAAGGATAAGCTCCTTCAAGCCCAAGTATTAACCCTATTTTCTTCTTTAAGCGCTCGAAAATTTTCAATAATTCCCCTTTTCGTTCAACGATAATGAATTCCCTATACTTCCTTACAAGCCTATAGTATGTTAGAATATGGTTTAGCGATTCTTCAAACGAATTCTTAAATGAATAGTAGTGTTTGCTAAAAGGATCCTCTATAAGGTGTTTTGCTGGGAAAACAGCACCAACGATAGCTTTCGTATTTGACCTTAAATATTTAGGTATGTCAGCATGTCTCTTAGCATTCCTTCTAAAGTCTATTTCCCTTTTCCCCTTAAGAATATATGATGACAGGTCTTCATGTAGATCAAACAGTTTCGTATGTAACCACCTGATTAAGCGGTGTTTTTGTAAGTGTTATTGTGTTTCTCCTTATATATGCCATACTAAATCCTGCCTTATGGAAGTTGTAGAGTAGGATAATGAGGCTTTTTGTTGCACATTTGCCAGAGATTATTACTCTTGAGAGACCTGGGGCTTCAGGTAAACTAAGCTTTATTCTAGCGTATTCTTCAAGCCTACTTAGCCCATGGACTTCCCTCTCTATTTCAACTATTTCATCGTAATTAGCATATATTCCTACATTACATTCGCAGGACATGCAACGTTTTCTCTTTAAATTAATAGCTAACATGTCCTCCCGAATTTCAACGTTAAGATTTAAAGCTAGTATTAGGGCTAGAGCAAGCTTAAATGTGCTTATGGGATCTTCAAAAGCAATCTTTAAGGTTTCCCCCTTAAATTCAAGACTTCTTATTTCGTCTGAAAACATGTTTTCAAAGCTTTTCTTTACTGTTGCTAATTCTTCGAAGGAAACCATGGCTCCCATTTGAAATAATGTACTCCCTGGTAAAAACGGTTTCACCAGCCACTACTCTTTAATATTGCCTACTGTAACAGTTAAGCTATGGTGTAGGGGTGTTGGTGAAGCTAGGTTACGATATAGGGTTTCTCGAGGTCATAGTAGGCCCCATGTTTGCAGGTAAAACTACGGAACTCATTAGACGTATTGAACGTGAGAGATACGCTAAGAGAAAAGTTGGGATTTTTAAGCCAAGCCTAGATGTTAGATACAGTATTGATTCTGTAGCAACACATAATGGATTAACATATCCTGCATATGTTGTTCCAACAAGCGACGATGGTGTGAAGAAAATTTACGAAATAGCTAAGAAGGAGAAATTAGAAATTGTAGGTATTGATGATGGCCATTTCTTCCCGCTTTCTCTTGTTGACGTATGTGAAAAACTTGCTAATGAGGGTGTTAGAGTTATTGTTGCAGGATTAAACCTTGACTTCAGAGGGGAACCTTTCGAAACAATAAAGGAGCTTATGGCTAGAGCGGATGATGTAACATACTTAACAGCTGTATGTAGCGTTTGTGGAGCTCCAGCAACACGTAGCCAAAGACTAATAAATGGAAAACCTGCACCCTACAATAGTCCACGAATAGTTGTTGGAGGAAAGGAACTTTACGAGGCAAGATGTAGAAAACACCACATAGTTCCTAAGTAGCGTAAATAGAAACATTTATTTTCTAAATTAAGTACTCATAAGTGACTACTTTAGAAACAATGTTTAGCTGGGGAATCTAGAAAATGCCTATTGAAATACATAGTAAGGAAGAATTCCTTAAAATAGCGGAAAGAGCTACTGAATGCAGGGTTAAGAGGCTCAAAAACGTAGTTAAGCTTAAGCTTAGAACTAAAAAGTATCTTTATACATTGAAGGTTAAGCCTGAAGAAGCAGATGAAATACTTAAAAACGTTAAGGTTAAAATAGTAGAAGTCTAAATAACTATTTTACCTCCATTCTTAGCTATTACAACGTTTAACCCATATTTTTCACTTACCTCATCAGCAAACTTTCTCTGAGCATCGGGTTCTCCGTGAACTAAAATTACTTTCTCAAGAGAACCTCTTAAATCGCTAACAGCTTTCAAAAGCTCCGTTCTACCAGCATGAGATGAAAAATCGAACCATTCAACCCTTGCTTTAACCTTTTCAACCATACCTTCCTCAAATATTCCCCTTTCAATAATGAGCCTTCCTGGAGTATTTGGTGCTTGAAAACTTACAAGGAATATTCCGTTTTCCTCTCTACCGTATATTTTCCTTAGGAAATAGGATGAAGGTCCTCCTCTAAGCATTCCCGATGAAGCAACTATTACCGCAGGTCCTCCGTTTTCTAAGATTGCCTTCCTATCTTGCCATCCTCTAATCTCTATGAAGTCCTTTATGGCTTTCCTTAATAGCCCATGGTTTTTAAGGAATTCTTTATTAGACAGGAATATTCTATTTATTTCCCTAATCATTCCATCATAATATACTGGAGCGTCTATTCCATATTTTCTGAGAACAACTAAAATTTCCTGAGATCTGCTAACTGAAAAGGCAGGTACGAGAACTATTCCATTGTTTTCTAGAACCTCCTTAACTGATTCTATGAATCTTTTTTCAACATCTTCTCTTCTAGGATGCTCTGTTGCAGCATATGTTGTCTCTATAACTAAGAAATCTACGTCCTTAGCTTCCTCTCTATAGTTCGCTGGATATACGAGCTCTGTTTCTACTAAGTTAAGGTCTCCTGTAAAAAGTATTCTTTTATCTCCAACATTGACTATTACCGACATGCTTCCGGGAATATGGCCTGCGTTAATAAATTCTAATGTGTAACCGTTTATCTCTACATGCTCTCCGTATTTAACTGTCTTAGTGTTTTTGAAGAGCTTAGCTACTTCCTCGTATTCGAATGGTAAATAATATCCTGAAATATGCAGGTAATCTTCCATTAAAGGTCTGAGCATGTCCTTTGTAGCTTTCGTCATGTATGTTGGTATTTTTGAAGAAACAAAATAGAGTGGAACCGCTCCGGTATGGTCAAGATGCGCATGAGTTAGAGCTATTGCTTTAATTCTCTTAGGGGGAACGTAAAGTGGCATTTGAGGGTTTCCGTTTTCATCGAAGTTTATTCCGCAATCTAAAAGCACTCCCGCATTATTCCTACTTACAAGTACCGATAATCTACCTACTTCTTCTCCTCCACCTAAGATTTCGAGCGTTAATTTACCCATTTCCTTGGCCTTCTCTTCTACTGCTCCTTCTAAGTTTCCCGTATCTGAAAGTAGCACTAAGTTATAAAGCTTATCGAAACTTAAATATTATGGCTTAAACCTATTCAAACGAGAAGAATTTTCCGGAAAGAGGCAGTAGCTATGAGGGGGTTTTCACCTAGAGAGCTAAGAAGACTTATGAAGAGACTAGGTTTGGAAATGAAGCCTCTTGAAGGTGTTTTGAGAGTTACAATAGAGGCCGAAGACAAAAACTACGTTATTGAAGAACCACAAGTGCTCATAATGAAGATGAGAGGTGGTGAAACAATAGTTCAAGTTATGGGGAGAATTGTTGAAAAAGAGAAGCCTAAGGAGAAAGTTGAAATATCAGAAGAAGATATTGAGCTTGTTATGTCCCAGACAGGGGTTTCTCGAGAGGAAGCTTTGAAAGCTCTTGAAGAAGCTGAAGGAGATATTGCTGCAGCAATACTTCTTATACAGGCTAGAAAGGAGGGCTAATAGGCTTTTTATCTTTTTTCACAAGCCCTCCTTAGCGAATATATTATGTCCTTAACTGTCTTATGTAGTGATAGTATTAAGGGGATTTTCTCTATATTTGCAAGCCTTATAGCTAATTCATCAACTTTTCTAGGACCATGAAGAACTACTGCAGCAGGCTTTATAGGCGATGTTCTTACGGCAACCATAGGCGATCTACCAGCGCTGACTTTCGTGAAAACAAGTGCTCTTTCACTGGTCATTCCCATTAGCTGATAGAACTCTGTTCCGGAAAGTGAAAGAATAGTTTTGATACTGTCTAGAACAGTGTATCCGTAAATGACTTTGCCGTAATCCGATCTTGTAAGTAGCTTTCCTTTTACAAGTTCTATGAGGTCGGAAATAGGTATTGGTTCTTCAAACTCGCACATATCCTCAATACTGTCAAGATGTATGTTTAGTGTTTTAGCAAGTTTTTTAGTTACAACCCATCCTCTATTCTCATCTATTGAAAGTAAGCTTTCGACAAATCTCTTAACAAATATTGAGCCAGGAGTCCTTCTCCCCTTCTCATAGTCGCTTATTACGCTTGGCGAAATACCCATAGCCCTGCTTACCTCTATCTGTGAAGCATTGAATATTTCCCGCCATTTCCTCATAATAGCTCCTGGATTATGACTCCAAACTATGTCTCCAGCTATTCTCCTAGCAACCGAATCTATAATGAATTTCGTAACCACAGTAACACCACATAGCCATTAATGTTTTGAAAACCTCCTCCGTAAATAAAACCTTATATTTTAGAGTTAATTAATCCTTTCACCGGGGCCCGTAGTTTAGCCTGGGAGAATGCGGGGTATAGCCGAGATAAGGCTTATATGAGGCTACCCGACTCGGGACCTTCCACATAAATTAGGGAAGGCGGAAATCCCCGTGGTCCGGGGTTCAAATCCCCGCGGGCCCACCAACAATATAGTTATAATGTTTTAGAGTGCTTAGCAATGAGTAGTTTAATTGAGGAAGCTAAGGAAAAAGCTGCTTCTGAAGCATTAAGATATCTTTACGATGCAGAAATTATCGGTATAGGAACAGGCTCTACTGTTGAAAAACTTATAGCCAAAATGGGCTCGGAAAAAGATGTTTTCTCAAACAAGACCTTTATTGCTTCATCATATGATACTTTAATTAAACTTCAAAACTTAGGGTTAAAAGTTATTTCAACAGAGTTCCTAACTGAAAAACCGGATGCCTATGTTGACGGAGCCGATGAAGTTACGAGAAACCTTGAAATGATTAAGGGTAGAGGTGGAGCTCTACTACGTGAAAAAATACTTGCATATTTCTCTAAGAAAAGAATATACATTGTAGATTACACCAAGATCGTAAATGTCCTTGGTGAGAAGAAACCCTTACCAGTAGAGGTAATGCCTTACGCTCTAGGATGGGTTTTCAACGAACTTGTAAGGGAAGGTCTTAACCCGAAAATTAGAATATGCGGGAAAGGTAAAGATGGTCCGGTAATAACTGATTCCGGAAACGTAATAATCGACCTCTATGTGAAAATTCGAGATCCCGAAAGCTTAGAAAGAGAACTCAAGAAAATACCCGGAATTGTCGAAACAGGGTTATTTATAAATCTAGCCGACATGGTTATCGTAGGTTATCCTGACAGAGTGGATGTGATTTCTCGTTGACCGCTGAAGAAACTTTTTCGATACTCCTAAGGATCCAGGATTATGCTCAAAAACATGATCTAATGACTACATTGGAATATGTAAATAGGGTTTTGGGAAGCCATAGAGGTCGCAGAGTTAAAGAGGCAATTTTTGAAAACAGAGTAGTTATGGTTAAAGCTAAGGATGGAAGTATACATTGGTTCTTCTTAGGGAGAACAGGAACCTACATTATAATTCCTAAAACCTTTTGTTCATGTGTTGATTTCGAAATAAACGTTGTGGAAAGAAAAAAGATACCTACATGCTACCATTTAGTAGCTCAAGTGGTAGCTGAAGCATATGGTAAATATAGATGTGTAAGCAACCTACCAGTTGATGAAGTATTGAAAATTTATGATGAAATAGAAAAGCGTCAATTAAGTGCAACTCTACACAAATATTTACTTCTAAGGAGATAAACCTCAAATAAAGGAGGTGCTCAGTAGTTAATGAGGCGTAATCTCATAACCCATATGCGGGGTCTCCTGTTCAGTCATGTTAGCTACGATAGTGACCATAGTTGCGTTAGCACTTCTCGTTCTAATTATAGTAGACACCTATATCACAATAGAGAATTCTGTTAAAAACAAGGAAGCAAAGCATTAAAGCAACAACTTCTAGTCTAAATACTAGTGGTACAGTATGGGACGTAGGAGGAAGAAGAGGAAGCTTGTAGCGAGGAGGCCTAAGAAAACTATTCCAAACATTTTCCAATGTCCTAATTGTGGTAAAACATCGATTTTAATAGAGCTTTCGAAACCTGAGAATGGTATGAAGCATGCTACTGTTAAATGCGGATACTGTGGACTATATGCTGAACTAGATGTTCCGGAGCTTTTCCAAAACGTAGACGTTTATGCGAAGTTTCTTGACGGATTCTATAGTGGAACTTTAGAGTACAAGTTTATTGAGAAAACTTCTGAAGAAGCTGAAGGAGAAGCTGTTGAAGCATGATCAAGCTAGGTAAAGTTGAGAAATATCTTAGAAAAAAAGCTTCAAAAGAAATACTTCACTTTACACTAATAGATCCCGATAAAACATTACCTAAAGAAGCTGCTGAAATAGCTAAAAAAGCCTTTGATGCAGGAACAGATGCCATTTTTGTAGGCGGAAGCATAGGCATTTCAGAACAAGACGTAGACTCTATAGTGAAAGCTGTTAAGAAAGCTGTAAAAATACCTGTAATTCTCTTTCCCGGAAACGTAACAGGTATTTCAAAATACGCTGACGCTATACTTTTCATGTCGCTGCTTAACTCGGATGATCCATACTTCATCGTTGGAGCACAAGTTCTAGGTTCAGTAATAGTTAAAAGATACGGTATTGAGCCTCTGCCAACAGCATATATTATTTTAGGTGAAGGTGGAGCGGCAGGAGTAATAGGTAAGGCTAGGCCTTTACCGGTAAATAAGCCTGAATTAGCTGTAGCTTATGCTCTGGCTGCATCGATGATGGGTATGAGGTTTGTTTATTTTGAAAGAGGTTCCGGAGCTCCGGAACCAGTACCCCCTGAAGTAATAGTTTATGCTAAGAAGGTTCTTCCTAAACACATGTTCATTATTGTAGGTGGTGGCATAAGGACCGTAGAAGATGCTGAAAGAGTGGCTAAGGCAAAACCTAATGCAATAGTTACGGGAACTATTGTTGAAAAGGATCCAGAGAAAGCATTAGAAATAATAAGGGCTATTAAGGGAGTTACACACTAAGTTTCCTTACAAATACATGGTTTATGTCTGCATCTCGGACATTCTCCCTTTCCATACTTTCTTCGAGCTTCTTGTTCTAGATCAACACCTATGAGATTAGCTAGCGAAGTAAGCCATGCCAGTACATCTGCCATTTCCTCTCCTATTTCCTCTCTATTTCCCCTCCTTAACGCTTCAGCTAGTTCTCCCACTTCCTCTATAAACCACATGAACGTTTTACCTAAACCTCTTTTACTATCTTTCTCGAAATAAACGTCCCTTATTATTTTTTGAAATTCCGAAATCCTCATATGCTATCATCTCTACACTCAGAACATACATGAGTGCTAAAGATTTATATTAAGCGTTTCCCTCATAAACTAGCGGGGAATGGTAGATAATGCCTAGGACTAAGAAGAGAAGAGAACGTGAGGTCAGACCTTTAAGTGCTGCAGGAATAATAAGCTTTTACGAAGAACTTGACACCGGAATTAAAATGCGTCCTCACTTCGTAATTGCCTTAGCTGTAGCATTAACAGCAATAGTGATTATTCTTAGGCTTTTTGTTCCATTTTAACTTCGTCAAGATATTTTACTTCTAAGTTCTTTTTATTCTTAGGTATAATGAGGCTATTACCATAGGGGTCTTCTAGTATGAATGTGAACCTTGACTCACCATTGATCGCATTCATTACTTCCTCTTTCTTTCTCTCATATTTTACACGGTTTTCCATAGGATAAGCTTCTAAAACCTCAAGCACCCTATAAAGAACTCCTTCAACAGTCGATATGTATGCTTGTGCTGAAGGACCTGGCTCAATAGTTATTCCTAGCTCCGGTATTTCGATTTTAGCTGTTGAAGACTTTATTACCATAGAGTTTAACTCTTTAGGATCTTCAACCTTTAAAATAAACCTTACTGGCCTATGTTCTTCTAAATTAACTGTGTCAAAATATCTATAACCGCATTTAGAGCATTTCCCGGATAGGATAAGTATTTCTCCGAAGAAGGGTGTTTTGTAGCTAAACTCTACTAATGAGAAACTACTGTTCCCGCATGAAGGACATGTTGTTAAGTATTTATCATAAATTTTCATGTATTTCGACATTTCCTGTTAAACACCTATGGCTTAGGTTTACCAATCGAATATATATTCTTTAACATAGTATAGTGTACAATAGAACTACTGTGTAGTTGTAGAGCTATGGCGGGAATAAGGATTCCTTCACCAAAGGATCTTAGAAAGTTAAGAATTAAGGCTGGATTAACTCAGAAGGAACTAGCTAGGAGAGCAGGTGTTAGCCAATCATTAATAGCTAGAATAGAGAAGGGAGATATTAATCCAAGGCTTTCAACACTTCAGAAAATACTTGAGGTAATTAATGAGGCGTTAGAGGAGAGTGAGGATATTACGAAAATCATGCACTCACCAGTAATAACATTAAAGCCTGATGATCTAGTTGAAAAAGCAGTAAAACTCATGGACAGATACGGTATATCACAAATACCTGTAGTAGACGATCAAGGCAAAATCATAGGAACAGTTATCGATACAACACTTCTAAAAAGAGTTTTAGAGGAGAAATCAGAAGTGCTTTTTAAGAGAAAAGTTTCAGAAGTTATGGATCCACCATTACCTACCTTACCACCATCAACCAAGATTTCAACGGTTTCACTTCTACTTTTCGAGTATCCTGCAGTACTCATAGTTGACAAAGGAAAAATCATCGGAATAATAACAAAAATAGACCTTATAAAGGCTAAAGCCCAGTCATAACACTGCTTACCTCGTCCTTAGCTTCACTTATCAAATTTAGCAAACTGTATTTACTACGAACGGGTTCATCACAGCTCTTTATCCTCCGCTCCTACCTATAGGAGCTGCAGTTCCCCTAGGCGAAGAGATGTTCACCAAGAATCCGACAACCAACAGGAAAGTGTGTTTGGATAGACAATACAGCTTCAGCTTACCTCATAGTCTTGAGAGACATAGAAATACATAAACTAATACAGAAAGTTACAATATAAACACCCCCACCCCTCCCTTTCCACTGGAGAAGGATCACATATAGGAGAAAAATTTTGGCTAAACCGGAGAATATAGGGTAAAGCTTTGTTTCATCAATAGTTTTATGTTATAGAAAAAGAGTTCAAGGATTAGTTTCAGTTTAGTCTCTGAAGTTTTCCACTGGAAAGGGAGGGGTGGGGGTGTTTATTCTGCACGTGATTTTTCCGCGCTCAGTTTCCCATTTGTGATTAACTTTATTTTTATTGGAACCTTCGTTTTTACCCACTTATCTATTCTAGGTGCTATGTGGGTTTTTAGTAAGTTATTTACTACTTCTTCAGGTTTTGCCCATGTTGATGGAGTTGAGGATAGCTCGATTATTAGCTCTATGTCCTTATCTGTAACCCTTATTTTAGAATTCCTAAATCTATATCCATAAACTTCCGTATATACTTGGCACAGCTTCTTAACTAAATCTTCTCTATTTAGAATAGCCGGTAAAACCGTTTTTGTGAAGAAGCTTCTAAGTTTTACTTCCTTAGCTTTAGGCGGTGAAGGTGTTGGTTTTACTTCTTCCTTAACAATCTTTGGAGCAGCTTTCGGTGTAAGTTTGGGTGTTGGTTTAGTTTCTACTTGTGTTGGCTTCGGCTTAGCTTTAACTTGTGAAGGTGCTGTTGAAAGCGTTTTTTCAGGGAACTTTGTTGATTCAAGTATTGCTACTGAATATTGTTCCTTCTTTAAATTAATAAATTGTTGCAAAGCTTCTTTTCCATAAAAGGTTTTACCATCTACCCTACTGAGGATCATTAGTAGTTTTTTCGAACACGAAACAAACTCGAATTCATCCCATTCTGTCCCCTTTTTCAACGAGAGTTTCATGTAGTAGCAGTTTTCAGAGTTTAATTTCTCATAAACTTGTCTTATTAGTTCCTCAGGTTTTCCTCTATTGAATCCTTCATACTCTCCGAAGGCCGTAATTCTAGCTTTAAAAACAGTATCTTCAAGTTTTCTACTGTAAGTATCAATTTGAGAATCAACTTCCTTAATTAATCTCTCAGGCATACTTCATCTTGTAATATCTCTCCTACCATAATATTTAAACTATAATGTATAAACTTATATTACTTAGCAATGAATATGTTAGCTTAGGTGTAAAAAGTGGTTTTAGAAATAAAAGAATACGCAAATATTGAAGAATTCATAAGATATCTTGACAAGGAAATTGAGAATCTTAGGAACAATCTTGGAGAACTTCTGAAAGTTGTTGAGGATCTTAGAGCTGAAGCTGAAAAAGCTAGGAAACTTAGGGAAACTCTTTCAAAAATAGTGGGAGGATTAGAGAAAATAGGTAGTAAGGAAGTTGATCTTAAAGACATAAAACTACTAGTTAACCCTACCGTAGAAGATGAAGCAACACTTATGGAAGATCTCGTTGCTGACGTTCAGGAGAGAATACTGAGTTTTCAAAAGGTTAGAAAAGCTGTAGAACCACTTGTAGAACTAGGGGAATTACCTGCAAAGGTTAGGGTAGTATTTAAAGATGGAAAACCCATAAAGCTAATAATTAAAACAACCTGAGGATCTAAGTTCTAAATAAAAATTTTTACTTTAAAATAGCATCGCATGATACTACAACATATTTAGCTATAATTGATGCTCTAACTTTCCCTTCTATATTAAGCCTTAATTTGTTAATGTCTACTCCTGTTACATCCTTTACAATGTTGTTTAGCTCATTTGAAACCGCATGTTTGGTAATTATTGCTTCTAAAGTGGAATTAGCTGTTGATAAAGCGGCTACTTTTACAACGAAGTTCTCAAGGTCCTTTGTTAGAAGAGCTAATACGAAATCCTCTGCTTTATCCTCATCGATTTTAATACTTAATTTATTATCTGCAAAAGTGCTCATAAAGTCTTTAAGAGCTAATATGCCATCGTATTTCGATATAGCATATACCAGCTTAATTGAGCGCCCAATACTTACTAGGTGCTGTACATATCCTTCAAGAACTTCCTCTAAAGACAGGGTGGTTAATGGTAGAGCTTCAGCTTCCCTAGTTTTAGATAATTCATACATTTTGGCCACGTTAAGTAGTTAATGAGAAGCCTTAAGTTTTAAATATTCAAAGATAATAATACCTACGTTAATACGGAAAAATACATTAGCGTATTAGTCAGCACTAATTAAGTTCCTAGGGGGACTACGTGGAGAAAATGGTAAGCGTAGATAAACCTATATTTACAGGTAATAGTAAGAAATTAGACGGTAAATTCGGTGGATAATAAGTGTTAAAGCTTAAGCTTAGGAAACTTAAGCCTAAGGAGAAGGGAGAGGAAGAGGTTAAGTTAAAATTTGGAGATAAATTTTGGGACTTTGTTTATTCGAAATTCGGTTTTTTAGGTAAAATGGTTTTAGCAATTTTCCCTAACATAACGTCGCTTGTTAGGAATGCTAACATCAGAATATATTATGAGGCTTACGCTAGTTTCGTAGGTTTCTTATTTATTGTTTCAACAATAGTTTCAATAATATCATTTATTTTAATAGTTCTTTTAACTCCGGTTATAAACCAGTTAATAATGGTCTTAGCTGTTGTTTTAGTTATGCTTCCGCCGTTAGTGCTTGTATTTTTCGGACAAATTTTTCCGAGAGCTGTTGCTGCTAGTAGAGGCGGATCTATGGATCAAGAAGTACCTTATGCTGTTGCGTACTTGACGATAATGGCTACGGGAGGATTAAGCCCTCATAAGGCGTTTGAAAGGCTTTCTATAGCAAAAACTGTTTTCAAGAGAATATCATATTATGCTTCAAGATTCGTAATTGTAGTTAAAGCTTTAGGTAAAGATCCTATTGCAGCATTTGATGATTTAGCTAAGAGAAGCCCTAGTGACATGTTTAAGGACCTGCTTTTAGGATATGCTGCTACAATACGTGTTGGCGGGGACCTCTACGATTACCTTAAAAGGAAAGTTCAGGGGCTCTTCATGGATCTTGTAAGTAAAATGAGAGTTGCCGGTGATCGTATGGCAACAATTCTTGAAGCTTATCTTGCAATAATAATTTTCGTAATGTTGGCTATGGATGCAATATATTTAATTAACACTTCAATTCCTGAAGTAAGTATTTCAGCTTTTAGCGGTGCTACACTTTTCCTGTTTTCATACATTTTCTTACCCTTTGTTTCCGGAATGGTCATGTATATTGCTGACATTGTCCAGTATAAGGAACCCTATACTGAAATTAGACCTTACATAGTATTTTTCGGCATAACTCTTCCGTTAATAATAATTTTAACTATTGAAATGTTTCTCCCATTTTACCTTCCTAAGGAAACAGCAATTTACAAGGTTTTCGAACCCTTCGTAATCACTATTTCGGCTTTTGGCGAAGCATTAGGTATCGACTCTGCTTATTACTCTTCAATAGCTTTAGGTTTGGCTTTAACAATACCTACAATTCCATCGGCAATTTACGAAATAATTATCGGTAGGGAAAATAGAGGTTTAAATAAGGGTATAACGGCGTTTCTAAGAGATCTTGTTGAAATACGTAAAACCGGTTTATCTCCTGAGAAAAGCATTATAGTTTTGGCTTCAAGAGATTACGGTATTTTCAGCAAGTATCTTAAGGATATGGCGATGAGGCTTTCACTAGGCTTTTCACTATCAAAAATCTATAGCATTTTAAGTTCTAAAATTAGGGCTTGGAGAGCTAGGGTTTTCCTATTCATACTTACAGACGCTATTGAAGTTGGTGGTGGTAGTCCCGAAACCATTGAGAGTATGGCTTGGTTTGCTGAAATGTCTGAGCATGTTGAGAAAGAAAAAGCCTCCTCTATGAAAACACTTATGGTCATACCTTACATTGGCGCTTTAACAATAATAGTTTCTATGGTGTTTCTATCAGTTTTCATGAAAAACTTAGCTATCAGCGTTGGAGCTTACAGGAATGCTTTAATGCTTGTTATGCCTGCTACGATATTTAACGTTTACATTATGGGCTTAATTACCGGTAAAATATCTAGTGGAACAGTGTCTGCTGGATTCAAACACGCCATCGTACTTACAGGTCTCACCTTACTTTTACTCATACTCTCACCTATGCTTGAAGTATTTTCAGCTCCATTTACTGTTCAGCAGGTGTAAACGGAATGGTAAGGTTTAAGATTAGAAAAAGATTTTTTGGTAGGAAGAAGGGTTCGCTTGCTGAAAAGCTTTCCAAACTCCTTAGGAGAAGAGGTAAGAAGAGAGTAGAGGAAATAATTAAGGGCATCATTAAGCGTGAGCCAATAACGATTCTACCTCTTAAACCAACATACACTATTATCGAAACATACTATGTTTATGAGCCATTTGCTAAGGTTAATATTGTTTCTATTCCTGAAAAGGGAGGTATGCTCGGATACTATGTTGAAGAATTTACCTTATCTGGGGATGAGCAGGAAATTCTAGAGAAACTAGTGGATATTTTAACCGAGGAACTTGAACCTGCTGAGTCTATTGAGGATTTGAAAACCTATGTTGCTCGTGAAGTTATAAGGTTAGCTAATAAGTATAGATCAGTGTTTAAGCTTACAGGTAGTAGGAGAGCTAAGATACTCTACTATGTTGAAAGAAACCTTCTAGGCTATGGTCCAATAGATCCTCTTATGAGAGATCCCAATATCGAAGACATTAGCTGTGATGGTGCAGGTAAGCCAATATATGTTTGGCATAAGAAATATGAGAGCTTACCTACAAACATTATTTTCAACACTACTGACCATTTAAACGATTTCATCATGAGACTTGCCCATATGGCAGGTAAGCATGTTAGCATAGCCTTTCCGATTCTCGATGCTATGCTTCCTGAGAAGCATAGGTTAGCTGCTACTTTTGGAACAGAGGTTTCACCTAGGGGGCCTACGTTCACTATTCGTAAGTTTAGGGAGAAGCCTCTATCACCAACTGAACTTATTAAGTCAGGTGTTATTAACGAGCTTTTTGCAGCCTATATTTGGTACATGGTTGAGAAGAGAAGAACATTCATGATTGCTGGAGGTACTGGTGCTGGTAAAACAACATTACTTAACGCTTTTAGTCTCTTCATCAGGCCAGGTATGAAGATTGTCACTGTTGAAGACACTCCTGAGCTTAACTTGCCCCATGAGAACTGGGTTCAGCTTTCAACTAGGGCTAGCTATGCTTTAATGGGTCAAACTTCTGGTGAAATAACGCTTTACGACCTTATCAAGGTTAGTTTAAGATATAGGCCCGACTACATTATTGTAGGTGAAGTTAGAGGCGAAGAAGCATTCGTACTATTTCAAGCAATGGCTAGTGTATCTTACGATACACCCATACTTATTAGAGATGAAAGAGGTAATGTAGAATTAATTAAGATCGGTGAATTCATTGATAAATTCTATAGAGAAAGTGAGGAACGGGTAGCTAAGTTCGTAAACGGGTATTATGTGCTAAGTAATGATGGATTCAACATTACTTGGAAACCAATAAAGTACGTTCTTAGGCATAGTACTGATGAAATATATGAGATAGAGTATGAAGGGGGAGGTAAGATTGAGGCAACAGGTAGTCATAGCGTATTCGTACTTAATACTAACGACTTAAGAATAATCGAGAAACCTGTTAGTAAATTACGTGAAAGTGACTTACTGATTTCGTTCAAAGGAAATAGTGAGAGTAGTAAGGAGTATAAGACCGTAGATGTTATGGAGCTTGTTAAAGACTGTGACGAAGTATATGTGGATGGACTGCCTGAAGAGCTTAGAAAATACGCTAAAGGAAAGAATCCTATACCTGTACAGCAGTACATAAAACTAAGAGATAGGGTTAATGACTTAAGCATTAAGAGTAATTCATTAACCGTTAGAGTGAGAAGAAGCAAATATGTATTGCCTTCTAAACTAGTGCTGGATGAAGCATTAGCTTTTCTATTTGGTGCTTACATAGCTGATGGATGTATTAAGCACCATAGAGGTAAGAGAATATGCTTCACCTTTGGAGCGGATGAGGGATACATAGCAGAGAAAGTAGTTAAGATAATGTATGATAAGTTTAACGTAAAGCCTGTAATTAATGAACGTGGTACATACGCGATTTACGAATATCCACACACATTGCTTGCTACAGTTTTTGAGAAGTTGTTAGGAGATAAATTAACCAATAAGAGAATACCGTCAATACTATGGAATTCGCCTAAGAATGTTGTGAAATCATTCTTAGAGGGGCTAGTGGCTGATGCTCGTAGAACGCTTAGGAGAAGATATACAAGCTACATTACATCCAATAAGGAATTAGCTTATCAATTACTATGGCTTGCACGCTATGCAGGATTCTATTCAGAGTTGGTGGTAGAGGAAGGCTTGGGTAAGAATTTAGGTAGAAAGTACTATAACGTATTAATCTACCTAGACGAGAGGTATAAAAGGCCAAATGCTTCGGAGAGAATACCTGTTGAGTTATTACTTAAGTTAATTGTGCATGCGAAACCTAGGTCTATGCCTTTAGAATTAACGTACATAAGGAAGAGAAAATTTGTGTCTAAGAAAGTAGCGCTTAAGGTTATTGAATGGATAAAGAAGAAAGGTAAATTAACTGATTTCAGCATGAGCTACTTAAGGAAGTTAGAGGCATTAATCAATGGCGATATTATAATTGTGAAAGTAAAGAAAATAAGGAAGAAGCCCTATAAAGGGTACGTATACGACATATCGGTACCTGAGACGGAGTCGTTCTTCGGAGGTTCTGTACCTATACTGCTACATAATACAGGTCATGGCGGTTTAAGTACTATTCACGCTGAAACCTTAGATTACGCTATTAAGAGGCTTACTTCGCCTCCTATGAATATTCCTCCAACATACATGAAGCTTATGAACATTTTCATGCATATTAAGAGGGTTGTTAAACCTAGAACTCCCACTAGGCTTAAGGTTGAAAGGAAAGTTACTATTGCTCAGGAAGTTGCCGATTATAATGATTTCAGAACTGTTATGAAGTGGGATCCTGTGAAAGATGTTCATGAGGTTTACTTTGACAACTCTGTTTTGCTTAGGGAGCTTGCTGAGCAGTCAAGTATAACTGTTGACGATGTTTTGGAGGATATTCATAAGAGGGCTATATTTCTTAAGTGGCTTATTGCTAGGAACATTCTCGATGTTTGGGAGGTTGCTAGATATATTTTCAAGTATAGTTTCGACCCTTCGAACATGTATAGGATGGCTCTTGAAGATTTAAAATCCTTAGGCGTTGATGTGGAAGCATTAGCTAAGATTTAAAGGTAAAAACGTTTAATACTTTTCTTCCAGAACATTATTTAGCGTATATGGGTTCGATGGGTTTTGAAGGGGTAGCTGTTGTCACCTTTGGTTGTTGAGAGGAGCTATGGTAGTTTAAAGGAGCTCCTTAGAGATTTAGAGGATAGAATAGTTAAAATTAGGGAGCTAATAGCTCATTATTTAAAAGAAATTGACGAATTAAACAAAGCGATTACGAGGGAAGACGCATTACGCTCATACCTTTTAAGATACGGTATTAGGCTTCCCCATCCTCCAAAAACACCAATAGTTGAAATAACAGATGATTCATCAATAATAGTGGAAACAAACCCAAGAGACATAATACCAATTTACGAAGAAATCTCAGACAAACTACAGCAAACCCTAGACAAACTAGTACAAATAGCGGACATACTAAAAAACGTACAAAACATAGAAGCACCAATAAAAGTCTTCTACGAAAACGAAATACCAAAATACATAATCATAAACCTAAGAAAAATCGAAACAAAATAGAAATGGCGGCGGGGCCCCCCAATGGTAGCGGGGGGTGGATTTGAACCACCGACCTCGGGTTCGACCTTTTCAGTGTGTCTCCGAGGCGGGCGGCCCGGCTATTAGAATGTATGAAAAGGTGGCACTTATAAACTTTTATTATGTTCTAAAAATTTTCTTAAAGCCTTAGCCACATTGTCTTCTACTTTTAATTTCTCGATATTGTAAAGTAGTGCTTCTAATTTCTTTTTGCACTTTTGGGAAATTTTCTTCATCACTCTATTTCCTTCCTCGTTTCTTAAATATATGACAAGTATTGGTGCAGTTCTTCTCTCAGAATATCTAAAGTCTACATATGCAGAATAAGCCTTAGCTAAGAGATCCTTCAATTCTTTAACACTGTACTTGCATTCATATATTTGCTTAAGGTTCTCATAATACCTAAGTAACCTAATCCTTCTTTTCTTATGAAATATGAATTTCATGGTCTCCTCGAGAAATGTTAAATTAACAAATCTTATTTGTTGCTCATAATGAGGTTTTGACCTATACTTTCCCGTAGTAATGTATCCTAGTTCTTTCAGCGAGTGTAAGATTCTATAGATTACTCTTCCTTTTTCGCTAGACATGTTAAAGGAAATGGCAATGTAGCCTCCGGGTTTACCCACATAACCATCACCATCAATTATTCCCGCCAATAAAGCTGCTCTTTCTGAAAACCCTAAATTCCTAACGTATTTCTCAGGATTAACAATTAAATGTTTAACAGCCTCTCTCAAGGATTTTGAAACGTAATTTCTTAGGAATATTTTTAAGTCGAAATAGCAACTTCCTAGCCTCTTAAAATTCTGCTTGTTAAGCGAGATTTCTACAGTCTCGACTAAATCGGGTAGTGTAGTTAATAAAGCATGTAGGGTTTCTAAAGTTAATCCTCTGAAACACACTAGTTTTGTATGGTTTTTTCTCAAATATTCCGAAAGACAGCTGTCAGTAAGTAGCAATCCTAAGAACTTGTTGAAACGTACACCTTTCCTCACAAGTCCCCTTTAAAACTCTAGTTCCTTATAAAAGGATAACGAGAGAGGTAGAAAGGAGGCCGGGCCGCCCAGGGCTCCTATGAGCCCCGCGGGCTACCTGGCTACCCTACCCCGCTATGTTACCCCGCCGTTTATAGTTT
>CAZGLL010000012.1:0-48984 GCA_964526225.1 uncultured Desulfurococcales archaeon | reverse complement strand
GGCACTTTAACATACATGGTTACTTGTGAAAACAGTTTCCCAGAGTAGTAGTCGCCTTTTAAATCCGGTCTTTCACCCCATTTGTTCTTCTTAATGAACGTGTATTCTTCATAAGCATCCCTTATTTCATTATGTTCGTTTATTGCTAAAGAGAAGTCTTTCTCAAGAATAACCTTGTTTCCTTTAACACCTACAACTAAGCAATCGCTTGTTGGATCAAAACATCCTGGCTGAAGTTTTTCAACAAAGTCTCTCCTAGAAACCTCCTCTAAGAAATGTTCCTCGCCTTCCTCTGAAACCACTAGTCTCTTTACTCCATACGGTGGCCCGTACTCGTAGAATCCGAGATTCTCCCATACCCTTTCTCCCTCCTTTGTTAGCCCATATTCTTTGCCGAAAATCTTAACTTCAAGCTTTACAAGCCCTAGGCTCTTAAGTAGCTTAAGCTCTTCGTGGTCAAGGTTTATTCCTAGTTTCAGTTTGAACAATGCTTTAAACATTAGAGCATATTTGTTTTGAGGATTAAAGAACACTTTTTCTAGAGGTAAATTAATCCATTCTTTGAAAGTTTCAATTCCAGCTTCAATAAGTCTTCTATCCCATGCTGAAATAGGAATAATTATCGATTCAGTGAATGGTATTTCCTCTCTTCTTCCCTTTCTTCCCTCTCTCTGCTTAAACTCTCTAACATCTGAGGGTAGTCCGTAGTGAACAATCCTAACTACTGTTCCAATATCTACTCCTTGCGTTAGTGTTCTAGGAGAAATAACTATTCTAACTAGTCCTTCCTTAGCCAAAGTTTCTATTTCTCTCCTTTCCTCCTTAGATATTAGGTGGTGATGTGTTTTAACAAGATCTTGCTTAACTATTGGAAGCTTAGACTTAAGGGTTTTAGCTAATTTCTCAGCAGATCTAATGCTCCTAGTGAAAACCAGCGTTAGCCCTTTCTCGTTAGAGTTAATGTAGTTTAGAAGTAATTCGACAATGTCCGGAGCTGGTGTTGGAACGTACAGTCCTTGGGATCTGAGGGTTTCAACTATTTTATAGGCGAATCTTCTGAAAACATCGTAGTCTTCTAGGAAATCAAGTATTTCGGGTGCTTTACGGGAGATTTCATCTTTCATGCTTCTTAGTGTTTCCCAGAGTTTCTCTAGGTTCTTACCTAAGATAAGATAGCTTCTGTTTTCTACGCGAAAAGGTTTCCCCTTAATAATTCTGGTCTTTCTACCGTTAAGCTTCGTTAGGTATGAAGCTAATTCTTCAGGATTACCTAATGTCGCTGTTAAAACAACTATTTGAGGCTTTCTCTTAGAAATATGGTTCACTATGAGCTCAGCCATTGCCATAATTAATGTTGCTCCTTTGGAACCATAGAAGTCCAGTTCATCTATTACGAAAACATCAAGTTCTCTAAGGAAATCCCGTAGGAAAGCCTTTGTTTTTCGCGAAGCTATCCTTTTAAGATCCTGCATTAGGAAAGCTGGATTAGAAATTATAAGTAAGCTATCGTGTATTCTCTTTCTAACATATTCCATACCTCTAACCTTAATAAGGCTGGAAATAATTGCTCTATCAACCTCGAAAACCTTATCTCCTAAACCAACTGCTCTATAGTAGTTTTCAAGCCTATCTATTTGGTCCGCTGAAAGAGCCAATGTCGGATATATTACCAACGTTTTCGCTCTGTTTCTCAGCGAATAAAATGCCCAAGCTTCGGTTTTACCACTTCCAGTACCTGAAACAAGTATCACATTCTCTCCTTTCTCTAATGCCTCAAGAGCTTCTACCTGATGTTTGTAAAGGTTTTTCTTAGCTATTTCACCAGCTCTACCCGGAGAGTTCTCAAGTTCAGGTATGATGTCTTTGAAGCGTAGCTCTGTTAAACTCGGCTTTACCGCTGGTTCTCTAAATTCCACATAGTCATAACCTAGTTTCTCAAGTATTTCTGATGACTCAACTATGTTCATTAATTCTTTACCCTACTATATCTCTCCTCTAAGGTTCTACTTACAAACTATGAACCAATAAAAATATTTTCACATACTAACTAGAATTTCCATCAAACGGTGCTTATAATGAAACCAATCGACATGGAATTAGCTAAGAAGGTATTTAAGCTTGCATGGCCTGCCCTCATAGAGTATTTCCTAACAAGCCTGTACACTCTTGTCGATACGTACTTCGTATCTAAACTTAGCGTTGAAGATGTAGCTGCATTAGGTGGTGCAGGATATATCGCATGGGCATTCTGGGTTCCTGGATTTGCCTTTGTAGCTGGAGTTACGATACTTGTCGCTCAAGGATTAGGAGCTGGTAAAAAGGATTTTGCGAGAAAGGTTTTTGGAGAAGCCCTTATAATGACGTTAACTATTGGTTCTTTAGCATCGCTTGTAGGAATATTGTTTGCTAAAGAAATAGTAGGGATTGTGGTGGTTGATCCTAAAGTAACTGCTAAGGGAACACAGTATCTTTTCGCAAGACTCTTAGGCTTACCTGGAATGTACATTGTTTTCACAATAAACTCCGCACTAAGGGGGGCAAAGGATACTAAAACACCTATGAAGACAGGTATTTTAGGTAATGTTTTCAACATGATTTTAGACCCCATACTTATCTTCGGACTTTTCGGCGCTCCCAAATTAGGGATTTTCGGTGCCGGAATAGCTTCTTCATTATCATTCTACATGATACTCACATTATACCTTGCACTTGGCTTGAAAGGAGTGCTTACAATAACCCCTAAAATAAGCTTACCGACATGGGATATTGTTTCCAAAATTTTCAAACTAGGCATTCCAGTAGCTTTTCAGAGAGCAGCGTTTTCCCTTCTAAACCTTATATACGTTTCCATAATAGCTAGGTTCGGCTATGTTGCTTTAGCGGCTCATCAGATAGGTTTAAGGATTGAAAGCTTAGCTTTCATGCCAGCAATGGCGTTCAGGATAGCGACATCAGCCCTTGTAGGCCATGAGATTGGAGCTAGGAGAATAGCTAAAGCTAAGGAAATAGCTGAGGCGGGTATAAGGCTTTCACTAATATTTTTAACAGCAGTTGGTTTCTCATTAGCTGCTATTTCACCTTATGTTCCTAAATTCTTCGTTTCAAATAGGGAAGTAACGTTCTTAGCAATGATATATTTGATTCTTGCCGGAACAAGCGAGCCAGGACTTAGCTTCGCTATGACAGTTTCAGGAGTTTTTGAGGGAGGCGGAAACACTGTTGTTCCGACAATAGTGAATATCGCGTCAATGATTTCTGCAAGGTTGGCTTTAGGTTATTTCTTAGGAGCATATATGGGTTTAGGAGCTATAGGTGCATGGATAGGGATGTTCGCTGACGTATACCTTAGAGGAGCAGTATTGTATATTCTCTACAGGTTAAAGTATGAACGCTTAATTAAGATATGGGTTTAACATAGTACTTCTCAAGAATCCTCCTTAAAATGCTAAGATAATTTACTGTTTCATATCTCCCCTTATCAGTTATTTTAACTACAACTTTCGGCCTATCATAACCTATTACTCTTACAATATCAACATACCCTGCTTTTCTAAGCTTCCTTAAATGGCTATCGAGATTTCCCGGAGTCATTTTAAGTACATTAGGAAGTTCCCTAAACTTAGAGATAAGAGATACCCTATTGAGAAGAATAAGGGAAACGATATTGCAGCAATCCGGTTTAAGATGTGTGCTACAAGAAAACCTAGTATGAAGGACGCTATCCACTCTAAAGCTATGAGTTTCTTAACCTTATTGTTAATTTCGGCTATCTTTTCAATAGACTCTTTTTCGTAAGCTCTAGCTACTTTAATGTAGAATGTTATGATGCGTTTTTCAACATTAATATAAGAATATATGATGAGAGCCGTTACAATGATCCAGTATATTGTTGCAAACACTCCGAACATACTTCCAGAAACTTTATTATAAATTACTGTTCCAAGAACCCAGAATGTTATTACAGCTAAGCTCCATGTAAGATACGCTGTTGCAGCTGAAACGTTTTCAACGCTAATTATTCTGTTCTCAATGGTTTTTAGGGTCTTAAGCAGGTCTTTAATGTTTTCTTCCACACTAACACGCCTCCAATAATATTAAGACATTATGAAATTATAAATATAGAAAATGTTCTGTGTTGCAGAACAATTTCACTATTTAAATATTCAATAGGGCATTTTCCACATAAAGAAGAGAGATTGGTTGTTATTGGGGCAATAGTGTAAAAGGCCGTCTTAAGGAAGCCCACTCTAATGTTGGGGAAGCGCGAGAACCCCTCTGGGTTTGAAGTAAAACTGCCAAACCCAGATACTAAATAATAGAGTTAAAACTTACATTTTGAGGGAAAGCTTATGGTAGATAATGACAATGTTTCTTTCATAGCTAGGAGAACAGGTCTTCCTAAAGAAGTTATTGTGAAAGTGTTAGAAGCTGAAGAAGAGTTCTACTATATGAAGCTAGAAGAATACATGTCATATAAGGAATATTTTAGAAAAAACTATTAGACGTTTTCTAAAAGTATTGCAAAATACTAAAAGAGTGACTAGTAATTTATGGTCAAAGACTTATAGAATGGATTTTGTTAGATATAGCAGTTCTTTAGCTATTTGTGTTCCCTTCTCCTTTGTTGGTTTTCTAAGCATTTCTTCACCATACGTTGCTAACATATATGCTAATACTTCTTCTTCATCAAAATCTTTAGAGGCATACTCTTTGCTTATGAGAGATAGTAGCATTACTTGAGATAATATATAGTCGAGTACGTTATCGTGTATTTCGTTTTCTATGAAGACTTTAATGAAGGATCTTGAAAGTTTAGGATTAGTTTCAACTACAGCTTTGTTTTCAACAGTATCTACTAATTTAGCGTAAATGCTTCTTTCAATAATGTTTTCTATTTCGTTGTAAAATATTTTTCCAGCATACCATCTAAAAGCTTTAACAGCATCATTTGTGAAGTAAAGTATTGCTTTATGTAACTCTATGTTCAAAACGTCTTCAACAATGTTTCTAGGTGTAATATCGGAAATAGTTATTGAGAAAACTTCTTCACCATTATTTTTAAATATTTCGTTCTCAGCGTAGAATATGTCGCTAACAACACCTCTACTATACACTCTTATCGGAACTGTATTAAAGAACCTACTTTGCAGTCTTAAGCCTTCTATAACCTTATCTACTATCGAATGAACAGTAGGGTTCGCATATATTTCTATAGCTACTCTGGACATACTTTAGAATCCGCGCAGCCGAGGTTTATAAGAGTATTAGCTTCAAAATTCATCGTTAAAAATTTTAAGCTTAGAACGAAATAATAATTTAGGAAACAAATTGGTTATTATGGTTTAAAAAGGGTGTAAAATGTATGCGTTCTAAAGCAATTTCTAAAACAGCCGCAATAATCATAGCAGTAATAGTTATCATCGCTATTATTGCTGGCGCAGCAATGATGATGGCGCCTAAGCCGGTGGAGAAGAAGATAATATGGGTTTCAACACAGCTAAACCCGCCAGAGGAACAAGCATTTGTGAAGGATGTTTTATTGAAGGAGTTTAAGGAGGAAACAGGTATTGAAGTAGAATTTGTCGCATCATCTTACGAGGACTTAGCTACAAGACTTGAATCAGAAGAGGAAGCAGGTAAAGTAACGATAAGCGTGATAGGAGAGTTGCATGGTGGATTAGACTTCTTTGCATCTAAGGGTTGGCTAGAGGATTTAAGCAAATTCGGAACGCTTAGTGGAAGAACATTTCCGAAAGTACTTGAAGACTACAGTCACCTATATGGGATCAAAGCTTATGTGCCATGGATGACTGCAACATATGTTATGGTTGTTAATAAGAAGGCATTCGACTACTTACCTGAAGGACTAACTAAGGAGGATGTCCTAACAGGATCATCTAAATGGACATATGAGGCCTTCTTGAAGTGGGCTAAGAACCTACATGAGAAAACAGGTGATCCTAAAGTAGGATTCCCAGCAGGGCCTAAGGGATTATTTGTAAGATTCCTACATGGATACTTGTATCCGGCATTTACTGGGGCACAAGTAGTTAATTTCGCAAGCGATGATGCTGTTAAGTTATGGGAGTACCTTAGGGAACTATGGAAGTATGTACATCCAAGTAGCACCACTTGGGATGCTATGGCTGACCCACTACTTAAGGAGGAAGTGTGGATTGCATGGGATCATACTGCCAGAATTAAAGACGCCATAGTTAACAAGCCTGACGAATTCGTTGTAGTGCCTGTACCTGCAGGACCTAAGGGTAGAGGTTTCATACTGGTAATTGCTGGATTAGCTATACCTAAGGGTGCTCCAAACCAAGACGCTGCATGGAAGCTCATAGAGTATCTAACAAGACCTGAAACACAAGTTAAAGTGTTGGAGAACGTAGGATTCTTCCCATCAGTACAGGAGGCTTCAGCTGCTGTACCTGAAGGGCCGTTAAGAATACTTGCGTCAGGTGTTGGAACGCAGCTTGCAACATCTGATGCATTAGTAGCTCTAATACCAAGCCTTGGAGCTAAAGGAGGAGATTTCAAGAACGTTTACTTAACAGCGTATCAGAGAATAGTTCTAAACAATGAGGACATAAGAACAGTAATTAATGAGTTAGCACCACAGCTAATGAAACTCTTCGAGGAAACAGGAGCACCACCACCAATGCCTGATGCTACAGTATCGCCATCACCGACAACATCACCTTCGCCGACAACGACGCCTACTACATCCCCGAAGAAAATGAAAATAGCTGTAGTTACAGACGTCGGAGGAAGAGGAGACCTATCATTCAACGACATGGCAATCAAAGGTGCTAAAGAAGTAGCAAAGGACTTCGGGTTAGAAGTAATAGAGCTAATAAGCAAAGTTGAAGCAGACTACCTACCAAACCTTAGAGCTGCAGCAAAAGACCCCGACGTAGTCTTAGTAGTTGGTGTAGGTTTCCTACTAAGCGATGCACTACTTGAGGTAGCTCAGGAGTTTCCGGATAAAAACTTCGCAGGGATAGACACCTATACGCAAGCACTAGCTAAGGAGAAACTAGGACACTACTTACCAAACGTGTTAGACATTAAGTTCGAAGAACATAAGGGAAGCGCATTAGTAGGAGCACTAGGATGCCTATTAGCTGCTCATTACGACTATCCACACGTAGGAATGGTGTTAGGTATAGAAATACCCGTACTATGGAAGTTCGAAATAGGTTACAAGTGGGGCTGTGACTGGGCTCTCAAATGGTATAAGGAGCACTTCCCAGAAGAATACGAGGAGAAATCTAATAACCCGAACAACATACTATCATTAGATGTTAAAGAGAGAGTTCTATGGACATACACTGGAACATTTAACGACATAACTAAGGGTTATGAAGCAGCTAAGGAAATGTACGCTAAAGGAGCAATAGCAGTATACAACGTAGCAGGATCACTTGGTTTAGGAATAAACCAGGCAGTTGAGGAAATAGCTAGAGAGAAAGGATTGGATATGGGACCGCCATTCTGGATAGGTGTTGACGCAGACCAGGACTGGATTAATCCAGGATTCGTAATTGCAAGCATGATGAAGAGGGTTGATAAGGGAACATACTATGCTGCAAAACTAGTTATAGAGGGTAAGTTCAGAGAAGTTGTCGAGAAATACGAAGGTACATTACTTCTAGGCATCGGTACTAAGGTTGACGGAGAACTTATGGAAGGCATTTCCGTAAGCACACTCGCCGACTTAGACGAATTCATACAGATGGGTATTGAAGCAGAGAAAATGACAGGAGCGAAGATACTACCAATGCCTCCAGAGGAAATTAAAGCTAAAGTTAAAGCTATGAGAGAAGCACAACCAGAATGGATTTGGCAAGCAGTTGCGGAGCTAGAGGAGAAAATTAGAAAAGGCGAAGTAGAAGTACCATTACCGCTAACCAAGGAAGACGTAGAATACTGGAGAAGCATTCTAGGCTAAAACTATTTCCCCTACACTTTAAAAACAAATTTTTCTTTACCAAGATTTTTCACACCTCCTACGGAGGTTTAAAAGTAAATGTCCGGTCCACCTTTCCATATTAAGTCTAAGCGGGGAGAAATAGCTGAAAGAGTTATTGTTGCTGGAGATCCGGCAAGAGTAGAACAAGTTTCTAAAATGCTTGAAAACCCAAGAGTAGTAAATACTAACCGAGGCTTTCTAATCTATACTGGAGAATACCAAGGAGTGCCGATAACTGTTGCAACACATGGTATAGGCGGTCCTTCAGCGGCAATAGTTTTCGAAGAGTTAAGAATGCTTGGAGCAAAAGTAATTGTTAGATTAGGGACATGCGGGGGCCTAGTTAAAGAGCTAAGTAAAGGAGATATAGTAATAGCAACTGGAGCAGCATACTATACTGGTGGAAACGCTATAGGAATGTATGCTCATGAAGTATGTATGCCCACAGCACCCCATCACGAAGTTACTTCAGCACTTGTTTCATCCGCTGAAAAATATGGTGTAAAATACTTTTTAGGTCCAGTCATAAGTAGTGACGCATTTTACGCAGAAGATCCCGACTTCGCTAAAAAGTGGAGTGAAAGAGGGGTAATAGCTGTTGAAATGGAATGTGCAGCACTTTTCGCCCTAGGTTGGATGAGAAATGTGAAAACAGGCGCATTACTTGTTGTTAGCGATAGCTTAGTTAAGCCTGAAGAAGCTAGCTTAGCTGATGCTGAAGAATTAAAGGAGAAAGTAAATATTGCAGCAAAAATAGTTTTAGATGCTTTAGTAAAAGTTAAAATATAATAACTACTTTTTCCCTCCAAATAGCAATGGTTCTCGAAATAAACTATTTTTAAACTATATTCTTCAGAAGAAAAACCAACAAGGTCGTATGCAATCATATAAACCTTCTATAGACATTAGAAAATTAAAAGTAATTAAAATTCATGGAAAATAAGCAAAAGCTTCTTTAGGCTACCTCTAATTAGCTCTTCAACCTTACTTTGAGGTATAGGAAGTACTTCGGAAAGCGTGCTTAAGGGTTTTCCTTGAAGAAACCTCATTGTTAGGGCTAGTTTTTCCTGCGCATCTAACTTACTAAATTTATTCTCCATAATTCCTTTCGCTACGAGCAGAAATGCTATTTCAAATATATGCTCATGGTAGGGTATTTTCTCCTCAATATATTCTCTTAACTTCTCCATATCCTCACGGTCTATGCTGAAAATACCTGGAAAAACATATTTCGAAACACTATCTATTGCTTCTAAAAGCACTTCGGCTTGCATATCTCTATAAATGCTGTTTGATGCAAAGATGAGTTTTCTTTTGAATAAGAAAACAATGTCTTTAAAGATTCTTTCGAAATTTCTATTTAAAGGCTTAAGTACCGCTATGTTTTTCTCACCCGTTACCTTATTGAACCTAGGCGAAATATAGAAGACACTGTAGCCGTTTCTAACCCAGAAATGTAAAACGTCATTCCTTGAGAAAATAGACGCTATCCAATCATTATCTCTAAATTCCTCCTCAATTCTCTTAAGGAGAAAACTGCCATAACCTCTCCTTTGCAAGTTAGGGTGAACAGCAATTCTCACAATCCTTACTCCTTTCGTACTTAAAGCCTCGTTCACACCGTATTTTACAAACTTATCTATTATGAGCAACCCCTTAGCCTTACTTAGATCTTTTACGTTCTGACCTTTTTCAAAAGCCAATTGTGCTACAGCAATGATTTCTCCCTTGCTATTTACCAAAGCCCTTATTTTATGGTGTTTAGCATCTAAGAGTGTTACTAAATCATCCGGCATGTTCCTATAGTGGGCTATTACAAGTAATCCATAAATTCTTCTTAAAACTTCTTGGTTCCTAATAAGTTCTTCTTTACTAATTTTCGAATATTCTACTCCACCTTCAGATACAGGGTATGGTTCAACATTTAGTAGGAATGTTTCGTAAAGCCACTGCTCTAAGGGGTCGTTAAGCCCGTATCTTATTGGTTTCTTGAAATTAACTATTACGGGGTTAGGTAGGTTCTTTAAAACTATTTGTTCGAGAACATGGCCAGAACCTTCGTAACCATGTATTGTTGTTGCAGCAACTACTTTCCTAGATTTCCAAACTATTCTTCTAAGTCTTGCAATACCTAAAGCAGATGCTTCATCAACTACTATTAGCGCGTATCTTTCAACGGAAGCTGGATCTTTAAATTCGACTTTAAACCATGGACCATAAATTACCTTAATTAAGCCTTTTCTTTCAACAACCCTATATTTGATGTTTAATGCTGTAAGTGCTTTCTTAAGCATTCTCATGAGTGCCTGTACACTTTCAAGCGAAGGCGCTGTTACCGTAGCGTTTCCAATGTATCTAGCTAAAATTGCTTGAGCTAAAGCTAGCCCTAATGCTGAACTTTTCCCTCTACCCCTATCTCCCTTCGCCAGAAGAACCCTACCCTTACCCTTCATTAGCTCTACGAATTTATCTAGGAAAACTGCTTGCTCCTCCGTAGCACAAAGCCTTATAAGTTGCTTGTGCGCTCTAAACATTCTAAAATCAATCCCTTCCTCCCTGGGCAGGGGTATTGTTGTTTTAGGATACTTTATCTGAAATACTCTTTCCTCTTCACAATCGTAGTGTATTAACGGATAGGCTTTTGAAATACGTTCTTTAATGTATTCTGTGAAAACACCTTCAGATAACTCCTTAGCTAAAGGTGTAGGATTCCATGAGCTCCATTCTTTTGTTAGTAGAATTAATGCTCCTCCTGCCTTAATCATTTCCGTTGAAGCCGCAACAACGTTTGGTCTAAGAACTTCATATACATCAAGAATTACGTAATCGTATTCTTCACCTAACCTTCTAAAAACTTCCGATGGTGATTTCAGAAATGTAATGTTTTTCCCACGTAAATACTCCTTAAAAATGTTAGCTACCTCTCCTGAGGAATCATCGTACCCTCTAACATAAAGAATATTGTTAATTGATGTTAAAGCAAGCGTTTTAGCGGCTACTCTGGGGTTTCCGCTTAAAACTATGAGGCCTCTATTGTTTCTTCTACGTAGTTCGTTTAGAAACCTCTCTATTTCCATAAGAACTGCTCCTATGTTCTTACATGGTTCGTTTTGGAACCTATTAGTTTTACTCCCACTTAAGGTAAGTACTTAGCTACATTTATCATTGCTTCAACATAGCTTTTAGTGTCTATTAGTGAGTGAGCTGCTGGCATAATGAAGCGATCTACTACTATTGGCGTTAGTATTCCTATTACAATACATGCTATTGCAAGTATGAATACTGGTGTCGCCATTAGGATTTCCTCTTTAACATTATATTTGCTTTCCCCCTTTGGTAGAGGCTTAAGATAAATCACATAAACTATCTTTAGGTATGCTAGGAAAGCTAAAATGCTAGGTATTATTATTAGAACCGCTAATATTGGATGTCTACCTACAGCTGCTCCGTATAGTAGGAACTTGCTCATGAAAGCGTTTAATGGCGGAATCCCTGCTAAGGAAAAAGCTGCAATAGCAAACGAAAACGTTGTTACCGGTAAGAGTCTTCCGACACCAGCGAGCTTGTCTATTTCTCTAGTTTTAAATGCGTGAATGTATGCTCCTGCCGAAAGGAAGAGCGCTGATTTAGCTATTGCGTGATTAATTATGTGATATATTGCGGCGGCAATGCCTAGTAAATTACCTAAACCTAAGCCTGTAGCTATATATCCTATGTTAAGTATTGTACTGTAAGCTATTAGTCTCTTAATGTCCTTCTGTATAAGCATAAGCATTGATCCGAGAAATGCTGAAATAATACCTGCTATCAGCAAGAAAGCCAATATTACGTCCATGAAGTTTCCTAAAGCGCCGGAACCGAAAAATATTGTGTAAACAAATCTTGCTATAGCATAAATACCTACTTTAACAACTAAGCCCGAAAGTATTGCTGAAACGGATGATGGTGCTGCTGCGTGTGCGTCAGGAAGCCAGAAGTGGTTAGGGAACAATGCTGCTTTAAATGTGAATGACCAAAGCGCGAAAACCACAAATAATGCTATCCCGTAATGAACTATTCCGAACGGTCCATTAGTTATGGGCATATTTGTGAATCCAGCGATTTTCGTAACCATGTCTGCCATGTTAAGTGTTCCTAAGCTACCATAAGCGAAGATTATCGCTGTGAAGTACATTGTTGTAGCTAATGCTCCGAAAATAGCATATTTCATTGCGGCTTCAATAGCTATCTTATCATATCTTCTGAAAGCTACTAAGGCATAGGCTGAAACACTAGTTACCTCAATCATTACGAATAAGTTGAAGAAGTCACCAGTATAGAGGCATCCAAGCATTCCCGCTTCGATGCCTAAAAGCAGAGTGTAGTACCATTGTAAACCATCATCATGCTCCATATACTTTAAGCTGTAAAGCGTAACTAGAAACATTATTGAAGTAACCATTACTCCTAGAAGCCCGTTGAAAACATCGACTTCATAAACTATTCCTAAAGGAGCCGGCCAACCAGCAAACGTATATATTAATGGCTTACCTACTTCAAGTACTGCCAGAAACAAACTATATGAAATTAGAGCTGCAATAAACGATATTACAAGGCTATATACTCCCCAAACTCTTCTATCTTTAATAGCTAACGCTACTAACGGTAAAGCAAATGCTCCCGTTGCACATATGAGTACAGCTAATCCTGGAAGAGAAGCTACCGTTATGTTGTAGTAAGGTATTAATTGTTCAACCATCATGTCTCACCCAAGCTAATCAAATATTTTTTTAGCGTATTCTTCAAAGGTTTTAGATATTTTCTCGTAAGTTAGTTTTTCATCAATACCTTTAACGTCAATCCAATGTACGAAAAGCTTCTTCTTCTCCTTATCAACATCGACAGTTACTGTTCCTGGAGTGTTTGTTATTGAGTTAGCTATTGTTACGAGAGCATAGTCTGTTTCAACATGATAGGGTACCTTGACAATTCCGGGATTTATGGGCATTTTAGGACTAAATATTCTCTTAATAACATCTGTATGCGCTCTAAACTCTATTACTGTGATGTAGTGAAAGAAGTATTTAATTAGAATCGCTAGCCTATTTAATTCTGTAAGCTTCCTATGTCGTTTTACGAGAACCTCAGAAATCAATGTTGAAACTAAGAGTGAAGCTAATGCACCAAACACTACGTCTTCTATGCTAAATGTTCCAGCAAATATAAGGTAAAGTATGAATAAGGGTATTGCTATAAGCACTATTTTAACATAGTTTGCCATGGCTTCACCAACCCCTTATCTTAATTACCTTTCTAAAATCAAGTGTACCGTACAATCTGTAAACTTGAATTGCAAGGAAAGCAAGCAAAGCCGTAACTGCCATGTTAATTACGATAGCTGTAATTACCAGTACCTGAGGTGTGGGATCGACTGTTCTTGGAAGAAGCATTTCGAGAACATCCCTTGAGAATGTTCTTTCAGGAAATATTGGCGGCAAAGGTTCAGCTATAGTACGGTAGCCTAGGAATATTATTATCGTATTTGCCGTATCACCTAAAATAGATAGTGCTATTATCTTCTTTACAATATTAGGTTTAATCACAACTCCGTAAAGTGCTATAGCGAAAACTGCAAAGAACATTGCGTAAATATAGGTTACAACTAATGTTTCAGGGTCCACTTTTAACACCCTCCATATCCTTCTTAAACACGTTCTCCGGCAATGAAATTAGGAGAAATATTGCTAGGAAGCCCATAGCTACATTTAAGTACTCTCCAACATCAAGATAGAATAGTGAACCTCCTAGTTCGAAAGGCCCTAGTTTCACAGGATATCCAGGGAATAACGCCCACGGTTTTGGCTGGTTCTGTAGGATAAACCCTGAAAGTAAAGGTGGAAGAGCTGCTACGAAAGCTATTATCAGCAACCCTAAGGATCTTAGAATATGTGATATGTTAATTTTGAACCCTAATTTCTCAAGAAAACCTCTGGAGAAAGCGGCTATTAGAAGAAGTGGAGCTACTGCAAATGCTGAACCTGCTTGGAATCCTCCACCCGGAGTTATATGTCCATGAAGGGCAATGTCTATTGATATTAAAAGTATTGCTGCAACAACAATGCTTGTAATAACCTTTACAATAACTGTTAATCCTACTTCCCCTTTCTCCTCTAGTTCCTTAAGAAATGATGGTTTCCTAAGTCTAAAGACAGCTAAGCATCCTATTACTGCGAGATAAAATACCGTTGTCTCATAGACTGTATCTAAACCTCTATAGTCCCAAAGAGCGGCCGTTACTGTTTCTGGTGATGCAGCCCACCAGGTTTTTTCCTCTTCATTAAATGTGAATTTTACGAAATACTCACCTAAGGGTCTGATTTCCTCCTTAGGCGAATACCCTATTGCACCATAGCTAATATACGTTATAACCAATGCGAAGGCTATTACCATCAAGACTATGAAGAGTGCTTTAACGCCTTCCATCTCAATTACGCCTCCTCAAACCTACTTGTTTTTAAAACAACATATAATAGAATTATCGAGTATACTCCTACACCTATGGCAATGTAGGCTAACATTATGTCAGGGGCTAATAGTGCAGCATAAGCTATAGCGTAAGCCACAGATTGACTAGCGGAAAATACGATAGCTTTTAGGAGATCCTTTTCAACAATAGCTTTATATGTAAAAACAACCGCGACAGTTGCTAAATAAGCTATTATCAGTAACCCTACAGTTATCATGTTCCCTCACCTTCTTCGCTAACTTTTCTTTCAGCCTTCTTTCTCTCATGTTCTTCAAGTAAATCACAAACCTTAGGCTCTACGGGTACAGCTCTAGACTTATGGGCTGAATATGCAAGTGCATGCGAACCTGTCGGAGCAACGAGGAGAATTATTAGAGCAGCAACCAAAGCTCCTCCACTAATTGCCCATTTAAAGAATCCAAGTTGATCAGATACTGAAGCTATTAAAGCTACACCTATTAGTGGTATGACCGCTCCCCCTATTGATCCTACTGTTGCTGCATGTAATCTAACGAAGAAATTAGGAAACCTAACCATACCTAATGCTCCAGCTAAATCGCAGAACGCCCCTATTGCGACTAGAATCATCCCCAACGCTAAGACAAAGTATTCTAATGGTTCAAGCATTTTCACTTACGACCTCCAAGCTCCTTTGTTAAAAAGTATTTGGAAATGTAGATGTCAAGAATATAGGCCCAAAGAGCTAATGCGATAGCACCAGCTATTAGAAACGGTGTGCTATAGTATAGTGAAAGTAAGGCTATGAATACCGCTAAATCGAAAGCTAAACAGTCGACAGCTAATGCCATATCGAAAACAGTCGGCCCTTTAACTATCCTTACAATATAAAGTGTAAACGATGCGAGAAATATCACAAAAACCGCGGGGAGAAATATTGAAAGTATAGGTGAAGTATCCACTTTTCAACCACACCTCACATAAGCGTTATGAGTGGTGGCGCAAACCATACGAAAGACCTTACCATCATGTATATGGCCATTTTAACCATTATGCCACTTAATAGAGCTGAGATATTGCTTGGAGCTTCGGAGTGTGCGTCAGGAAGCCATGTGTGGAGGGGGTATATTGCTGATTTAACACTTAACCCTATTAGAAGAACTATGAAAATCCCAGCTATTAACATGGGGTTTTGCTGAGCTGTAAGAGCAATAGCTATTTTCACGTTCAAGTAGTCTGGATTAAATCCTGCTAAGTAAATAAGTGTAAGTAATGTGAATAGTACTATGAATTCCGAACTCGCTTTAGCCATGAAAAAGTACTTATAAGCCGCCTTACGTGCTACATCTCTCCTATACTCGTATGCTACTAGGAATTGTGAAAAAACTGTCATTAGCTCCCAGAATATTATGAACCAAACAAGATTATATACTGTCAAAACCATGTACATTGAAGCTAAGAATAGCGTATATGTTGTTCCAAAGAACTCTAAACTATACTTGCCAATGTAATGTTCAAGATAGTTTAGCGAATATATTGAAACGGCTAGACCTAAAATTCCAAGTGCTACAAGAAAAACTGCTGAAACAGGGTCGACGACAAGCTCTAACCTATTAAGTCCTAGGGAGAGGGTTCCAGCAGGGTATGAAAATATGGTATACTGAAGCTTATTGGTGTTTAAGAGAACGTCTAAGCCTATGAATATCATGAAAAGAGACGCTGCTGTTGAAAGCATTGAGTAAAGGAGTATTCCCGGCTTCCCTCGAACGAATAACGACACTATAAACGCTATGATTAGTAAACTTACTGGAACAATAAGCAATAACTCATTCAGCATAAACACTAACCCTTCATGATAATGACTCTGAAAGTTGATTTTGAAAGATTGTTTAATATTTTTTATCTATTGTATTCCCATTATTCCTAAGTATTTTAAGAATAAATATCTCCAGAAAGCTATGGACTATGACTCATTATTTTCCTTCTAAAAATATAGTTTTTATTACTTTTCATACTCGCTCCTTTGCTAACTCAGAATTCGCTATTGCTTTAACACTTTTATCCTTAAGCTTTTTGAAAAACAAATGGTTTAACAGTATACCTTAAAAATGTCTACTAGGGTTTTTAGAGTATCGCCGATTTCTACTTTATTTTCCTTTCAATCGGAATATTTTACTCTAGAAAACCCGTTTTCCTAATCTCTTCCTTTAGCATGTATTTAGAAAACACTGTCACCTTCATTATCAAAAATTCTCTTAGCTAGATTATTGCCTTCTCTGTTGCCTTATCGAAAATGTGTATATGTCTCAGGTCTAAGGCAACCCTTATTTTAGACCCTATTTTGTAACGATGCGCTCCACTCATCTTCATAACAACTATCATGCCCCCTGTGTTTATATGAACTATTGTGTCGGAGCCTAATGCTTCGACAAAATCTATTGTTCCTTCAATTTCAGATGTTTTCTCTTTAGAAGCGATTAAGTCAAGTGGGTAAATGTGTTCCGGCCTTATACCGACAATTACTGTTTTTCCATCGTAATTTTTGAGTACTTCAGCAAATTCTCCTTCAAGTGTTACTGTGAAATCTCCGGCATCTAATAAGACATTTTTATCTTTAATCGTTGCTGATGCTTCGAAAAAGTTCATTTGCGGTGAACCGACAAATCCCGCTACAAAGAGATTTGATGGTTTCAAATATATCTCTTCTGAAGTTCCAACTTGCATTATTTTTCCAGCATTCATTACAGCTATTCTATCTCCCATAGTCATTGCTTCGACTTGGTCATGAGTAACATATATTGTTGTTACCTTAATTCTTCTCTGGAGCTTCTTGAGTTCACTTCTCATTTTAACCCTTAATAGCGCGTCTAAGTTGCTTAACGGCTCATCCATTAGTAGAACATCTGGTTCAACAACTATAGCTCTTGCAACAGCAACCCTCTGCCTTTGACCACCGGATAGCTGGTGAGGATATCTATTGAGCAATTCGGATATTTGAAGTAGTTTAGCCGCCCACTTAACCTTCTTATCTATTTCCTCTCTAGGAACTTTCTTTATTTTCAGAGGAAATGCTATGTTATCGTAAACTGTCATGTGAGGCCATATTGCGTAGCTTTGGAAAACCATAGAAACATTCCTTTCCCTAGGAGGCAAATACGTTACCTCTCTATTCCCGAAGAAAACGTGGCCTTCATCCGGTTTTTCCAGTCCCGCGATAACTCTTAGCGTCGTTGTTTTACCACATCCTGAAGGTCCAAGTAGGACTATGAATTCACCATCTTTAATATCTAATGTTATACCGTTTACTGCAATTGTTTTCCCAAACTTCTTCACTATGTTTTTCAAATGAACATCGACCATACCTTATCACCTTAACGTTATACCCCACATTGTTATAAGGTATCTTCTAGCTATAAAAACAAAGACCATTGCTGGAAGAATCATAATGAATCCCGCTGCAAACTTTATGAAGTCCGGTGCAGCCATTGCAGACGTAAGTATAAATGCAGGAAGAGTTCTATTAGTTAAGGTTAGAACTGAGGCTATGAAGACTTCGTTCCACGACATTATGAATGTGAATATTGCTGCAGCAGCTAAACCTGGTAATGCAAGAGGCATTGTTATTCTCAAGAAGGCACCTTTTCTATCGAGACCAAATATTAGAGCTGCTTCTTCAAGTTCCTTAGGAACACCTGCGAAAATACTTGATGTAATAACTATTACGAAAGGTAGCGCCATTGCCGTATGTGCTAAAGCTACGCCTAACGGTGTATCTGAAAGTCCAAGTCTAATATATAGTGTAACTAGTGGTACAGCAATAACCATTATTGGGAACATTCTTAAGCCGACTATGAACAGTTTTAAGCTATCCTTACCTGGAAATATGTATCTTGCAAAAGCATAGCCTGCAGGTAGTCCTAGTAGGAAGCTTAAACCTATTGTCATAAGGGCTACTACAACGCTATTTATTATTGCTTTCGTAGCACCTAAAGCTAAAAGCTTTTGTACATGTTCGAAAGTGTATCTTAAAGGCAAAATTATGTTTGGACTATAGTAGTCTGATGGATTAGTGAAAGCATATAGAATCGCAATTACGAAAGGAGTCATAATCCATAGTACAGCTAACGTAGCTAATCCGGCTATAATTATCTTTACGAGGTAGTATTTAGCAATGGACATTTCATCCTTCTTCATAACTCATTACACCTCAAGATATTTTGCTTTGAAAAACTTAATGTAAACATACCCTATAGCTACGCAAATTAAGGCGATAATTAATGCGTAAATTGCTGCTACACCAGTATGTTTTAACTCTACTTGCTCATAGTATGCTTCTCCAGCTAGAACCGGTATGTCCCTTCCAGCGAGAATCCATACTACACCGAATATTTGGAATGCGAAAAGAGTTCTAATAATCAACGCTGCTTGGAGGCTAGGTTTAAGCATGGGGAAAACTATGTACCTTATTCTCTGCCAAACCGTTGCTCCGAAAACCTCAGCTGCCTCAATATATTCTTTACTTATCATTTGCAATCCAGCGAACAGTATTACGAAAACTATTGCTGTAGCTCTCCATAACTCAGTTAGTACAATAGCTAAAAACTCCATGGGCCTATATTGGTATCCGAAGAACTGAATGGACTCGCTAATTAATCCCAAGTTAATCAGTAATTTATTAAAGAAACCATTTGATGACAATAGAGAGTACCATATTAGCCCTGCAGCAACATCGCTTATAGTTAAAGGCAAAACTATAATGTATAGTGCTGTATTTCTCCCAGGGAATTTCATGTTGAAGAGCATTGCTAAACCTATTGCTAGAGCTACTTGAATAGGTATTATAACTATAACCAAAAGTAAAGTGTTTGTGAAAGCTTCTTCAAATCTCGAAAACGGACTTGTAAGTAGGTAATCAATATTTTCCATACTGAAACTTCCATTGGGGAACAATGCTAAATACAGTGCTTGAACGAGAGGATACCCTATGAAGAATATTAGGTAGCTAAGTGCAGGAAGAACTAGAAGATACGGAACATACTTTTCAAAGTCTGTACGATGCTTAGACATTTTAGCCGCATTCCCCAGCGAGCTTCACTATCTAACGTAAGCTATACTGATGCTAATATATAAGAAAAAACCTTTGGTTTAACGAGAGAGTATTTAGTAAACCATAAACTTTACTCAACAAACAACTTTCTAATACAGGTAAGTTCGGAATAGTTGGATTATCACAATATACGAGAAGCAAAAAGGTTTAAACCTTATAGTTTTATTCGTTCTTGGAATAGTTATTACTCCTTCGCTAAGATTCATTTTTACCAAGTCTCCTTCCATCACATAATCTCTTATGTTCCCCTCAATTATCACTAATCTATAGTTTACGCCTGTGGTAGTCACATTAGTCGGCAGTGGTCTTAGATGCACGTTTGAATCTAAATAAGAATCCTTTGCGATAATTTCCGGGCAGTCTTCACAATTGCTTGCTTCTGAAAACATAGTATGTTTCCTTTAGCTAAAGCTAAAAACGTTCTAATGGAACATTTCTCTTCGAAAACTAGGAAGCTTAATGTAATAGAAAATGTGGTAAGTAGCAATACTATGGCTAAGATACTTAGTGTTTTAACGTTATGAGAACTCTTTTCTGCAACTCCATGAATTTCACCTATGGTCCAACCTTAATTAATCTATTATTTAGAACATCTTTAAATACCTCTAAAGCGTTACTTTAGCTTAACGAGATGAAATATCATGGCTGAAACGAAGGAATTTAAATCGTCACCTAAAATAACGGTTATTTACTGGCTTTATTCCCTAGGATATTTTGCACCCATGATCGCTGTTTCGGCAATTATAGGTTACATCAATATTTACGCTGGAATATTGCTCGCCATAGGCTTGGTAGTAGTTCCACTAGTGATATTAGCTACATGGATACCGAGATTCTACAGAAGCATCGTTTTCAGGCTTGAGGAGAACCATGCTTACGCTAAATACGGTGTTTGGTGGGTTAAGGAGAAACGTGTACCATACAATTTAGTTTCAGAAGTAAGAGTTAGGCAAGGCCCGCTTCAAAGATCTCTGAAACTAGCTAACGTAGACATATACACACCAGCTCAGGGAACACTTAGACCTGAACTAACGTTTTTCCAAATAGACGCCAACTTAGCCAGTGAAATAGCATCTAATGTGAGAAGAAAGGTTGGTATTCTTTCCTCTAAAGAAAGGAGGGTTATTGAGGAGGAAATACTTGAGGAGCTTAAGAAGATAAGGTCTATCCTTGAAGAGCTCAGAGAGAAAGCATAACCTATTTCTCCTTCTTCCTTAGGAGAGCATAGAAGAAACCTACAGTACCGTGCCTATGGGGCCATGCTCTCATAGTTCCCTTAAGGAACCCTTCTGAGTAAGGCTTTTTCAAAGGTACAAGCTCCATTTCGCTATGTTCCCTTAGTATTTTAGAGATCAGCTCCTCGTTTTCCTCAGGAAATAGCGAACATGTGCAGTAAAGTATGTTCCCGCCGGGCTTGACAAGCTTAGTTGCTGTTTTAAGTAGTTCGTATTGTTGCTGAGCTATTTCGGTAATACCGTCGGGTCTAAGCCTCCATCTAAGTTCGAGGTTTTTCATTATTGTTCCACTAGCTGTACATGGAGCATCAAGCATCACCTTATCAGCTACTTCTTCACCTAGAATTTCAGGCGCTCTATTGGCATCCTCCTTGAAAATCTTAACAATTCTAACACCTGTCCTCCTTATAAGCTCCTTCATTCTCCTAATACGGTACTTGTCGATGTCAAAAGCGTAAATAATACCCCTATTCTTCATAAGTTCTGCTATATGGGTTGTTTTTCCTCCGGGAGCTGCACACATGTCAACAACGGTTTCCCCAGGTTTGGGGTTAAGAAGTATTGATGCTACAGCTGCCGCTTCCTCCTGAATCACTACTTTTCCTTCCCTGTAAATTCTAGTGTTATCGAAGTCCAGTGGTCCATCAAACTTCACTACTACTGGCACATAACTGCTTACTACAGGGTTCTTACCTAGTTTCCTAAGTTCCTCAACAACTTCTTCTACTGAAGCTTTTAACGTATTCACTCTAACACTAATTGGAAGCTTTGTGTTTAGGGCTTTGAAGAGTTCTTCAGCTTCACTATCGCCCAGAAGACTTCTCATTTTAGAAATAAACCATGAAGGTAGTAAGTATTTTATCTCGAGTTCCTCATCCTTATCCTTAGGCCTTATTTCGTACTTTTCTATTTCATCAAAAACCCTCCAATAGTACATTCCAACATATGGATGGGTCATCGCTGAAATATAGTCGGCCACTTTCCATTTAAGAAGTCTTTTAAGCTTATCAGAAATCCTATCGAATAATAGTAGGTTCGTTGCAACTCTTAGCGCTGCTCTAAGCCATGGATCAAGAATCAATACGTTAGGTACCTTTGTCACATCAGAAATAACCTTGTCTATTATCCCTAACCTTCTCATAGTATTGTAGAATATTGCCGTTAAAACACGGTCAACATCTGTTCCCAGAATCCTATGTTTCCTAAAAACGTTTCTTTTAGCTTGCTGACTGGGCTTTATTTCCTCAGCTAACTTAACAGTTTCAACAAGTATTCTCAGCTCCCTACTACCAATAGGTACTCTAGGCATGGCGGTTTCTTCCCTCCATTTATCTCTTAAACTCTATTTATTTGTTTAAGATTACTGTAACGAGGTTTTCACATGTTATAGGACATTAAGCAAAACAGTCTATGTAGTGTAGCATGATATCCCGCAAATCACTGCTATGATCTTCTAAAAGCTTGTTGTACGATATTTTGTAGCTCATCATTTATTAGACCCACCGATAAATAACTATGGTGGAGGTGTTTACTCTTGCCCGAACCGAGACCTATGATTAAAGATGCCTTAATGTCTGCATTTGGCGGAGAGTCTATGGCGCACATGCGCTACTTAATATTCGCTGATATAGCTGAAAAGGAAGGATTCCCAAACGTGGCACGATTATTTAGAGCAATAGCCTACGCAGAGCAAGTACACGCAAACAACCACTATAGAAGGCTGAAAGACCTTAAACAAGATGCAAAGGTGGTTGCAGGAGCTACTTTCGGCCCCGGCAATACATCGAAGAACCTAGAATTAGCCATCATGGGCGAGGAATTCGAAGTAGAGGAAATGTACCCAATATACATTGAGATTGCAAAAGCTCAGAACGATAAAGCAGCAGAAATAAGCTTCCGGTACGCGTTAGAAGCCGAGAAAATCCACGCTGAACTGTTCAAGGAAGCAAGGAAATATGTTGATCAGGGAAAGGATTGGCCTCTAGACGGATATATTTGGGTCTGTCCGATCTGTGGTCACACCTATGTTGGCAAGGAGCCACCGCCAAAATGTCCAGTATGTGGAATTCTTGGCAAGAACTACGTTAAATTCTAATCAAGAACTTTCTATAAATTCACCTAATTTTTAACCTATTAACGTCGTGATTCACTTAGTTGTTGATTAGCTTAAATTCCTGGTTTAAGGTATGTAAACTATGTCTAAATTCTTCATTTTAAGAGTATCGCGTAACTTCTCATCGAAGCTTACTAATTTACATTTATTATTTAACGCTAATATCACAAATACTGCGTCATAGACAGTAATACCGTAGTTTATTGCGAAATCTGTTGCTTCTTCAAGTAGATCTTTCGAACTACATATTTTTGCAACACTATTGGTTATTAATGGTATTATCATCTTTCTTAAAGTAGAGTATTTGTCCATGGGAATTCTCCTAAGTAGATAAACGTGCTTCCATAAAGCATTGGCAACTTCAATAAACGCTTGATCTACGGTAATTAAGTCGGTTTTCCTACTCAATTTAAGGAATACCTTAGCCTTGTGAAAAAATTCGTCTTTAACTATAATACTTGCGAATATAGATGAGTCCACGACATACATTGAATTTACCTTGACTCCCTTATTTCTCTAATTGTCTTCCATGCAGGCTCCTTTGATGAAGGAATATCCTTTAACACATTATCTATGGTATTTAGGATTTCTCCTAACTCCAATTCCCTAATTTTTTCTTCAATAAATTGTTCTATCTCCCTTCTCCAGTCGATATTTTTGAATTTCTTCATTTTCTCCTTAAGATCCTTCCTAATTCTAATGCTTAATGTTGTTGTGCTCAAGCTTAAATCCCAATTTAATGTATACGATAATTGTATATAAGATTTAGTATATAGCCAATGCAGACATTCTCCTTACTATATTTTCTCCATATTCTTCCGGCCAATATACGTTAGGACTTAAACCCTATGTAATGGTCTTATCTACGTATCTTGTTTCCACTATGAGAAAATATCAAGCTAAATTGAAGATTTTAAAATATTATGAGTGAAGATATCAAAATAATTTATCGATCTCGTTTTACTCAAGTACTGGAAGGGAGTTCTAATAATGGTATAGTGTCAAGTGATACATAATTCGGACTGTGGTTATAGCAGTTACAGCTCCAACCCATGTGATATCTATTTCTCGTTAAAGTTGCAAAGAAACTAGGAAGCAGAAATGCGATGGTTAATAATACTTCACGTTATGGTGAACTAGCATCACTATCCGCTATCAGCACCAGAAACCTTCATCACTTTTCAGATAATCTAGCCTTCATCATTTCAAACATTGTTTCTCTATGTCATACGATTTATTTCTTACTTATTTCCCTGATAATCTCCTGAACTGCTACACTAATTTATTGTATTTTACGAATTCTTCAAATGCTTTTATCTGAGTTTTAGGGCTAAACATGAGTTTTCTGATAATTCTTCTAGTTAGAACGATTTCTATGAAAAACGTTTCTCCATATAAAATTTGCCTTGAAAATCCGGGGAAGAGTAAACGTTATAGTTTTTCGTACTTGCATTCCTTTACTAAATAGTAAACGTAAAGTCTAATATTATTCAGAAAAATGGTTTACCGTATTTAAACGATTCCTTCTTAGCTCATCATTACCTTTCCGCACTATATTTGAAAACTTCCTATTTATTCCATATAGTTCTTTCTTAAACTTCTACATAGTTATGCTTAAAGCAGTGCTGTGTAGTAAATAGTTTAAATGAGGTGGCTAAGGAAAGTGAGAATAACATGTCCTAAATGCGGATTCACATTTGATATAACGTATTCGAGAGCGGTTTCCTGTACAAGTTGCCCTTATGCTACCTTTGGGAATTGCGGATACATAAAATGTCCTAACTGTGGGCACGAATTCCCATATCCCCAACAGAAATTCTTCTAATATCGAATGGATTATGAAATTAGCTTCCTTTCAAACCTAAGAACACTATTATTGAAGATATTATGAGTATCCAGAAGGATAGTGGAGCATTAAGCAAGGTCATTGTGAATGTTGCTTCAGGACCTATTACTACTGCCGCATATAACCCTATAATCACTCCAATTAGTAGCGATAGTAGGGCTACTTTATGTTTTCCAGCGACCTTTTCAGGTTTAATCCATGCAGCTAAAGTTATTGGCGCTAATGGTAAAAGCATTACGCTTGATAGAACAGATAATTCGATAACGAATCCGGGTTTAGCTAGAGCAACCATAGCAATTAAAGCTATTAACGCTACTGTTGTAGCATATACTAACCTAAGTTCCTTCCTCACCTTAACCACTTGACTTAAAATGTCTTTGAAGAGAGAGCTTGAAAGAGTTAAGACTATGGAGTCTAAAGTTGAAATTGATGCTGCAACAATACTTACGAAAACTATTGAGCCGAGAAGCGGATTGGCCATTTGGATAAGTGTTGGTGTAACTAAGTCTCTTTTCAATGTTAAATCAGGAAATTTTCCAGCTAAAGTTAGTGATTTAGCAAACAACCCTATAATAGTAACTAAAACAGTGTAAACGGCGCCGAATAGCGTAAAATACTTTATCATATTTCTTAGTGCGTCTTTGCTTTTAGGCATAAAAATTCTTTGAACTACTTGAGGATTTGTTATTGCGAAGAAAATCCATGGTAACGTAAATGCTAGGAAAACTTGCGGTGTCCAGAAGCCAGTTATTCCTAATGTTCCCTCCTTAATTAAGGCTTCTACAGCTCCCCCTAAACTTAGCCCTAAATTGGGGAGAAGAAATGCAATAATCCATGCTGTAAATGCGATCGCTGCAGTAATCATCCAAACTCCTTGGTACGCATCTGTTATTGCAACACTCCAAATACCGGCTAAAATAATCCATATAAGAGAAGCTACAATACCGAAAGCTACACCCGAAGTATAGTCTAAACTTAATCCCTCGAACAACCTACCTAAACCAACGAGCTGAGCTGTAGCGTAAGGAATCAAAGCTACAAGGTAAACTAGTGAAATAACCGAGGCAAGAAGCTTAGAACCATAAATGCTACCAAGCATTTCAGCTGGACTAACCCAGCCATTACGGCGTGCCCAAAGCCAAACTTTGAAAGCAAAAATTTTGAGTAAAATAACTGTAGCTACAAGATATGCTGATTCGAAAAGAAATGCTCCAATACCTGTTGTGTAAACGAAACCTACAAGACCTATCATCATGAAAGCACTATAGGTTGTAGCAGCATAGGTCATAGCTGAAAGAAAACCGCTAAGTCTGTAGCTTCCAACAAAATAATCTATAGATGATTTAATACCGAATTTTCTAGAAATCAACGCTAAAACAGAACCTATAATAAAATATACTGTTAGAACTACTATGTAAAACCTTATATCCATCATAAAATTAAATCACCTAATGCTATCACCTAATTTTAGTATGACAGAGTGAGTATAGGGAATTTAGAGCATCCTTAACGCTTCTGTTCTCCTTTAAAACCCATCGTGAACAAATCCAAACATTACCTTTAAGCCTTTTAGAACCTGCATCTTCAACGCTAGGGAAAGTTATCGAAGCTGAAACAACGTTACCAAATTCTTTCATGAAATTAGACAGCATATTATAAACGTTTTTAGAAATAACATTGTCTCCGGAAACGCAGAGAACCAATGCGTCTTCTTCGCCAAAAACTACAAAGTCAACTTCGTTACCCTTTTCATCGGAAACTTCGCCAAAAACTCTTTCTTCACTTTTAGATACCTTAATATTAAACATCATACATACCCGTTTAAAACGTATTAAGACTAATAATATTTAAAATTAAAACCAAACAATCGTGTAAATAAACTAATATTTTTAAGCCTATACGAAACATTATTCTCTAAATAATTTTCAAAAACATCCACTTCGCTTTTAATATGCTTTCAAGAAGTATGAGTCTAACACAACTCTATTTGAACAAAGCTTATTAGCTTTTGTAACTTAAGGTTCCCTACGGGGTAAAGTAATGTTAGGTAGTTTACTAGTTTACATGCTAATTTTAGGTTTGTTTCTTCCAATACCGGCTAACATAGTTATTGATGTTAGTGAAGCGGGTGTTGCTGAAACATATATATTGTATAATGTATATAACGCTCCAACAGTGATTGTGCATGAGCCTTTAGGAACACCTCTATCATATTATGCTTACTACTTAGATTCTGGTGAACTTGTTCCCGTAGAGTATAATGGTTCTCTTATTTTAGGTGTTGATATGAATGGAACAGTTGTTTTAACATATTTAACCGATGAACTTACGAGTAAAGAAGGAGATCTTTGGAGTTTAAACATTGTTTCCCGAGATAACGTGGCTATTGTGCTTCCTGAAAACACTGTTCCACTAAATATTGAGCCTGAGCCTTTATATGTTGGACTTAATGATTCAAGAGCCGTTATTTTAATGCCTCCAGGAAGCATAAACATTGAATACACTATATATGTTCCGCCTCAGAAAACAACTCCTCCGCCCACATCATCATCGCCAACTACACCTACAGAAACACCTACTACTACAGAAACACCGCCTCCTCCAACACCTACTATAGCTGATGTTGGCTTGTGGGTAGCTGTTTTAGCCATTGCTATAGGCGCTATTGTTGGAATACTTTATAAACTTCGTAGAAGGAGCGCGGTATCTTATGTACTTGATGAGAGAGATAGGGAAGTTTTAAATGTAATTAAGGAGCTCGGAGGCGAAGCTACAGCTAGCCAAATAATGGCTGCTTTAAAAATACCTAAAACAAGCCTTTATAGGAGAATTAGGAGGCTACTGAGGCTAGGATATATCGAGGAAATAGGGTTAGGAGGGAGAAAAGTTTACAAGTTAAAGAGGGAGCCATAGTGGAACACACTGTTCCTTAAGCGTTTCTTCCCTGATTCTTCATAGTAACTCAGATCCCTTTTAACTAAATATGTGGTAAATTTTAACCCGGAGGTGGTAAAAAAGTGAAAGCCATAAAATATGTTTCAATATGGTTAATATTATTGCTCCTACTTGCACCCATAGCAATGGTAGCTTCAGTTAAAGCTCAAGAAAACGGCGAAGCACCTACAGGGGGAAACCAAAACGCTACGACAACAACTCCTACTGATGAAGAAGTATCTGATGAGGAGGAGATAGAGGAGGAGTTCGTTAATGAAACTCTTAAGAACAAAGCCGAAGCCATGTTAAGAATTGCTGAAAGACTTATCAACTTAGCTAAAGCAAGAAACGTTAATGTTACTGATTTAGAAGGTTTACTTGTGGAAGCTAAGGGATACTTTAATGCAACAAACTATAATGAAACAGTAACACTTTGTATGAAAATTATGAGCCAAGTAAGGTTAAGGCTTAGGGAAACACTTAGAGCAGGAAAAGAAGCACCTGTTGCTGAAGGTTTAAGAAAGCAAATAGAGCTTTTCGAAAACTACATTAAGAAACTAAACGAAACAGGCCGATTAAATGCAACTGATGTAGAGGAACTTATGGGTAAAATAGAGGCAGCTAAAGAAGCTTTAGACAAGGGATTAGTTAACGAAACAGCACACATACTTACTGATTTAAGAACAGAGCTTAGAGAGTTAAGCGTTAAAATTTCAGAAATAGCTAAGCAAAAAGCTGTAGAAAGAGCTTTACAAGTACTAGCTAGGGTTAGGGAGAAACTAAGGGAGCACTTAAGAAAGCACTTAGAAGAGTTCAATGTAACTGAGGAGGAAATAGAAGTTCCAGGAATAGAGTATCTTGCAAACGTTTCCGCTAAAGGAAGAGTTATTGAATTAATAAGTAAAATCAAGAAGCTAATGGAGTATAGGAAGGGCTTATGGAATTTAGGTCAAGTAATGTCTAAAGTATTAGAAGCTAGGAAAGGAGTAGTTGCGGCAAAAATGGCTGAAATTAGAAGGGTAATTGGAGAACTAGCTGCTGCAGAAAGACTTGTTGAAAGAACACAGGAAGGACCATTTAAGGATGAAATGTTAAATATAATAAACAATACTAAGTGGGCAATACACGACATACTATCCAGTATTGCAAAATATGTTGTCGGAAACACTACTGAAGCTGAGGAATTCTTGAATTCAGCTGAAGAGAAAGTTAATAACAATCTAGATGAGCTTGAAACTCTAGGCGATTTAACAGCACTTCAAATGCGCATTGTAAGAATGGTTAAAGAAGCTAATTGGAGTTTAAAGAGGATTATAGAGAACATTAGAGAAATAATGACACCAGAGGCTCTTGAAGGTAAGGAGGTAGTAATAACAGGCATTATTTCATGGGAAATAAATGAAACAATGTTTGTTGTTACGGGAGGAGCCCATAGATTACCTAAACCGCCATTCGCTATAGAATGGCATAGGATTAGAATGTTTAGGCCGTGGATTGTGAAGATAACTAATGAAACAAAAGTTCATGGAGAACCTAAGGTAGGAGGTTTCGTTGCCGTCATTGGTGAAGTTGATGGAGTAGGACCTAGCGGATTAACAATAGTTGTTGCTGAAAAAGTATTCTTTGGAAAACTAACGTTCTGAATCTTTAAATAAGCTGTTTTTTTAATTACTACACTAAATTTTTGGTTTTAAGTAAGCTTTTTGACCCTAGGTGTGAAGCTCTTGGACTTAGCAGAATTTAAAATACCTATAGGTATTACGTGCGAAGAAGTATTTGAGGTTAAGCATGAACATAGTGCTAAAAACATAGGTAGTGGCGATATTGATGTTCTTGCAACACCTTCAATGATTGCCTTTATGGAAAATGTGGCATGGAAGTGCGTTAAGAAATACTTACCTAAAGACTACATAACTGTCGGTGTTAATGTGGAAGTTAAGCATCTTAACCCTGTACCTATAGGAGCTAATGTGCTCGTTAAAGCAAGTCTCATTGCAGCAGAAGGTAGAAAGCTCGTCTTCAAGGTTGTAGTGTTTTGGGGTGATATTAAAGTAGGTGAAGGCTTACATGAGAGATACGTAGTTCATAGGGCAAGGTTTCTTGAAAAGGTTAAGAAAATGCTAGAATATGTTCAAAAATAAAAATGAGGACCATGAATAGCTAAACCTTATACTTCTCCCATAACCTCATTAGCTCATCTTCAGTAAAACATTGCATATCTAGGTCAATAATTGCTGGGTCTTCGCCGATAGCTTATCTAACCATAACTGAAGTGGCTTTTTAATCCTTACTTTCGCGGAAACATATTTGCTAAGAATTTCGGGACGGAACTTTCCCATTATTAAACGTCGCAACAATACCACATTGGAAATGGAACTTTGATAGTAACCAAACTTGAACATAACATTAATATATCATTTACTAAACAACATTATATATGGTAATGAATTCTTCCTACTTCCTAACCCATAATCTTTTAATTCCTACTTTTTCAAAGTCCTCATCTTCGGTCGCTACTGCCTGTAAACCGTAGTTTTCTATTGTTGCTACATGTATTGAATTCGATGGTTTAAGCCCATATTTTACCATTAGCTCCTTAGCTCTTAAATACTCATTTAAACCTATTGATAAAACGTCAACGTAAGGAAGTACTGCTTTATCTATGAAGGCTATTGTGTCTTCAGGTGATACGTCATATTTTCTTTTAGACACATATATTACTTCGTCTAGGACCAATACGTTAGTATATAACAGATTATTTAGTAGTAGGTTTAGCCAGAAATCCTCTATAAGCTTAGCTTCATCTTCAGGCATTTTAACATTCAAATATATTAGCAAACTAGCGTCAACAAATACTTTCACTTTCAAATTCCTCTTCTAAATCTATCCTAGCTAAATCCCCTAACCTAGCTTCTTTACCTTTAATTTTTCTCCTTCTCTCTCTTATCCATGCTAGAATATCTTTAGGATCTTCAATTCCTCTCAATATTAACTTATCATCTGCTGGCTCAAGTATTACATATCCTCCCTCCTTAATCTTATAAGCTTCTCTAAAAATCTTAGGAATAACTATTTGTCCTTTAGGACCAACTTTAACCCTAAGTTTAACCAATAGTAACACCAAGTATAACCATCGGTTAAACTAAAAATATAAGCTTTCCGCCGAACAATAAAGCACAAAAGACTAATTGGAAAAATAGGAAACCTAATGGTAAATACCTAAAAGAGCTAGAATAAGTTCTTAAAGACTCTTAGAGTTTAAAATACTCTAATAACATAAAGAAACCTAGTAAGTGTAATTGTGTCTCTTACCAGAATGGTCTTGGTTTAAGTAGGAAACAATTATAAGAAAAACGCTATATACTCTATAGAGTATGAGGCTAAATAATAATTGTATCTAAACGTACTGGGATCATCCTTTTAGGAATGGGTTTAGGAATTTTAATCGAAACTTTAATGTTTCTTTCACCCTTATTTGAAACAGTTCTCTGGAAAACCTTTTGCACGTTCGTTAAAATAATACCGTTAATAACACTCTACGCCATAACTATAATAGGCATCTTCTTAACCTTAATCGGCATATTTCTTGAAAGACGCTCTTAAGCAAGTATCTTCACTAAGCCCTTAAAATACTTGATAAACACTTTTTCTCCTAACTAGTTAGATATTTAGAATTAAACCATTATTAGTAAATATAATGAAGACAGCCTCACTATAGTAGCGCTTAAATTAAGTGCAAAGTCTTTTAGAACTAGAGGTTCCCATGATTTTTAGGATTCGGCGGGATAAGTCAATATAGGTGCTCTAGTATATGGATGTATAGGGTTTCTAAATAGCATTTACTTAATTTGTTACTGTTTTTCTTCGACAGTTTCCAGTTTTTCCACCATATCTTTTAAGAACTTTATTGCCCTGGTGAATGCTTCAACACCCTGCTTTGTGGGTTTATAGACTTTAACTCCATTTACCTTCTCAGTTTTGAGAAGTCCTTCTCTAACCATTCTGTAAAGTACCGTATATACCGTAACTGAGGGAACTTTTATGTCGAAAATTCTTCTCAACATGATTCTAACTCCGTAAGCATAACTTGGTTTTACAGACAATATAGCTATTATAAATATCCACAAGTTTTCGACAGTTAATTTTCTACGAAGCCGTTTTTCGGCTTTAAACATGTGGTTCGCCTCTTCATTCTCCATTTCAACCTTAAAAAGTTCACCATATAAATATTTTAGGAAATATATTTATCTGGAGAAATATATTTCATCACAGATACTGCAGAACGCGTTTAATTCCGATAAGTTGTGGTGTTATTTTATGGGTAAAATAAGGGTTGGTATAGTAGGTGTTGGAAACTGCGCTTCAGCTCTTGTTCAAGGAACATTCTACTATAGGAATGTAGATGAAGACTTCATACCTGGATTAACATATCCTAAACTTGGAGGCTACAGCGTAGACGATATCGAATGGGTTGTTGCTTTCGATGTTTCAGAAAAGAAAGTTGGCAAAGATCTTTCCGAAGCAATATTTGCCCCACCAAACATCACTCCTAAATTTGCCGAAGTACCTAAGCTCGGCGTTATTGTTCATAGAGGACCTGTAATGGATGGTGTAGCTCCACATATGCAAGACCAATTTAAACCCATTAGGTCGGGTAAGGAGCCAACAGTTGACGAAGTAGCCGACATAATAAAGGAAAGTAAAGCCGACATTGTAATAAATTTCCTCCCAGTTGGAAGTGAGAAAGCAACTAGATTCTACGCTGAAGCCGTTAGAAGAGCTAACGTAGCATTTATAAACGGTATTCCAGTGTTTATTGCAAGCGACCCAGCAGGGTACTGGCCTAAGTTATATGAAGAAGCTGGTTTACCTTTAGTAGGAGATGATATTAAAGGCCAAATAGGTGCAACAATACTTCATAGAACACTTGTAGCACTACTTTACCAGAGAGGTGTTGTTGTTGAAGAATCATACCAGCTAAATATTGGAGGGAACACAGACTTCTTAAACATGACTGTTGAGGAAAGACTTGCAAGTAAAAGGATAAGTAAGACAAAAGCTGTTACTAGCATTTTACCCTACGGTGAAAAACTAGAGAAAGAAGGAAAGATTAGAATAGGCCCTAGCGACTACGTGCCTTTCCTAGGAAACACTAAAATAGCTTACATATACATTAAAGGTAGGAGTTTTGCAGACTTCCCAGTAACAATAGAGGTTAAACTAACTGTTGACGATAAAAGCATGTTTGCCGGCGCAATGATAGACGCTATTAGAGGTACAAAAATAGCTTTAGATAGAGGGGTTAAAGGCGTTGTTCCAAGCGTTTCAGCATTCTTCTTCAAACATCCACCAATACAAGCACCAAACGATGTTGAAGCTAAGAAGTGGTTTGAAGAATTTATTGAAGGAAAAAGACCAAAGTAAACATTACATTTTTTTATTGGTTAAAAAGGTTAATGAGAAGTGAAGGAAATACGTAGTTACCATAAATAACTCCATTTAACATTTTTCACAACGCTTCCTCCGAGAACCATGACGCCTATAAATGCATGGTTCAACATAAGATATCCCATACGCCCCGTACACTGCAACTAATATGCTTCTACTCAAACATGCCGCCTATACTATACGCTTTTCTCGTTGTCCCCTTTAAACTTTGTCAAGAGCTTATTTTAACAGTTTAGTTAAATACGGGAGTGAAGTAGTAATTTGAGGATGTTAAGTATGAAAACTATAGGTATAGTAGGAGGTTTAAGTCCGGAATCAACTGTTCTTTACTATACTAACATTATTGAGGAGTATAGGAGAAGATATAGAAACGAAGAATACCCTGAAATAATAATTTACAGTGTTAATTTTGGGAAATTCACGCGGTTAATGGAAAAAGGTAGGTTTAAAGAAGCAGCTGATATTATTATTAAAGCTATTAAAGCTTTACATAAGGCCGGAGCAGATTTCGCAATAATATCGGCTAACACACCCCACATAGCTTTTGACTACATAGCATCTCAATCCCCAATACCGCTAATTAACATTATTGACTCCTTAGCTGAGGAATTGAAAAAGGACAATATAGGTAGAATTGGCTTACTCGGAACAAAATTCACATTAACACACAATTTCTACGTTGAAGGACTTAGAAAGCATGGAATAAACGCTATAGTTCCTGACTTAGAGGATGTAGAAGTTATTAACAGGATAATTTATGAGGAGCTAACTAAGGGAATCGTGAATGAATATTCAAGGAAATTGCTTCTAAAAATTATTGAAAAACTTATCAGAAAAGGTGCTGAAGCAATTGTTTTAGCATGTACTGAACTTCCACTAATTCTAAAAGAGAATATGACTAATGTAAAACTATATGATACGGCAAAAATACACTCAATAAAGGCTCTAGAGTATGCATTGAAGGAGTAGTAATATTATTAAGCCACACCTTACTTTATTACTTATGAATCTCCTTAGGCGTTCAGGATGAAGCTTAATAAATTATATGATGGCAGTAGCTAGTGTATTTATTATTTAAAATAGATAATTTTGTTCAAGATTTCCCTAAGTTAGGTGAAGTTCTTGAAAAACTCTCAGAAAATGGTAAAGTAGTCACCATAATACCTAATATCGGTTTAACTAAGACAAGTATTTTCTTAGGAACAGGTTTTTAAGGAGTAAAAGAGGTAGTCATAGTTTTAGAGAAGAGAAAGAGAAACTTTAAAAATTACTTATGAATTTTAACTTTACTTTCACTTAGCAAATTACCTGTTCTTGTTATATAAACTCAGTAATTGGAAATTTACCTGTATTAAACATGTAAATTTAGTATGGAAATTGTTTCTAACATATTATTGTTACATTATAGTTTATAGATAAGATTCAAACCGTCATGAAATATTACCTTCTTCTTCAGCATTTTAGCTATTACTGGATCTTTTAAGTCCTCTAAGCTTAAGACAATAAGGTCTAAACTGAAGCCTTTTGGCTTATACTTTCTAATTTCCTCAATTAGTGAAAATTTGTTATTAATTTCCTTGAAAATTACTACTAGATCATAGTCACTATATGGAAGAGCCTTGTTTTCAGCTCTACTGCCTATGAGAACTATTGTTGTATTAGGAAACTTTTTCTTTAATATTTCAACATATGCTCTGAATTTCTCTTCTCTTTTCTCCATTTTTCCTTAGCCTTTTTCAGAAGCTTTCGCCTTAACCCACTTGATGATTTCTCTTGCATATTTTAAGCACCTCTTAGCTAACTCTCTATTATATTTTAAAGGTTTCTTTCCAGGGTATCTAGCTAAGGTGTAGTGTGGTGTTAAAGCATCAGCATACATGTAAAGTCTCTTAGGCACTTTCAACCCCATATCCTTAAGGAAGTCAAGTAGTTCTGTAAGGTCATGAGTAAATGGGTGGATCCCTGTAAAATGCACATGAAGTGCTTTAAGGTAAAGCTCTGCTGCTTGATGAGAATCGAAACATGTAAGCCAATAAATGCCTTCCCTTAAATGTCTTTATCTTTAAGGAAAACATCTGCTTTCTCAACCCATTCCTTCGGAAGACTCACGATTTCATCACATTTACATTAAGTGCTACTATAGTTAAATAAAGTTTTATTTTTATCTTAGAAACCAACGAGTCTCTAAACATTGAATAAAGGATACTATGTAGAGAAAAAGAGGAATTTTAATTTACAAGGTAACTTTTTAGCTTCTCCATACGCCGCTTGATAGGTCTATTTCATTTTCTGTTTTAGCAACTATTATCGTTCCAGCAAGGTCTCCTGTTACGTTAACCATAGTTCTTCCCATGTCCAGTATGACGTCGATTCCAGCAATCATACCGTAAGCTAGTGCTACGCTAGGATCTGTTAGTGGTAAACCTACTGCTTCAAGAACCATAGCTAACATTATTAGTCCTGCTCCGGGAACACCAGCAGTACCTATTGATGCTAGAACAGCTGTTAATACTATTAGTAATTGCTGCGTTATGGTTAGTGGAATTCCTAGAGCATTAGCTATGAATATCGTTGATATTGCTTGGTACATTGCTGTACCGTCCATGTTTACTGTTGCTCCTAAAGGTAGTGTAAATGAGTAAATTGACCTACTTATTCTAAAGTTCTCTTCAGCAGCAGTCATTGTTACAGGCAATGTTCCTGAACTGCTTCTAGTAACGAAAGCTGTTAACATAGGCTCTTTCGCTCCCTTAAGGAACTTTATAATACTTAATTTGAAGGCCGTTAGTAAGCCACCGTACACTAGGAATATGTGGATGAAGAGGCCGACGTAGAGGGCTACAACTACTATAGCTAATGGTCCGAGAACTCCTGGGCCATGCTTAGCTACAACGTAGCCTATTAATGCAAACACACCTATTGGTGCGTACTGTAGTATTCCCCTTACAATCTTATACATTGTTTCGGCTAGTCCATCAAATATGGTAAAAACTGTTGAAGCGGCTCTAGAAACTCTTATAACCTTACTTTCCCTTAAATAAGCAATTGCTATGCCTAAAACTATTGCGAAGAATATTATTTGAAGCACTTTACCCTGCGATAATGCAGCAAATGGATTAGTAGGAATAATGTTTAAAAGAACCTCTACTGGCGATGGTGGAGGCTTCACAGTTACCTCTTTAGCTTCACCTGCTAGTTCCAATCCGACGCCGGGTCTGAATAGGTTTGCCATAGCTAAACCTATTATTACAGCTATAGCCGATGTTACTAGGTAGTAAAGGATTATTTTAACACCTACTTTACCTAATCTCGCAGGTGTAATGCTTGCGGCACCAACAACTAGTGAAAACAGCACTATAGGAGCCACTATCATTTTTAGAAGTCTAATGAATAAATCACCTAGAGGCTTCAAAGCAGTTATCGGTTCCCCGATAAGAGCGCCGAGAATTATTCCTAGTACGAAGCCGATAGCTATTTTATAAATTACAGGAATTCTGAGGTATGATCTTAGGAGGCTCACAAAGCGTCACCTAAAACCTATTGAACTATATTAATATTATTACTATATACTATATTAGTATAACGTAAATTCTACCTATAGAAATGCTTATTAGCTGGTATTTTTCGATGTAGGCAACTAACACATTGAAAATTTTCCAATTAAGGCCTAATTTTTTCACATTTAACAAACAGGAGACTACAATATTTCTTTAATATTCTCAGTTAAAACTATATACTTAAGGGCAAAGTTGAATGAGTTTTTAGTTAAACTGTTGGTTATTGGTGATGTAGTTTGGTGGAAAGTAGGGACTTAGTTTACTACGTTTATGAAGATAAGTCTACTGAACGACCACCTCTACACTTTGAGAGTGTGGAAAAAGAGCATGAAGCAAAGCTTGGAGATATCCTCCTAGGTCACGGATGGGTTTCTCTATGGGAAGACTGGTTTTATAGCGGCGGCCCCTTTAGAAGAGTTGAAAATGAAAGCTTACGTGAATGGGTTGAAAGGTTAGATGTAGAATCAGGATATGATTGGCCAAGCATTGATGATGTAGTAGAGTCGTGTGCTAAAGGCTTTTGGGACAATGTTGAGCCTTTTAAAAACAATGGATTATTCATAATTTTCGAAGTTATTGGACCTACTGAGCATGCCGAATATTCTATGATGCCTCCTAGACCTGAATCCGGGTTTAAATATGATTTAGCATATCATAGTTTAGATTTTGCTAAGCTACTTTTGCTAAATAGGAGGAAAGCTATTAAGCTATACGATATTCTTGCAAAATACACTTTAGAAGTAATAAAATATGCTAGGGAATTAGACATAGTTGACGCTATTAGAGTAGCTGATGACGCATTTACATACACTGGCCCAATATATCCTAAATGGTTTATTGAGAACCACTATCTTAAATGGCATAAAATATTCACTAATACTATAAAATCCAAGGGCAAAATAGCTATTTTACATTGTGACGGAGATGTTTCCTCAATTAATTTCGTAGCTAAACTTTCGGGAATATATGATGGTTTACATCCTTTAGATTTACAAAGTAAAAGCACTGTTGAATCAGCTTTAAAGTGGGCTAGTAGAGTTGCCGAAGTTAGGAAAACTATTGGGTGGAAAACGGTTTTCCACACTGGAATGCCCATAGATCTCATAATTGGTGAAAACGTAGGTGTTGAGGAGTTTCTCAGTATGGTTAAGGTTTTCCTAAAAACCCATGGTAAAAGGAAGCTCATACTAAGTGTAACTCATAGACCATATCCTGGTAGAAGCTTTAACGAACCCCTAGCTTTAGCTAAAGTAAACGCTGTAAGAAAGCTTATGGGCTTAAGTGAGGTTAAACTTTAATTCCAAATTTCTCGTAAACAAGCTTTTTAACCTTAGCTACTCCATCGTAAGCATCTTTACCGTAAGCGTTAGCACCTATTTTCTTAGCGAACTCCTCAGTTACTGGAGCACCACCAACGATTACAATGTACTTGTCTCTTACACCTTTCTCCTCTAAAAGCTTAATCACCTTACCCATGTTAAGCATGGTTGTAGTTAAGAGCGCTGAAATAGCTATCACTTGGGCACCATGTTTTTCAGCTTCTTCAACAAATTTTTCCGCGGGAACATCAACACCTAAATCTATTACCTCGAAACCAGCTGCTTCAAGAAGTGTTGCAACAATAGTTTTACCTATATCGTGAACATCTCCTTCAATAGTCCCTATAACGACTTTCCCTAAGGTTTCAGCTTTCTTTTCAGAAGCAAGTTTGTCTCTAAGATATTTATTAAAGACTTCTTTGAAAATGTCTGCTGCAAAAACAAGTTCAGCTAGAAAATATTCTCCACGCTCAAACTTTTTACCGATTTCCGCCATGGAAGGTCTTAATGCTTTCTCAAGAACTTCAGTGGCACTATGCTTCTCTAATGCTTTCTCAATTAATTTCTCGAGCTCTTCCATATCTAAATCTTCAAGATTCACCATGAGCTTCCTTATTTTCTCCAAAATCTCCATGAAGCTACACCGTTATAACAAATGTGTTAAAGGGAAAATAAAAACATGTCTCACTTTCGAAAAATATTAAATGGATATTTCGGTGAATGTTTAAAACATAGCCTTTTTTTATGTTCAAACACGTTATTATCAATAGGTGCTTATATTGTGATTCGAGAAGAAGCACTTGACTGGTTTGAGGAAGCAAAGGTTGATTATGAGCGTGCTTTGAGATCTCTTAGGGATAAAGACTATAGTTTAGCATGCTACATGTGTCACCAGGCAATAGAGAAAGCTTTTAAAGCAGTAATGATAGGGTTAAAGCGTAAAAGACCTCCTCATGCACACGACTTAACATTTCTCTATGAAAACATTAGAGATATTATTAAGTTATCTAGTGATATAGAAGAGGCATTACCTGAAATTTCACAATACTATGTTACAGCAAGATACCCCCAACGCCGGGTTAAAAAGGCCTTCGCTAAGCTTCAGTAAAGCACAAGCTAAAAAAGCACTTGAGGTGGCAAGGAGTGTTCTTGAAAAAGTTGAGAAAGCACTTACTACCTAAGAACGTAGCTGATGCATTAGAGAACTTTGTTAAAGAAGTTAAAGGGAAATATGAAGATGCAGAAATATATCTTTTCGGAAGCTACGCGAAAGGAACATGGATCGAAGACAGTGACATAGACGTAGTAGTTATTTCAAAGCATTTTGCAAAACTAAGTGCTGAGGAAAGAGTTAGGATCCTTAGAAAAATGGCTTCAAGAAAAACGCCTTTCCAAATACTAGCATATACTCCAGAGGAATTTTACAAAGCAAAAAGGAAAAGTGTTGTTCTACAGGATGCAGAAGAATACTGGGTAAAATTAATATGAGCATGTAGTTCATCGTAATAGTAAATAGTGTCGAAGCCAGTATTATGTTGCCTCTATAACTAACACTATTTTCAAAGGATTTAGGCAAAACGGAATTATCGTAAGCTAAAATGTAGTAGGAAATTTTAAATATTACTAGTGTTTTAGCCTTACTAGGTTTAAGATATGAGGGAAGTAGTTAAAGTTACACGAAATTACCAAATAACTATACCTGCCACTATAAGGGAGAAAATAGGTATTAGGGAAGGTGACTACGTAGAAGTAGTTTACGACGAGAAGGAAAACGTTATTAAAATTGCCCCATTTAGGAGGAAAAGGTTAACAATAAAGTTGGGAAGAGATGTTTCAGTTGAAGAAATAGAGAAAGCCACTGAGGAATTCTTAAATGAAGCTACTAGTTGATACGAACATTTTAGTATACGATACTGTTGAAGACAGTAAACATCATGAACTAGCAAGTAACATAGTAGATTCCGCTAAAGAACTATGGATACCATCAATAGTTATTCACGAATACATTTGGGTCATGCTTAAACTAGGTGTTTCAGCAAAGTTTCTAGCACTAAAGATTCTAGAGTATCTTAGAGATCCCAGGACAGTGTATTCCGCTGAAAACTCAGAAATACTAAGTAATGCTTTAAAGTATCTTGAAGAAAAACAAGTGAGTACTAAGGAAATTAATGACTTAATAATATTGATGATTGCTAAACATTATAATTTAACATTAGCAACATTTGATAGGAAACTGAAAAGAACCGCTTTATCCTTAGGTGTTAACGTTATTCCATAAGCTACTTTATTGTTTTCTTAGAAACTCTTCTACTTCGTCTCTTCTTGGGAAAGCCGTTATTGCGCCGAATTTCGAGCATACCATTGCCGCAGTAGCGTTTGCGAATAGCAAGGAAGATTCTAAATCTATACCTTCTAGGATATGGGTTACTAGGAAAGCAGCTGTCCATGCATCATCTGCTCCCATAATGTCAACAATCTTCACTTTAAATGCTTCCTTAAATGCTTCTCTACCGTTTCTTGATTTAGCATATGCTCCCTTAGCTCCAAGCCTTATAGCTACAGTTTCTACGTTAGAGTGTTTTCCAAGTATTTTGTCGGCAACGAATCTGTAATCTGTTGTTCCATAGAATTCCTCCATTTCGTCTACACCTAAAGAAACTATTGATGATAGTTTAAGGCTTCTTTCGAAAGCCTCCTTAGCAGCGTTTTTCGAATGCCAAATATCATCTCTAAATGTTGGATCATAGGAAACCTTAATTTCCCTTTCTAAAGCGTATTCCGCAATAGCATATACTGTTTCGGAAGTTGGAGGATGCGATGTAGAAAACCCTGAGAAATGAACAACCCTTGCCTCCCCTATTTTCCCGAAATCAACATCTTCAATCTTAAGCATGGTATCTGCTGTTTCACCCCATGGTTTCCTGTAAAAGAAAAACCTTTTCCCACCTTTTTCATCAACAACTACGAAAGCCAAAGTTGTCCTAGCCTTCTTAATTCTAACAAGCTTAGTGTCGACATTGTTTATCCTAAGAGTTCTAAGAAGAAACTCCCCCAACAAATCATTACCTATAGCACCTATAAATCCAGCTCTATGCCCTAACCTAGAAACCGCTATCGCTAAATTAGCTGGAGCCCCTCCGAAATGAGCTTCAACAGCGGGGTTTCCCTCAAATGTTTTCTTGAAAACCATGTTGACAAATACTTCCCCAACACTGTAAAGTTCCACTTTCACTTTTACACCTACCAGTACTGTGGCGGATAAGTTTCCCTCACCTTATCGGCCGGGTCATCTATGAGCTTCCATTTACCCGACGCTAATCCTAAAATTATTATCCCTAATTCCTCACCTAACTTATCGTTTATTAAAACCTCCTCTTCAACATGCGAAATTACGGCATCGCAAATTACGGGCTTAGTTTCCCTATCAGACTCAATAATGCTAACCTCAAGTTCTTCGGGAACCACAAAATTCCTAATAGGTCCTCCTGCCGTACCAAATTCAACAACTACTGAAGTCGGCGGCGGAGGCCATATGCCTAGTTTTTCAGCTAACCTCTTCGGTATAAGCAATTGAGGTTTCTCCGTAACAAAACCGCTATTAACTAAAGCAACTGTCTCAACATTACATCCTGTGCTTCTAGCTTTCACTCTTAACTTTACCCTTACCGGCACTTGATCCACCTTTAACATATATGTGCCCTATTCTACGCTTAACAACGTATATGTGCCCTATTTTCCCTTTAACTTTCAAAACACACACCTTCTTCCAAGTAGTAAAATATTGCTAAACTCCAATTTATTTCGTATTGAAGTAAAAAACGCTTTGATTCCATAAATTCTACACAATAACTCTTCAACGTAGGTAATTATTTTAAGCATACAGTATTATTAGTTTTGAAGAGGAAGTGTAAAACTCGAAAGAAAATTAGGGGTTCAAAACAATCTACAGTTTTAGCTTATTGGGAGAAGTGGTTCACTGTGACCTATGGTAGAAGGAATCTTAGGTTAAAACCTGTTAGTAAAGGTGTTTTCGAACCTAAGTATTTGTCTTCAACTAAAGATAGAAGCGTTGTTGAAGCAACTATTGGGTTTTACGAGAGCTGCTTAGGTAAGCGTTTCGGAGATATTGATTGGGAAGAGTTAAGAATTATTATTGGTGATGATAGACTCTTTAACGGTTTAAGAAAGGTTATGTCACATTTCTATAAACCCAAAGAGATTGAGTTAAAAACTATTGCTAACCCTAAAAGCGTTAAAATTAAGGTTTTCAAAATTATTAATGAAAAATACGGTGGCTTCGTTAATTCAAGCATTAGAAGCGATGTTGTTAAGAGAATTTCTGAAGAACTAAAAATACCTAACATAGATGAAATCCTATGGGCTGATGATGTTTCAAACATGCCCTTAGTTAAAATTAGGGAGCCTAGTGTTGAAGAAGTTGTTTCACTATATAATTTCGAAACATTAGACACTGTTTTCGTCAATAGCTCTAAAGTGTTCATTAAAGCACAGGGCGAACCAGAGGTTTTAGCTAAATTAGCTAAGAAAGTAGGGAGGGAATGTAAGTTTTACGGGCTAATATATGATATGAAGTATTTTAGGGAGAGAAGAACGCTTAACATTTCTGTTGAAGGACCCTACGGTGTTTTCGGTAAACCAACAAAGTATGGTTCTAGGCTTTCAATCCTTACCAGCAAGATCATTTCTACGCTTAAAACATTGGATAAATGGGTTGTTTACTCTAAAACACATTTTAGAAGAAATATTTTCAACATTAGGGTTTTATCTGACAAACTTGTTCCCGAACTTAAAATTCCCGAAAACGTTAAACCACAGCTTGCTTTCGATAGTGAAGTTGAAAAGAAAATATACTATACCCTTAAAGCCATAGGGTTTAATGTTGTTAGAGAACCTGAACCTATTGCTTTAGGTGATTTACTTTACATTCCAGATTTTAAAGTTGAAAAGGGCGGTGTTGAATTTCTTGTTGAAATAGTTGGTTTTTGGAGGAAAGAATATGTTGAAAAGAAAATGTTTAAACTAGCTGAAGTAGCTAAGTTCAGAAGAAACATTATTGTTTTAGCTGATGAGAAGCTTGAATCTTTCCTTTCTAAACTGAAAATACCTGTAATATACTACAGTTTAAGGCAGGGTAGGCCTGTTCTACCTTATAGGAGAATTTTAGAAATAATGTCTAAGTAGTTTTATTCGAAAAACTCTATTCTCCTTCTCCTCCATGCTAAGTGGGGTTCTATTGTTTTCTTAGTTATTATTTCAACTAGTTTAGCTACTTGCTTTTTAGGTCTAAGAATTCTACCTAGCCTTTGAACGTATTCTCTATGGCTACCTGTTCCACTAACAACTATTGCCATTGAAGCATCCGGTACATCTACACCCTCATCTAGGGCCATTGCTGTTGCAATAATTCTCACTTTCCCCTCCCTAAACATTTTCAATATTTCCTTTCTTTCATCCTTAGGTGTGTCGTGAAGTATTCTAGGTATTAGGAGTCTCTTAGAAATTTCCCTAACAATATCAGTGTATCTTGAGAAAATAATTATTTTTTCATCGGGATTCTTTTCTAGAAGCTCTTCAACCACCTTTATTTTCTTTTCAGCGCTTAAAGCTATTTGCTTAGCTTTATTTCTTGCTCTAAGAGCTTCACGTGCTTTCGGATCTTTAACTGCGAGTTCAAGTACTTTCCTAAATCTTTCCTTAGGATCTTTTATTTCAGGTATTTTTTCCTCACAGTATTTGAAGTATTTCTCCATTAGCTTCAAGTATTCTTCCAGCTCTTCCCTTGAAAGTTCAATGTATATTTTCTCTTCAACATGCTTCGCTAAGTACCCTTTCTTCTGAAGTTCCTCCGGTTTTAAAGCGTAAACTATTTTTCCAACTACTTTGCTGTAATATTTGTGTAGCCCATCGCTTCTGAAGGGTGTTGCTGTTAATCCTAACCGGTAAGGTGCTGTTACTAAGTCAAATGTTTTCCTGTAGTTTGGAGCTACGGCATGGTGTACTTCGTCAGCTACTATTAGTCCGAAAAATGTTGGGTGCTTTTCTAAGTTTGTATATGCTGAATCATATGTCATAACAGTTATTTCCTTGATTTCCCTTTTCCCTCCTCCGAAAACACCTATTTTCTCTCCGCTTACCCCTAACTTCTCCGCTAAAACGTTTTTCCATTGGTGAAGTAAATCTATTGTTGGAACTAGAATAATTGTTTTCACAGCTAAATACTCTATTGCTTTAAGAGCAACCAGCGTTTTACCTGAACCTACAGGTAAAACTACGACTCCTCTACAGTTGTTTCTAACCCACTCCCTAAACGCTTCAAGCTGATAACTTCTTAGCTCAACTTGGAGCTTAGGCTTAAACGTTAACGAATAGTTTAGGTTGAAAGATGCTTCAACATTTAAACCCCTAGATTTCGCTAGCTCCAGTATTTCATGCAGGTTTGAAGGTTTAGCTTTCCAAACACCCAGTTTCCTATCCCAAACAATAAGTTTCCCTCTCGAAGCGGCGTTTATGAATTCGTTGACACTATAAATTGCTAAGTCCTGTCCTTCAAACGTAATGTAAACGTCTATGTTTTTCCTTGAAATATCACTAATTAATTCCCTAACATTTTCCGGAACATAAACTTTAATTTTCGAAAGAAAATTCACAGTATTTTCCAAACCAAACTTAGCGGCTTTAACAGGGTTAAGTCTGTAAACGCTGAAGCCAAACTTATAATCATACCTAACATAGTCAGCTATTTCGCCAAGAACCTTCAAGTCTAAAGCAGTAAGCCAACGAACCCTAAACAGCATCGTTTACCACTGAATCCAAAAACTTACTTTAAAAACCCCCACATTTAAACCGTTCTAAGTTTAAATTTAAGGATAAACCTTTAATGTGAAAAGTGGAGAACGGTAAAGCATTAGTGGAATCTATGTTCAGTTTCGAAAGTGTTCTTTAAAAGAGCCTAAGCTTGGGCATTACTGTTTCTTTAGTGCTTAGTGTTTTGTTTTTAGGGAGGGAACGTTATTTAAGCTAATACGGTTTACTTATTTTAGGGAGGGTTTAAGTTAGGTATGCCTGTAAGGGAGGAGGTTTTAAACTGGTTTGAGGAGGCAAAAGCTGATTTAAAACATTCCGTGTCGAGTGTGAAAATAGGGGATTATAATTGGGCTTGTTTTGCAGCTCACCAAGCAGCTGAAAAAGCTTTGAAATCACTTATACTTCACGTTTTAGGGGAATATCCTCGAGGACATGATCTTATTAAACTATACAGTATGGTTAAAGATAGTGTGGTTTTAAATGTGAGCTTAGCTAATTTAGCAAAGCTTTCAGCATATTACACTCAAGCAAGATACCCTAACGCAGGCGTTGAAAGACCATCTAAGGAAATAACTAAGGAGCAAGCTGAAGAAGCATTAGAAATTGCGGGGAAGATAATAAATGAAGTCTCAAAAGCTATTAGAGATCCGTAAAGAAGTAATTGATGTTTTAAAAAAGCTTAGAAAAGAACTTAACGCAGAAATATATCTTTTCGGAAGCTACGCTAAAGGAACATACACTGTCGAAAGCGACGTAGACATAGTAGTTGTTTCAGAAAAATTCAAAAAACTAAGCTACGCTGAAAGAGTGGAAATGGTAAGAACAAAACTACCGGAAAACATAGGATTCGACATAATCCCGCTAACACCGGAAGAACTAGAGGAAAAAAAGAAAAAACCATTTTACAAAACCATATCGAAACACTGGATAAAAATAACCTAAACAATACCAACCTTAACAATTACATGACCAAAACCATTCGCTCTACCAGCACCAACACCCATAATTACAGTCTGTACTTACCGTATAAAGACAACTAACTCCCCGCCTTCTCTAAACTCTAGTGGTTCCACATGGGACGGAGCGACATTGTAGCCGGTCTCCGGAACCCCTAGGGGTTCCGGGTTCAAAATCTCGGCTTCTCACCATGGTGGCTTACCCTTTGGCTATTTAGGGCTATTTCTTTATTGTATCCATACTCTTTTGATCTGCTTTATTTTATCATATTCTTTATCTTCGCTAATGATTAAGTTGATTCCATTGTTCAACATTGCACCAACATGTAGTGAATCCGAGGGCTTAAGTTTGTGTTCTATAATAATTTTTGAAGCGTACTTGTATTCTTCTTCGCCTAACTCTAGTACATTAATGTATGGTAAAACAATAGATTCAATAAAATCAATTGATAACTCATATGGAACTCCATATTTTTTCTTAGATATATGTATTAGCTCATCAAGGACTAGAACATCTGTACATACTTTATATTTTGAAAGCAATTCTAAGTAATAGTTTTCATACATGTACCTGTCTCTAGGATCGGTTACTGTATTAAGGTAAATAAGTAGTGGTGAATCTATGAATATTTTCAATTTTCAAATTCCTCCTCTAAACTAATAGTAGCTAATTCACCTGGTCTAGGCTCCTCACGCCCCTTTACCCGCCTTAACTTATCGACATGAACCCCGAGTTTCTCCCTAATAATATCGGGGTTGATCTTCTTTTTCACAGGCTTAATAACTATCCCATCTCTAACCTCAATAATAACTTCATCACCTTCATCGATACCTACAGCTTCACGAATCGCCTTAGGAAGAATAATATATCCTTTCCTCCCAACCTTCGTCTTCAAAGTCAAACCAAGCCCACCCAGGGCAATACTTGGCCAAACCATAATATAAAGTTACCTAAACAATTCTCCATAATACAATACTAACAGGAAAACATAGACTAGACAACCATACAGCATCAGCACATCTAATTGCGTTAAAGGAACTAGGAAAACTACAACGTTTGTTACAAAATCGTAACCGTTAAAACAGTTTTGGAAGACTACTAGAACTTTAGCATAATTAGCATAGGAGCCTTAGAAACGGGTTAGACAAATAACTTCTATAGGTTTAGGGATGTGCAAAGATCCATGTTCTAGTTTTGGTAATTCTGTAGCCAAGGTTCCTATAAACCCTTATAGCGGGTTCGTTGTTTTCTTCGACATGAACACCTGCGTAAGCTCCCGAGGCTACTGCTTCCCTAGTTAACGCTGATACTACAGCTTTAGCGTAGCCTATCCCCTATATTTTCTCTTCGTAAATACACCGCCTAACACATGGATCCAAGGGGAGTCACGTATCTCGCAACTATAGAAGCAAGGGTGTTGTTGACAATTACGCCGTAGTGCGTGTATTTCTCTAGTATTTTACTGGCTTCATCCAAGGTTATCTCTATTCCCCTCCCAAATTCCAGATCCCTGTACAGTGGCACATACTCCTCACCCAGTTTTACAGCTAATTTTTCAAGAGAGCTAGGGCTGAAGCTACTGCGATCACAAATCATATCGTAGAATTCTTCGGTACGAAACTTCTTGAAGCCAAGGCTTCTAAAATGTTCCACAACCACTTCTACATCATTAGAAGTGCTGTTGTATAGTTGTATATCTGCTCTCTTACATGGAGAAACAACAATTTACTACACAACTTCCCTACTAGGATTCCAAATATGAACCCCATAAACATCTTGAATACTGAACCCACCACCATACCATACAAGAACATAAGACTCCACATCACCACGAGAAACCAGCAACAATATCTCAGCCCCACCACCCTCATACATAAGATAGTAAATAGCATAACAATGAGCCAATAAAAGATCACCCTACAAAAACCACCCAGAGCCTTCACTAACCAATGCCTAGAAGTCAACTCCGAACCCTTCAACCTAAGCACCGCAGAAAACATGTACGTTAGCACCTCCACCCCACGTAACCGTCAATAGTATAGAGCTAAACTAAAATTTATACCATAAAGTCCCTATTAGCTAAAGGATAAACCAAGCATAACTAAAGGACTTACATAAGCAAAAATCTTTTAGACTCTCCTTATCGTTGCCTTTAATCCCAAAAATTGCTAGCTACCTTAACTTTGGGAATATTTAATATTATTGGAGTTCGCCAAAATAAATTGGGGATTATTTTGGGTAAAGGCAAGACCTCCGCAATTATTATTGCGGTTATAGTGGTTTTAATTATCTCAGGCTTTCTATACGAATATTTTCAACTATCTAATTTCGTTAATAACCTAGCCGTAAGCGAAATCAGAGTGTTATCTATTGACTTTAAGGGGGTTCCTCCTACAAAAGTCCACTTAGATCTAAATGTGAAGCTGTATAACCCTACCAGCTATGATGCTTTCATAGATAAACTAACATATTCCATCTACATAAACGACATCCATGTTGGTGACGGTTCAAAGGAAAACATTGTCATTTATCCTAGGTCGGAAACTGTTGTTAGTTTACCAATAGATGTGACAACTATAGATACTGTGAAGGCGCTTTTGAATTCACTACAATCCGGGTACGCAAACATAAAGGTTAGGGCATATATAGTTATGCCTGTAAGATGGTTCGGCGTCGTAAGGGTTTTCACAGTAGAACATTCTATTGAGTCGTCCAAGACAATCCCGATAAAATTGCCTTGGAGTTCTGTTGCAAGTACGGTTAGAGTGATTAATGCTTGGTTCGAGCCGATGGTGGTATCCGTAGGTACACCTGTAAAGGTAAATGTTGAACTTTACTCTGAAACCGTTGGAAAATTCGATATTAAGATATTGATCCGTCAAGATAAAGCTTTCGCAGTAGACGTTACAGTTTATGAATTCAGAGAGGTATTGGAATTCGAAGGAATTAAAAACGCTATCTTTTACTTGGATGCCGGATCAGCCAAGTACAGATGATATACGAGGCTACTTTGTCGAAGTATATGTAGACGATGACAAGATTTACTCCATGCCTTCCGATTATCCGCCAAGACTAAAAGTTCAAGACTAAAGTTTTAGGTTAACATTTAATAACGTATTTTTTCCTTTTAATCATAAACTATTGCCGTATGCTGGAATGAGCAGAGACCCTGAAGCTAACCAATTATAAATTATTACAATTC
>CAZGLL010000011.1:0-51094 GCA_964526225.1 uncultured Desulfurococcales archaeon | reverse complement strand
GTTATCAACAACATATTTATTAACTTCCGAAGTACTGAACGAAACCTCACTATAGATGCCACCCACAGTAGCTGTCTCTACAAGATCCCAACTGAAGCCATTCCATAAGTAAAAATCAACATTTACGTCGGTTACATTAAATTTTAATCTAATAGTGAAGTCTAGCCTTTTTGCATCAGTGGGAATCTCACTAAACTCTATTTTCACTTGAGAAAAGTGTAGAAGACTTTCCTTAGAACCTATAATCACAGAGGGTTCTGAGGAAACAACTTTTCTAACAATAACGTTATCTATAGCCCAACCAAAAGATTCCTTTCCTTGTTTTGTTTTAAAATGGAATCTAATATATATCGTTTGACCTGCATACTCTGAAACGTCTAGTTGTTCCAAATGCCAATCTTTTTCTTTAGAAGGTCTTTCCCAAATCACTTCCGTACCGTTAATCTCCATAAAAAGTTCATCTTGCCCTGTCTGTACAATCCATTTTGAGTAGAACATTAGTTCGTAGTTGTATCCACTAATTAATGTGAATTGAGAAGTATCTACAATACCTTCTCTAGCAAGTTTCGTATTATCGTAGGTTAAGGTGCTATCGTTTCCGAAGTATAATGAGTTACCTTTGTAAGATGCATTTGCAACGTTTGTTATATGCCATAAACCGTTGCCTAAACCGAAATCATTATTTATGGTCCATGTGGGAGCGTTGTCTTCGAAATCTTCGAATAGTTCAAATACTGCATCTCCGTTGCTTTCGCTTGTTGCTGTTGGGTTTCCGTAGTACATGTATATTGTTGTTTCTCCGTTTGCGGGTATTTGCGATACGTTAACCCATATTATTGCTTTCTGATTTGCACTATTCCATTCCTCTATCCAGTACGGAATTTTTGTTACTCCATCGCTTAGTGTGAACCTTATGTCTGACCCGTCAGAGTTAGCGTTTTCGAAAACTTCCGCGTATGTTGAGTTAAGCTCTATTTTCACCTGGAAGTCTTCTAGCGTTTGTGCTAATGTATTTGTTATTGTTATTGGTCTTCTGTAGTTCCATCCTGTTAGCCAATCTGTTCTTTCCTCTTTAATACTTGTTACATTGTATGTTAGTTCATCGTTTGGATTTAATATGTGTGTTATATCTCCTTCTGATGTTCCCTTTTCCGTGCTTATTTCTGAGGGAGGTATCTGTTGTGCTTCTAAATCGTATCCTTTAGTTGTTACTGTTCCTTCTCCGAACATTGTTGGTGCAAGAATTACTCTGTATGTTGGTGTTATGGTTGCTGTTATGTTCGTTGGAATATATTGTTTTGCTGATGAAGCTACAACTACTTGGTAAGCTACTATTGCTACTCTAACAGTTGTCGGAGTTCTTCCTCCAAGAGTTTCAAACCTTATATTTAACATTTCACCTGGCATTAAAACGTATGGAAGCGTTATTGGATCGCTTAGAAGCCGTTGCTCTAAAAGCGTGGAGAGATCTCCTTTCAATATTTCATATACTCCATCACTATATTGTATTACTATCCCCGTTATTGTAACTGGTTCGGCATAGTTGTTTGTAATATTTATTGTTAAAGTATTTGATGATTTTTCGTAAAACCATACCGAATTAACCGCTTTAACCACGTCTGCTGCTTTTGCTTGTGCTTCATATGTTTTCTGCTGTATTTCTGCTTGTTTTTGCTGCGCCATGAGGCCGAATTCTATTAGTGCAAAAGCTATCACTATAGCGCTTATTATGAACAGTATTGCTACAATGCTTCCAACGGCCTTATGTGACTTCACCGGACGCTTCAACGTTTAAGTAACCCCCCGCATAAACTATTTTAACCTTAACTACGTCCCCTGAGGAAAGGGCTATGGGGCTTTGCACTCTTATCTCTACCACAGACTCCGGATTTACCGTGATGGTTTCTGTTGAAGCTAATGTTTCGTTAACGTAGATTGCGTTTATTTCTACTGAGGCTTCTCCTGAAGCAACTATTACCGTTATTTCCTGTATTTCCTGTGATGTTGAGTTTCCGTGTACGAGTAGTATTGCTAATTGCTGTTTCGACCTTATTTCTTCAGCTATTAGTTCTTGAGAAACCGATTGCTGATATGCTATTGCTCTTGAGTAAAGGTATAGGTAGAGTGATGTACCTACAGCTACAACTATTAGTAGGAGAAGCATTGCAGCTACTATATCGCTAACTCCAAGCTTAATTCTCATACTTTACAGCCACTTAGTACTGAAATATTCATTTAGTTTATCAGAATATTAAAAATTGTTCCCTTAAGGAATGAAGCATTTTACGGTATATTATGGTGTAATTGTTTTTACATTTGCTTCTTCAGCTTTTCTCTTTTGCTTAAGATCTAGTGTTAGTAGCGGCAGTTTTAGTTTTTTAGCTAATGCTATGTATAGTGTATCGTATATTGGCAGTTTCAATTTCATTGAGAGCTTAAAGGCATCTGAGATAACCTGTTCTTCACTATAGAGCTTAATGTTAACTCCTACGAGCCTCATTAGTGCCCTATGTTTTTCCTCAGCGTCTTTCCTAGAAATCCTTTCAGTAATGTATGCTTTCCATATTGTATTGGTTACCTCCTTAACTACGTGGTCAACTGACATGCAATGTTTAATGTAGGGAGCTATCCTCTCCCAGCCTGGTTCTAGAAGAATGAATGATGCGAGAGCTGATGCGTCAATAACTATCACGATCTTCCCTCACAGACTTTACTGAGAAACCTTCTTCAACACTTCCAGTGTTTTTTAGTTTTTCTAAAACCTCTCTAAAATTTATCTCCCTTTCTAACTCTTCAACGCGTTTAATAAGGAATTTTCTTAGTTCCTCAGACCAGTTAACGTATTTCTCCAGCTTCTTCATCTTAAGCTTTACTTCGCGAGGAACTTTGAAACTAACAACCTCACTCAAAAGTAAACCACCGTAATAATACTAGGCATAGTAAACCATAAAAGGTTTACCAAAATAAGTAACAGTACTGTTACTTAACGCTGTAATTACTTAGTTGAATTTGCTAACCTATGAAACATTATCATTTTATCTTCTTTTAGGTAGTTATGTTTTTCCAGTTAAGTATGTTTAGCTCGCTTATTCTTTCAAAATGTTTAATATTGCCTGTGACTAATGTGCATTTGTTTTCCCTGGCTATTATCCCTATTAATAGATCTCTGATGTCTATTAGCTTTCCTTGTTTAGCTAGTTTTGCTAGTTCTTTCCCTGCTATTTCAGCTATTTTAGGTGTTAGTTGAAGTATTTCTAATGTGTTCTCCAGTTCTCTTACAGCAGCTATTTCGTCTGCTGAGCCAAGCCTGTAAGCTCCATAGTATAGTTCGAAAAGGTTTATTACTGTCGTATTGAGCCTTTCTAAGGATTTTTCAAACATTTCAATAACGGTAGCAGCCTTTTTTCTACCCCTTAGTAAATCCACTAAAATATCTGTATCTAACGTTAAGCATGCCATTTGCTCCATACCTCATGTAATTCCCTAAGCACCTTCTCTAATTCATTGTCGCTTATTTTACTCCATTTACCTGCAAGAGAGCTTAACTTCCCCTTCTTCGACCTTATGAGTCTAAGTATAAGAGAGGAGAAGCTCTCGTTCCCGCTTTTCATACGCTTTAGGGCTTCATATGCTTCATCGGTTATTGTTATTGTTTTAACCATGAAGCTTGCACCGTGTTTACATTTACATTTAAACATATTTAAAATTTCCATAAAATAACATCTTAGTTCGTAGGGGAGAATAAAGGTTCATTAGGAAGTATGGTTTAAGTCTTAGAAACTAACTCCTGCTCTCTTCGGCTTCGTTTCCTCTAAAGAACATTGTTCCTTTAGGGAGATTGAACAGGTTTTTAGGACAAGTTTTTCTCCTTAATTTTGGAAGCTATTTCCTTAACCAGCTTCTCTATTCTCTTATAGGCGTTTTCAACGTCTTTCCTTGCACACCAGCCTTCGTAGAAGCATATGTGCATTGTGTTGGCTTGAGCCCATGCGTCACTAACCCATTCGCCAAATTCTTCCTCAAGACCTCTCTTATACTCCCATAGTTCACCATGGTTGCTAAGTCTCCTTCTTTCCCTCCAGTAAGCATGTGCTTTAATAGCTAAAGCCCCTGCACCCCATAGTTTCTCTGCCGCCTGCCTTACATTATCCTTCTCTAATTCTTCAAGAGCCTCCTTAAGGAGTTCCTCGGCAACTTCAATATACTCTATTGCCTTAGTCTTAGGGTCAAGGATTTGAGTAAGCAGTTCAACCACGTACTCGTCAATGCTTACACCTAGTTTTGCTGCTTTCTCCCTAATATTCCTAGCAATCCTACCGCGTAAAACAATTGTTTCCTCCACAATAGCACCACTACACACTATTCCCAAACGTGAAGATAAACTTTCCACGCCTAGAAGAGGAGCATGTTCTGTGTTTCCCTAGAAAACAGAGTATTCTCTTAAGAACCACTAAGTACAAGTATTTCTTAGAAAAATTCCTGCCGAAACTCTATAGCTGTATTTGGTGGAGGTTTAGGTGTGGAGGAAGGGTTTAGAGAGCCTAGATGAGCCTTACCGTAGTGTTTTAGGTAAACTTCTAAGCTTTCTCTTGGAGGTTTTCGGAGAAAACCTTGTTTCACTTGTTGTTTTCGGAAGCGTTGCTAGAGGCGATTATAGGAGAGATAGTGACATAGACCTTCTACTGGTAGTTAGGAACCTGCCTAAGGGGAGGTTTAGAAGGGTTGAGCTTTTCGAGAAAGCCGAGGAGAAACTGGAAAAGGACCTAAGCACACTCTTCGACAAAGGCTACTACATTTCCTTCTCACCCATAATTAAAACACCTGAGGAGGGTTCGGGCTTCATCGTCACTTCTAATTAGCTTTAATTGTTTTTAGTGACTCGCCTTCATCACCCTTGTCTTCACTCTACCCCCGCTCTTCGGGAGTCTAGCTTCATTGCCTTAGCCTCCTGCATTGCTCTGGTAGACCCCCTTGAGCGAAGGTAGAGCTTCATAGGGCTGGGTTTCATCCTTACTTCTGTCTCCTCATTGGATCGTCTACCCAGCCCTCATAATGTAATGTTAGTAGTAACATTTATAAGTTTTATTGCTACTATCATTTAATAGAGGTGCTACATCATTGGAGCATTACGTGTTTAAGTCTAGGGTGATTAGTGCTGGTTATGATAAGTACGGAAGTCCGAGGTACTCGATATCGATACCGAAGGAGGTTGTTGAGAAGATAAAGCATCTACATGGGAGAGAGGTTATAGTACATGTTATTGTACCAGATAGCTGGTAAGGTAATAGCTGACAATCCAAGAGCATTAGAAAACTTCAGGTTCGTGACCGTAAATGGTAAGCTAGCAATAGATAGCCCACCAGACCACATGAAGCTCGTTAGGTTAGCGAGGACTTACGCATCTGTCGTTAGGAAGTCGCTAAACCTTATATGGGGAGGATGTACCCACAAAGAAGTTACTAAAATACTCTACAATATATTACCAAACTATGTATATCTTGAAACAGCCTTCAAGAATGCTAAAGCAATTGCGGAGAACATTAGGTTCTACGAGGAAAATCTTGGTAAGAATAAGGTATTAGCTGATATACGTAGGTTCTGGATTGCTAGTCGTGGCAATAAATGGGATAGAGGCAATAGGAACATCAAACTAATGCCAAAAGATAGTTACTTTGAAGTTTTAATTAAGTATCCTTGGGATGGCTCATGGATTGAGGCTAAAGCATTCTTCGGAGAGGAGTACATCCCGTTACTGAAGGAGCTAATAGAATTAGCAAATAAGAGAAAGGAGGGATATGGTACTGTAATTAGTTTTAGGGAATATCCTAGAATACACGTACAAGTACCACTACGGATATACTTGAAATATTTGTCGACACCTAAACCTAAAGGCTATGGCTTGGTTGCAAGTTTTGACGTTAATAGTGATAGGATCAACGTGGCAGTTTTAAATGGTGATAGAAACATGGTTGCCGTGAAGACTTTCTGGTATAGTGAAACAATATCTCACGGCTTTCCCAGAGAAAAAGCTAAACATGTAAGACTTAACGCCTTAACCAAAGCTTTGATGCGGTGCAGGAGGATAGGTGTGGATTACGTAGTATTCGAGGACTTAACAAGAATAAAATATAAGAGGTTCACAAGCAATCCCTATGCTAACCGTAAGATAGCGAAGTTTCCGAAGAAGCAAGTACTTGTTCATGGAGTCATTAAAGCATTGAAGCTAGGATTCATAATAGTGCTGGTCAATCCTAAGGAGACAAGTAGTAGCGTAACCCATAAGCAGATTATGAGGAAGAAAGGGCTAGACAAACACATGGCGAGTGCATACATGATAGCATATAGAGGATTAAAAGTAATTAGAAATCATAGAAAGTAATTAAAACTCTGTCAAGGCGTTGAACAGAGGAAACTATCCATACGTTATTAGGCAGTCTCAGGAAGCTGTCAAGCTCGCCCTTAAGGCTTCGCTGAGGCTTGTAGGTGTTGAACCTCCTAAATGGCATGATGTGGGCCCTGTTCTTAAAAGGGAAAAGAAACGGTTTCCTGAGTGGTTCTCAAATATAATAGATAAGCTAGCCTCTATTTCGAGAAAGCTGAGGAAGGAAAGAGAACTCGCCATGTACGGTGATGAGGAAGCTCTTGTTCCTCCTGAAGAACTCTATACTAGAGAGGATGCTGTAGAAGCTCTGAACTATGCTAAATATGTTTTAGAAAATGTTGAGAAATTGTTAAAAGAGATTGCTAAGTAAAGTTAGGACAATTCTACTCTATTTCCCAGCTCATTTCCAGTATTTCCTCCTCCTTCCTAAGGAATCTTAGCCAATACTCTTTAGCTGCTTCAACGCCTTCTTTCCTTAGCTTTTCAAACCATTGTTCTGCTCCGTACTCCTGAGCTGATAGTATAAAGTAGTCTAGTACTTTCTTGCTTTCCCAGAAAACCGGCTTATACCCTGCTTTCTTATCATACTCTATCATCTTCTGAAGCAGCTTTTTACCGTGAAGATCGAAGTCCACTTCTATGCCGAATGCTTCATAGTATAGTTTTGGAAGTATTTTCTCAGCCCATCCCCTATGGAATCTGCAGAGACCACCTTCCTCAGAGTATAGCTCCTTGATTGCTCTTCCAATTGCTTTCTCAGCTAATGCTTCTGGTTCAACAAATATTCCGTGGTAGTACGTGAGATACTTTCCAATTATTGGTATTGGAGCTATGTTTCCAGGACCCCAGTACATTGCTGGTGTAAGGCTTCCGTCCGGGCCGAATGGAACATATATTGCTAGGTCTCTGAACCTTACATCCTTCATTCTTTCGCTAAACATTTCCTCTAGTTTGAAGGCTGCTCTTCTAATTCCTTCGCCTATTAGCTTGGGTATTTCTCCTTCGCCAAAGCCTATTTTCCAAGCTAGCTCCTTAACTATTTTAGCGTTGTGTTCTGAAAGCTCCCTTACCTTAGATAGATCGTAGAATAGTTTATGGTCGAAGTACGGTTTTGCTGGAGCACCTACTTCATCAGGCTTAAGCATTCCCTTAGCCAGAAGCTCCATAACCCATGACACCGTGTTTCCAAACTCTATTGCGTCGAAACCTATCGCATCAACTAAATCAACAACTTCTGTTGCTGCATCTAAATCTAGAACTCCAGCATCAGCAGCTGATGAACAGTATGGTTCATAGTCTACCTTGTATCCTTTATACATTTTCTTACAAACAGCAGTACATGGTTCATCACATGTCCTCCACTGTTTCTTCTCAATAGCCTCCTTATTGAACGGTTCAAGATATGTCTTCTCAAGAACTTCCTTATAGAATCTTGTTCTTTCCTCACGACCCCAGTAAATATATGTCCAGTTAAATGTCGGGTTTAATCCGTTATAGTATGCGTAGTCATTTCCGAAGGTTCCTCCAGTTTTTGTTTTAGGATCGTAGCGGTACTTCACTGTAGCATCCATTATTACTTGGTTCATCGGTTTACCTAGGTATTTGGTGAAGACCTCGTTGAGAACTTTGAAGTTGGAGAGGTCTGATTTGGGGAATTTAGGCTTCTTAATATAGTTTCCTCCGAAAACTATTGCGGCAACCTTATGTGCTCTATAAAGTACTGAACCTGGACCTCCCCTAGCTGAGAACTCAACCGGTTTACTGGTAAATTTAGTGTCTCTTGAAGCATAAGATACTAATGCTCCATTCCTTGTGAAAACAGATGCTGGACCGACAGCTATTATTCTCATTGGCGCCTTGGTTTCCATGTACCATTTACCGTATTTTTCAGCAACATATTCTATTAACGCGAATGCTCCCGCTTTGCCCTTATATCCCCTGTATATTTCGAGAAGTTTTTCCTCTGACATGCTTTCAAATTTTGCTTCGATGTTCCCGTTAACATCGGATTTTAGAGCTACAATTAGTGGTTCCTTTGCTTTACCTTCAATTGCTGCAAAATCTACTCCTAAGTGTCTGAAAACGTATGCTGCGCCGCCCATGCTTGAAAGGAAGAATCCTCCCCAAAGCGGCGATCTAAATGTGAAAACAAGCCTTCTTGTACCGTAGATTTCGCTCCAAGCAAGTTTTCCAGCTCCGAAACATAGAACATTGTGTTCGTCGAAGACGTCGTAACCGTGGCTACCGTATTTTTCCAAGTGGCAGTATAGCCCCCAACTTATAGGGCCTATAACGTCTTCCCGATCTAGTTCTCCAACACTTATTTTCTCTTTAGAAGCATTGATCATTAGGTATTTGTTTTTCACAATAAACACTCCCTCCAGTTCTTTAAGCTAGATTCATAAGGTCATGATATTATAATTTTTCCCATGGTTAAAGCAAGACATAAATTAAATAACCTGCAGAATTTTAAAACAGACAGTTCAAACACTAGGGTAATATTCCATGCTTAAATCCCTCAACACCCTCATAATAATAGTTTTACTGTTAGCTATTGCTATTTCAACATATCTTCTATCGCTAACACAGCATAAAGCTAATGTAGAGGAGATTCGGGAAACCGCAAATTACACGGTGAAAGTAGCTGTTGTCGTAGATAACTATGATTTCAACGGCTATGAAACAGCATGGGGAATAAGCGTCCTAGTTGAAACAGGAAATAATCATGTAATACTTTTCGATACAGGACCTTCGCCTAGTATTCTCCGTGAAAACCTTGCAAAGCTAGGTTATTCTTTAAGCGATATAGACTACGTAGTCATTTCGCACGAGCACCACGACCACTGTGGAGGGTTGGAAGCTTTCAAAAACATGGGCTTAAGAGTCTATGTTCCTCTGAGGGCTTCAGAAGCACTTAAAGACTACGTTAAATCCCTAGGTTTGGCCCTCATAGAAGTTAATGATACAGTAAACCTCGTAGATAACATTTACGTAATAGGTGAACTTTACGGGCCGCCTTGGGAGCAAGCATTAGCTGTAAATGTTAGCGGTAAAGGCTTAGTTATTATTGTTGGCTGCGCTCACCCCGGAATACTGTCCATTGTTAAGAAGGCTTGTAAAGATTTGCACGCTAAGCCATACATTGTTCTCGGAGGTTTCCATTTAGCCGGGGCTTCTGAAAGTAGAATTGAAAAAATAGCTAGTGAGCTTGCGGAAATAGTTACTTATAAGATATATCCTATACACTGTAGTGGCGATGGCTTCAGAAGGTTTCTCGAAAAACGCTTCCCTGAAAAATATGGGGATGGACATGTTGGGTTAGTTATTAGAGTTTAAAAAATTCTTTAGCCTCATGTAATTCTTGAAACTCCTCTAAAACCTCCTCTACCGCCTTGTCCATGCCCCCATCCTTTTCCTCTTCCCCTATTCACTCTAACAATCATGTTCGCTGGTGCTCCACATTTTGGACAGCTCATGGGTTTTGGCTGTCCAACGGGAATTTCAAATTCATATCCGCAGTTCAGGCATCTGAACCTCCTATTTCCTCTTGAAGGCCTTCCTCTTCCTAGACCTCCTTTACCGTAGCCTTGTCCCGGCATTTCATAATCATCTTCAGTACTGTCCTTTACCTCTTTTAACGGTTTCTTTAAGCTCCTTTATCCTTTCTTCAACGCTTCGAAGCTCCTCTTGAAGATCTCTTAAATCCTCTTCTAACGCCTTCTTATAGTCCTCAAGCATTGCTAGTTCTTCCTCGGGAGTCATAGGTGGCGGTGGGGGCATGAAGTATGGTACTGGAGGGTACGGTGGTGGATATTGCTGCTGTGGTTGTGTTTGTTGTTGCTGCTGTGGTTGCTGATATGGCGTTTGTGGTGCTGGATAGTAGTAAAATGGTGGTGGAGGCATGTACCTCCATAGCCTCCTGTACCATCTAAACCATGACATTTCCGATCACCATTTACAATTACTGTTTTGGCGTAGCTTGCTCTAGTGATTTAGCGAAAGCTTCGAATGCTTTCTTCCACGCATCCAAAGCTACTTTGTAGGCTTCAATGTAGAACATCCAGTAGTATGGATAAATTATCCACTGAAACGCTGAAGCCATAAGATACATTGGATCATAGGGTATGAAGTATGGTGCTGGAAGATAGGGAGGATACCAATACATGGCTTTCACCACCAAGGGTAAAATCCTGGATACATCATGTAGTACGGTGGTATCCCGTAGTATGGTGTATACCATGGGTAATAGTATGGGTATCCGTAGCTAAACCATGGGTATCTGTAAAGCCACCAACAAGATCCTCTACCGAAGAGCCACCCTGGTCTTTGCCATGGAGGCAAGTAGCTGAATGGTCCTCTACCTGGCCAAGGACCTGTCCATCCCCATCTGCCTCCTCTTCCGAACCCCCATCTACCCCAACCTGGAACCCATGCCATAGCTTATCTACCTCCACTAAAAATAAGTCTGGGAGAAATATAAATTTTGTGCAAATGCACAGAATTGTTAGAGTTAAACTTATAATTACCTATTTTCCATACACTATATTTTCATGGAGAGAATGATGAAACCTTCTCTCATCTTAATGAAAAAGATGATGTACCTCACGGCACGCTGACTATTCGTAATATCCTACTTAGTAATTATTATGGGCCTTTGCTCTATTAGTGCTTGAATAAGCTTTCTTCTACCACTACTAAGAGCCCTCCAAAGAGTACCCCTAGAAACCCCCATTCTCTTTGCAGCATCCTCCTGAGTTAGTCCTTCAAAATACACTAACCTCATAGCTTCAAGTTCATCGGGTGCTATTTCAATGGGTGGAGCATTTTGAATAGGTGTACCATTCTCATCATAAGGTATGAACGTTATTTTTGAAGGTATGAAACCTATTATCCTTGGCTTAGGAGGCCTTCCCGGCCCTCTACGATGCCATCCCCATCTCCAACCATGTCCATGTATCATTTTATCTCCCAATAACATTAGTACTCTAATATCATTACGTTCTTTGATAAAGCATACTTAAAAACTTCATCGCCAATCCATGTTCCAGCAAGTACGGGTGTGCATGGCTTACCTATTTTAGAACCTATATAGGTGGCTTTTTCAAGAGCTTCGTCAACATCATGATGATTAGGCTGTATTTTTACTTCAACAGCATAAGCTTTTCTCTCGGTCTCAATAAATAAATCTACTTCAACATTATCTAATATGAAGCTTCTTTTACGCTTAATTATTTTTTCACCTTCACCCCTTATTATTTCCCTTAAATCGTCAAGAACCATTTTTGAATATAGTGTTTCAGTAAGTGCTCCAACATCTCTTCTAGTATGTTCAACAGTTTTCCTAACATGTGCAAGATCTCTTTCAATCCTTGCTAATCTTTCTTCAAGCTTAATGTATTTTTCCTCAAGCTGAGCAAATCTTTCTTCAAGCTTCTGTTGTCTCTCTTCAAGTTTTTGTTGTCTTTCCTCTAATTTTGCAAATCTTTCCTCTAATTCAGCGAATCTTTCTTCTAGCTTTTGCTGTCTTTCCTCAAGTTTACTAAATCTTTCGAGAAGTTCTCTAAATCCAAGTAATCCCATAACTGCATATCTGAATTCACGATCTTTTTCAAGCGCATCTAGCAATCTTTTCTTCTCCTCAGCACTCAATTGAGCCATTAATACTCACTCTTTGCCATTGCTAGTTCTCATAAAAATATTCCATAAAAAATATATTAATATATTTTCCAGTCTAAATATTGTCTCTTTAACATAATGTAATTAATTATTTTAATTATGTTTGAAGGAGCTTTTCTAGGATTATTCGAGAATAATTACAAGAAGGACTTTAAAAACTTAGGGTAATTAGTTAGTTTAGAGATGATTTTGAAATGTCGGATTTTGACATTTTAATTAGGAACGGATTAGTTGTTACCATGGATTCTAAACGTAGGGTTATTGAGGGAGGATATGTTGGTATAGTTGGAGATAAAATAGCTGAAGTAGGTAAGGATGCTTCCGGAAAAACATCTGAGAAAGTAATTGACGCTAAAGGAGCCATAGTTATGCCGGGAATAATCTGTGGCCATACTCATCTTTACGGAATACTTCTCCGAGGATCTCCATGGTTTACTAAAATAGAGCCTCCCACAGATTTTATGCAGAATCTTCAGAGAATATGGTGGGCTATGGATGAAGTTATGAATTATGATGACGCATATGCTAGCGCTCTTGCAGCATCTTTTGAAATGATGAAGTCCGGTGTAACATTGTTTGCTGATACGTTCTCAGGACCTAACGCTATTGAAGGTGTTTTAGATAGGATAGAGGAAGCTGTGAAGAAAGTGGGCATTAGAGGAATTATTGCTTTTGAAGCTACGGAAAGGCATAGTAGAGAAGAGGGTGAAAGGGGGATAAAGGAGAATATTAGATTCATTAAGAAAGTTAAGGAGGAAAAAGATCCGCTAGTTACTGGAATGATAAGCATACATGCATCATTCACAGTTACAAATTGGCTCCTAAAATGGGCTAGAGAATTAGCTAACCAATACAAAGTGCCTATCACATTACATACTTCTGAAGGACTCATAGATCCATACCATAATCTTGAAAGGTACGGTATGAGAACTTTCGAAAGACTCTACAAAGTAGGACTTTTAGGGCCAGATGTGGTAGCGGTACATGCGGTACATGTGATAGATGATGAATTAGAGCTTATAGCTAAAACGGGAACTAAAATAGCCCACAATCCCTTAAGCAACATGCTTAATGCTGTAGGTGCACCACCGATTCATAAAATGCTTAAAATGGGTATAACAGTAACCATAGGTAATGACGGATACATTTTCGACCCATTCGAAAACATTAGAGGAGCCTATTTGCTAGCAAAAGTCGCATTCAGAGATCCAAGACTAATATCGCCTCTCGAAGCAATAGAAATGGCAACGATAAATGGCGCAAAAGCGTATGGTCTAGAGGATAAGCTTGGCTCCCTAGAGCCAGGGAAGAAAGCGGATGTAATAATAATCAAGCCCGAACTTATGCCAACACCTCTCAATGCGGAAACAGTTTATGGGCATTTGGTAAACACAATAGACGGCGACGATGTAGACACGGTAATAGTTAATGGCAGAATTGTTGTTGAAAATAAAAAGTCAAAGACTATATCCGAAGATGAAGTGAATAAGATAGCGCAGGAAACCGCAGCTAAATTCTGGGAAAGACTCATGGACAAAGGAACATATCAGCTCGACATAGTTAGAATAGAGAAACCACAGTAACAGCTATCTCTACATAATCAGTTTAAACCATGATAGTGGAGAGGGCATAGTAAAATGAGGATTAAAGTAATATTCTTCGGGAGAGCAAGAGACATTGTAGGTGAAGATAAAGGTTTCGTAGAGTTAGAGCTTAAGGAGGGAGCAACATTAAATGATCTTCTAGATAAGATAGCTGAAAAAGTTAGTGAGAAATTCACTAGGAAATTTAGAAATAAAACAATAATACTAATGACCGTGGTAAATGGTGTATCAATAAATGATCTAAACTATAAGTTAAGAGATGGCGATGCTGTAGCTTTTGTGCCGCCAAGCCAGGGAGGATAAGGAAAACAATTAACCTCCAGAAGCAACAGGCATAACTACATATTCAGCATTTTCTTCTAAAACTTCATCCTCAACTAGAGGTTCACCGTTTCTTAATACAACAACATCTTCTACGGTATAACCTAGTTTATGTATTAAATCTTTCACTCTAGCTTTACCCTTAAGTTCTAACTCAACATCTTTTCCTTCACGAATAAGTTTAACCCGAACTTTCACTGTGCATTACCTCTTAACAATGTTTTCCATAGCCGACCTAATCTTACAGAACGAACATATTTCACTTGCTGAAGGCATACCACATAACTTACATTCTCTAAGCTTCTCTGTACTAAATGAGTATTTAGCTTCTAATGCGGGCTGAATTTTCTCAAGAAAAGATCTAACAAGTGTTATCTTAGATCCGGGTACTATCTCTTCAAGTTCGTTTGAAATACGTTTTATTTTTTCATGAAAACTTCTGGGCTTATAATGAGGACATATGTCGTAGTTGAAAGGAAGGTTCTTAAGTAAAACATACATTAGCGTTTCCTTCTCGGAAAAATAAGCTAGAGGTTTAGCTCTTCCTATAAGTCCGTTTCTAGTGGGTGTTCTGAAGCTAAGCTTAACAATGTCCTCTATTCTTCCTGAATATACTGATGAGAGTATATATTGAACCATATCGTCTAAGTTATGACCTGTTACAATAATATCGGCGTTAACATCTAGTGCTACCTTATTCATAATGTATCTCTTTATTGTTCCGCAAACACTACAGACAGGTCTTCTAATTCCTACATTCCTTCCATAACGAGCTACATCATCTATTGTGAACCCATAAGCATGTTTAAGCTTAAAAATAGTATACGGTATCTTAAGCGTTTCAAAATTCTTAACAGAGGCTTCTACACTCTTTCTAGAATAGTCCCGCCCTATACCTAAATCTATTGTTAAACCATGAATCTTAAATCCTAAATGTTTAGACGCCTTATACATTAAATGAAGCAAAGCTATGCTATCCTTACCTCCTGAAACAGCTATGAGGGCTTTATTAATTTTCTCGAAAAGCTTATTCTTCATAGATAACTTAATGAATCTGTTCTCAACAAACTCTATGAAATGTTCCCTACATAAATTCAACCTAGCATATCTAAGCCTTACTACAGCTTTTTTGCTACATTTACTACATCTAATCATCTAGTTTACCCTCTAAGGCTAAAGAATCTAAATTTTTAAACTTAAGGATTACTGAAAAACATTTAAACTTTTAAGGAATGCTATTTAAACTTCGTTAAAGGAAAGGTTAAAATAATAATCATAAAAATGCTTTAAACGGGGTTTAAATATAGTTAAAAAACATAGTGGTAAAAACTTTCCTATCTCAAGCTCGCATTTTCTCTGATGTTACTAAGCCATGTTACGTAATTATGTATCGATGGACTTTGAAATTGCACATCCTAAATTCCGGTTTTTATATTTTTCCCTAATACTTACCTTGAGAATTATTTAATTATAATCTATACTCTCTTTATACAACAATGCATAGAGGTGTTTGATCTGGTAAGAAAAATTTCAACTAGGATATCTAAACTTAGAATTTCTCTTGTAGCTAGACTTCTAAGTAAGACTTGGGAGCTTCAATCTAAAGGTGTGAAAATATATGATTTCTCAGCTGGTCAGCCGGGTTTTCAACCACCAATGGAATTAAGGAGGTATTTAAGCCAACTTTTAGTTCAAGATTTTCCTCAACTGTACAAGTACACGCCTATTGAGGGTATTGGAGAACTTAGAGAAGCTATTTCAGATGATTTAAGAGGAACATATGATTTCGAAATACATCCTGAAAAACAAATCATAATAACAACTGGTGGTGAAGAAGCTCTTTACTTATCATTACTAGTTACGGTTAACGAAGGTGACGAGGTAGTTCTTTTCGATCCAACATTTTTAGAATATGAACCCTTAGTTAATTTAGTTGGAGGAAAACCCGTTTTTGTGAGAACAGTTGAGGAAAAGGGTTATCAACCCGATATAGATGATTTAATGGAGAAAGTTAGTAGGAAAACTAAAGCTCTAATTCTAATAACCCCCGATAACCCTACAGGTAGGATAATAGGGATTGAAGAAGCTAAAGCCATTGCTGATTTAGCTGAAGACTACGGTTTCTGGGTACTTAGTGACGAAACATATCAGTTCATGATTTTCGAAGGAAAACATGTACCGATGTATAGGTTTGAAAATATACGTGATCAAATAGGTATTATAGGTTCGTTCTCTAAAGATACAGGCCTTTCCGGATGGAGAATAGGTTACATTTATGGCTCCGAAGAACTCATTAAGGAAGTGAAGAAAGCTAAAGAATACATAACACTGAATACTCCTTCGATAGCCCAACACGCGGTAGTTTACTTTTTAAGAAATAAGCTAAGAAACACATATACTAAATACGTTGTAAATGAATATAGGAAGAGAAGAGACGTACTTTACAAGGAAATAAGAGAGAAGCTTCCCGAAGCAAAACCATTTAAACCCCAAGCAGCATTCTACATGTTTGTTAACATGGAAGCCTATATGAAGAAACATGGCTTCAAAGCTAGTATTGAGCTAGCAGACTACCTACTTGAGAAAGCACATGTAGCGACAATACCTGGTGAAGTATGCGGTCCATCAAGCTATAATCATATAAGATTCTCATTTAGTTCGGTAAATGAAGGAGACATTGTGGAAGCACTAGATAAAATTTCTAAAATACTATAGCATCAAACTTTAACTTAGCTTATTTTAGATAAACTCAAATACTATAACACCAACATTTCCATTAAACCATTAAAACCGTTTATTCGGAAATAAATGCACCTATATAATCGATGTAAAATACCTATATTTACGCTATTATTAATAAGAGTAAGCGTTCTTATTATTCTTCGGTGTTATAATTTATGGGTAATAAGGCAAAAGCGTTAGTAATAACTATGTTACTTCTAATGCTTACGTTAGTTTTATTTGTGAAGGTACCTATGCATGCAAAAAATAAGGTTTTCGTTTATTGTGGTGCTGGTCTTAAACCTGCTATGGATGAAATAGTTAAGTTGTTTGAAAGCAAATATGGTGTAACTATTGAAATAACCTATGGTGGAGTAGGAGCAATAGCTTCTCAGTTTTTCGCTTCTAAAATAGGTGATGTCTTTATAGTTGCTGACCCCCTATATTTCGATAAGTTGGAAGAGAAAGGTTACGTAAAATTGTACAGTAAGGTATTAGTGTTTACACCTGTTATTGCTTTCGCAAGAGGTAATCCTAAAAAGATAACTTCACTTTCCGACCTCCTAAGATCTGATGTAAAAGTAGGTTTAGGTGACCCTAGAGTTCCTGCTATTGGAAGAGCTGCTAAGGAAATTTTAGAAAGAGCTGGTATTGCAGGTGCTGTTTATAATAAAACAGCGGTTTTCACATCAACTGTTAATGAGTTAGCAACATATATTAAAACTGGAGCTATCAATGTTGCAATAGTGTGGAGAGCTATCGCTATATCTTATGGTTTAGACTATGTTGAAATAAACAGCAAATATAATGTAAAGTACCCCGTTTATGCTGTTGTTTTAACAACAACTACAAATGAGAAACTTTCCAAGGAATTTGTAAAGTTTCTTAAAACTGAAGATTCTAGAAGAATATTTGTTGAGAAAGGTTTTACTCCTGCTTAATTTTCTTAATAACCTTTTCGAAACTTATGGTCTTACTTGGTTTTTCCGGTAGTATTCCCTGAGGTCTATAGAGTAGTATTAGGATTAGGACTATTCCAAATATTATGTAGCTTAAATAGTTTACGTCGAAAGGTGCAGGGATCATGTGTTTATATTGCATGATAAGTCTTTCCGTTAGTACATATATTAATGCTCCGAGTGCTGCTCCAATATTGTTTCCTGCTCCACCTAAGATAACCATTACCCAAACTATGAATGTTCTTATCGGCATAAAGTCGTCTGCATATACGGATTTAGTGTAAAAAGCGTAGAGGGCACCGGCTATTCCAGCTATCGCCGAACCTGCTACTAAAACTTGCATTCTAATTTTAACAACATTTTTTCCGAAAGCTTCTGCAGCAACTTCGTTATCTCTGATGGCTCTTATTAGTCTTCCAAAAGGCGATCTAGCCAGTTTCTCGACAAAATACCATGTTATGAAAGCTATTGTTAGCATTATTCCGACTTGAACTACCTCCTTGATACTTACAGGTAGCCATGCTAAAATGTCGGGTACTGAAACGCCAAGTGATCCGCATATTAGAGGATCGTAGTTTCTAGCTATTATTCTTAGAAGTTCTCCGCTTGCAAGAAGCGTTATTCCCAAATAGCTCTCCTTAAGCCTTATGGCGGGGTATGATGCTAGGTATCCTAAAATACCGCCAACAATTGCACCTAATATTAGTAGGCTAATGAACAACGCTATGGCTAACGATGGATTATTAGCTAAGATCTTAGATGCTTCTGTAGCGTACACCACATTTGCTGTACAGTAGGGACCGTAGTTACCTATTTGTGATGAGTAAAAATTCATTATTGTTCTCGTAGCTAGTGCTCCAACGGTAAAAGCTCCTCCTGCGAGGAAAAGAACTTTTCCGAAATTAGAAATTCCAGTGTATCCATACTCTAAATTGAGACTTATTGAAAGCATTAAGTATATTGAGAAAAAAGCTGAAACATCTATGGCGAACCTTACTGGATCTGCTATCCCTAAGATCATTGCCCTCTAACCCCTCTTATTTTGGCAGCTATTTTCTCAAGCTTAATTTTCGAAGCTAATCCCTCAGGCATAAGAAGCAATGTTGCTATGAGTATTGCGAAAGGTATTGCAGGTCTGTAAGCTGTGGAAAGGTTAAATGGTGGATTTGAAAGAACCTGTATTCCTATGACTTCAGCAAATCCTACAATATATCCTCCAAGCATTGCCCCGTAGATACTTGATAATCCTCCTAGAATCGACGATGAAAACACTCTCAGTAGAAGCATCCAACCTATTTCCGGATCCGTAGCCATTCTAAAAGGCACTAATGCTCCAGCTAAGCCTGCTAATCCCCCAGCTAGGAACCATGAAACAGCATACACTTTATTAACGTCGACGCCTAAAACTTCCGCTAAGTCAGGGTTCTCGATAGCGGCTCTCATAGCGATTCCGAACTTTGTTTTTGTAAGTAAAATGTAAAGCGAAATTACTAATGCTAAAGTTAGTATTGAAGAAACTATAAGTAATCCAGGTATGTAGAGTGTTTTGCTTATTTCTATTCCGAAATCCCTAAAGATGAAACCTCTAGAAATAACCTTGTAAATATTGGTTAAACTATCAGCGTAAATATGCAATGTTGACCTTAAAGCTACCTCAATAGCTATTGAAGCAACCATTAACCCAACAATACTCATGCCCCTATTATTCAGAGGTCTAAACACAAGCAAATACGATAGTAAAGCTATTGTACCTGAAACGAGAAAAGCAAACGGTAATGTGAGATACGGGCTAATTTTATGGAATACTAGAAAGTAGTAAGCAACATACATTCCAACAGTTGCGAAATCTCCATGCGCGAAATTAGGTATTTTAAGCGTAATATAGGTTAGGGTAAGCCCTATCGATAGTAACACTAGCAGGTTGCCAAAGATTATCGCGTCTATTAGCAAAGTAACATTCATTTCCCCGAAGCCCCAGGTTAAGGAGGACTATTGTAGTGGGAAATATTGGACACCCTTTTTTAAGTTTATTTCTATTCAACCTATAAGAAAAACATATATATACTACCTAGTGCTTGAATTAAACCTTAATAGTCCACAATATAAATCTTTCGATGATGAGGTGATAAATACATGGAAAAAGCTCTACTTAACCTAATTGCGGGATTAATAGTAGGTTTAATTATCGGTGGAGGTTTAGTATACGCTTTTGCAGGTGGCGCTCCAGCACAAACAGCAACAGTAACTGAAACAGTAACTGCTGGTGCAGGCGTTACAGCAACTGTTACTGAAACTGCTACAACAACTGAAACAGTTACTCAGGCTGCATCAGCTTTGCCTTCTGAGATACCTATAGGGGTTTTACTACCACTTACAGGTGATTTATCGTCGTTTGGTGAGAAGTGGAAAAACGCAATGTTGCTAGCTGAACAGGATATAAACGACTACGTAGCTAAAATGGGTCTTAATGTTAGGTTCAAATTCTATATCGAAGACACTAAAACCTCTCCCGAGGGTGCTCTAGCAGCTCTTCAAACGTTGGTTGCTAAAGGAATAAAGCTCATCATAGGTCCGGCTGCAAGTTCTGAAGTAGCTGCTATAAAAAGCTATGCCGACGCTAATAAAATAGTTATATTTAGTCCTTCATCAACAGCACCCAGCTTAGCAATAGCTGGAGACTATATTTTCAGAAACGTAGTTACAGACATTTACCAAGGGAAAGCTTTAGCGAAACTAATGTGGGATTGCGGAGTTAGAAAAGCTGTCGTAATATATAGAGGCAATGACTGGGGTATAGGCTTATTCGAAATTGCAAAGGAAAGATTTGAAGAGTTAGGAGGTCAAATGGTAGGTGTAAAGTATGATCCAGCAGCAACAGAGCTTTCCGCTGAAGTTAGAAAGGCTTCTAGCTTAGTAGAACAGTTCGGCGTAAGTGAAGATGTAGGAGTTCTCCTAATATCATATGAAGATGATGGAATGAATGTTTTAACATTAGCAGCGAACGATCCAGTACTTTCACAAGTAAAATGGTTCGGTTCAGACGGTATAACGTATTCTACAAAAATAGCTGAACAAATAGGAGACATAATGGTTAAACTTAACGTAATGTCAACACTAATGGTACCCCCAGAATCACCCAAGAAGACGGAGTTTATGGAGCGTTATAAGTCTAAGTTTGGTGTAGAACCCGACTCATACACGTTAAACATTTACGATATTGCATGGATATATGCATTAGCTATTCTACAGTCTGATAAATATGATAGCGAAGCATTAGCGAAAGTACTTCCTGATGTTGCTGAAAAGTACTTTGGTGTTTCAGGGTGGACAAAGCTTGATGAAGTAGGAGATAGATTACCTACAGACTACACCATAGCCAAAGTTGTCGAGAAATATGGCAAATACGTATGGGTAGATGTTGGTAGATACATTCCAGCAATAGATACTATACAGTGGCTTAGCAGCTAGCCCAATGGAATCCCTATCAATGTAATATTTAAAACATTTTTTACATTAACCTAGTATGCATGAAAAATTATTTTATTAGGTTATTTCAGAAAAGTTAAAATATCCCACACTTTTCCCTTAATTACAGTATTGAATATTGAGAATTTGGGGCGAGCATTAGAAATGCCTGCTATACTAAAAACCGAAAATGTCAAAAAATGTTTCGGAGGAATAATAGCTTTAAACGGAGTTAGTATTGATGTAGAGGAAAGAAGCCTTACAATGATAATAGGTCCTAACGGCTCAGGAAAAACAACGCTAATAAACGTAATTTCTGGAATATACAAGCCTGACCATGGAAGAATAAGGTTTAATGGAACGGACATTACAGGTAAACCTCCACATCAAATATATAAGGTAGGGCTTGTTAGAACATTCCAAATACCTTCATTATTCACGAACCTCACGGTTCTAGAGAACTTATTAGTTGCTGCAAGAGTTCATGAAGGGGAAAGCTTACTTAATGCAATATTTAAGCTTAAGTGGCTTAAAAGAGAGGAGGAATTGGTTGGGAAAGCCTATAGGATACTTGAACTTTTAAACCTTGATCACCTATGGAATCACCCTGTGTGTAAATTAAGTGGAGGACAAATGAAGCTTGTTGAAACTGGAAGAGCTCTCATGAGTGATCCAAGAGCGTTACTTATGGATGAGCCCATAGCTGGTGTTAACCCTAAATTAGCTCATGAAATATTTAATCATTTAATTAAGCTTAAAAAGGAACTTGGTATTTCATTCTTAATAGTCGAACATAGACTAGATGTTGCCTTACAGTACGTAGACTATGTTTATGCTATGCATAGAGGTAAGATTATAGCTAAAGGTAAGCCTGAAGAAGTTCTTGAAAATCCGAAAGTTTCAGAAGCATACCTAGGTGAATAATGTAATATGCCAATACTTACCTTAGAGAATATAAATGCAGGCTATGGTAAATTTCAAATACTCTTCAACATTAATTTAGCTGCTGAAAATAAGGAAATAACAGTTATTGTAGGCCCTAATGGATCGGGTAAATCAACACTTCTGAAAACTATTTTCGGCTTAACAAATATTTATGAGGGGAAAGTTGTTTTTGAAAGTAAAGATATAACTAAAAAGAAACCGCATGAAATAGCTAAGTTGGGACTAACCTATCTTCCACAGCTAAACAACATCTTCATGAACCTTACAGTTAAGGAGAATTTAGAATTAGCAGCATATATGCATAGTGGTGAAACAATACCTGTAGAGGAAGCAATTGAATTATTCCCAATATTGAGAAACTACTATGATAGAAAAGCTGGAACATTAAGTGGTGGAGAAAGACAAATGCTAGCTATGACTATGGCTCTAATAAGAAAACCTAAAATGATGCTTTTAGACGAACCAACAGCTAATATGGCTCCCAAAATAGCTAAGATCATTTTTGAAAAAATAGTTGAACTAAGAAATAATTATGGAATAGGGATACTGCTTGTAGAACAGAACGCTAAGAAAGCTCTCGAAATAGGCGATAAAGCATACTTACTTGTAGCAGGTAGAAAGATTTTCGAAGGACACCCGAACGATCTCTTAAGCAGACCTGATTTAACGAAGGTTTATTTAGGCATAAGCTGAAACAATACATTTAATTTCTCCGAAGCAGTCTATCTTTACTAGAAACAATGAGATTTAAACCCAGAATTCTTCAGGGCAAGCTTGGAATAAGACAGTTATACTCTGAAATCTCTAGAGAATATGATTTCTCAGAAAAACTGTTCATTACAAGGCTTATGGAGCTTTCTGAAGAACCCGTTATAACAGGTTTTCTGGAAAATTTCAAAGCCAAATATTCCTTGGATGCTGGAGCAGGAACAGGGAGATATCTAAAGAAACTTAGAGAAATAAGCGATTTAACGATAGCATTAGATATAAGCGATAAAATGATCTATATTGCTAAAAACAAATACGCTAAAATCTCAGAAAAAATAGAGTACGTAGTTGCTGATATGGAATACTTACCATTTAGAAAGTTAGCTTTCGATATGATACTATCTACACTCACAATAAATCATCTTGAAGAAGTAGATACTTTTCTAAAAGAGGCTTGGAGAACATTAAAAGTAAAAGGTGTTCTCATATTTTCAACGCTTAATAAAATAGTGCTTGAGGCATACAGTAAAAAATACGGTATACCGAAGGATATGGTGCTTTTTCAAACAGAACATATAACCCCTACTTACGTTTACGAGAAAGGATCGTTGTTTAACGAAATAGTATGCAAGCTCAGAATAGTGGGTTTCAAGATTTTGAAAAGTAAAGCAGTAGGATACTGGATGATACTAGGACTCTTACCTAAAAGCTTAGAGATATTGTCAAAAATACTAATGCGTATGCGACGTAGAAACGAATTAGTCAAACACTTAGACCGATTCTTTAGCTTACTAGTTCCTTCGAAATATGCATTTATTCATGTGTTTAAAGTATTTAAGTGGAAGTGATGCCTTTGAGAATAGCCATTGTTGGAGGCGGAATAGCTGGTTCTTTTCTCGCAAAATTATTAAGCAACGAAAACATCGACGTAACAGTCTTCACAGACTCTAAAAGGCTAGGATGTTTTTGTGCTTGGGGTACAGTATTTCACGAAGTAGATAGGCTTCTCAGAAAAGCAGGTTTTAAACTTAAAGACTACGTTTATGCTAAAATAAAAAACATCATCGTTAACGACATAAAAATTGATGTCCAAAACCTTGTAACATTTAATAAACCAAAACTAATTTACGATTTACTAGAAAACGTTAATGTTAAATTTGCTAATGTTACGGATCCTCCGAAGAAATACAATATAATTGTTGATGCTACAGGTTTCAAAAGGAGTTTACTAGGAAAGTTAAGGGAAGACTTTCTATTACCTACGATCGAATATGTAATTAAAGATACAGAAGGAGTGCTTGATGAAAGAACAATTTACGTGCAATTAGGTGAAGTAGGTTATGCATGGATGTTTCCATTGAAAAACGGTTTTTGGCATGTTGGTGCTGGAGATAAAGTTCTGAACATTGAAAAACTCATAAGTAAAATTATAAAAAGATATGGTCTAGCTAAAAGTAAATTCTTAGTGACATGCAAATGTAAAAGCTATGTTAGACTCTTACCTCCGAGTTTATGTCGACCCATAGTTAAAGATAATATTTATGGTTGTGGCGAAAGTATAGGTACTGTTTTTCCGTTAACGGGGGAGGGAATAGCTTTCTCCATGAAAAGCGCTGAAATATTATTTAGAAACATTGTAGAGAATAATGGCCCTTTAGATTACGTTAAAAACATCTTGGAGAAATTTAGATGGTTCAATAGCGCATATAGGCTTGTTTTAGCATTAAATAAGTCCAGTGCAAAAATATTTATTAACGCTCTTCTCGCATTGAGATCGATCTTTAAATATGCTAAAAGGCTTGGTGTGAGCGTTTCGGATGTAGAGAGAATATTCAATGTCATTTATAAATTAATGAAATAGAAAAAAGAAAACTAAAGTTCTATTAGGGGTAGTTCTTTAATAGACCTCATAACTAATGATGTACTCGTAGATATTACGCCATCTATTTGCCCTATTACATCTAAAATTTTAGCTAAATGTTCATTATCTATGGCAAATGCTTTAGCTATTGCTGAATATTCGCCTGTAATATCGTGTAGCTCTACTATTTCTTTAATTTTAGCTAAACGTTCTAGAGCTTCGCTATGTTTTTTAGGATCTGTTTTAACAAATATGAACGCCATAATATTATATCCAAGTCTTGCTCTGTCAACAATAGCAATAATGGATTTAATATAGCCGTGTTCTTTAAGTCTCTTTATTCTTAAATGAATAGTTGAAGGACTAACATTAAGCATTTTAGCTATTTCAGCATATGTTAAATCAGCATTGTTTTGTAATATATTGAGAATTTTCCTGTCAAGATCGTCAATAATGTAGCGAGACAAAACTCTTCCCCATGAAAATTTTGAATTTGGAAAATATTAACCTTATTCCATATATAATTAGTTTAAAATAGTTATAGTGAACAATCTTTCAAGAGAAGTTTGTGAGAAATTAAAAAAATTATGTTTGCAAACATTTCTAAATTGAAGTTTAATCAGGATAAATCTGGGTTCCAGCTTTACCTTTAACTACTTCGTAACCTTCTCTTAAATGCCCTATTGCTGCTTGTAAGCCGCCATGCTTAATGAACCTTATTGCTGCTAAAACTTTTGGACCCATTGATCCCGGTTTGAAATGTCCCTCTTTATAGTATTTTTCGATTTCTGAAACTGTGACTTTCTTAAGTTTTTTCGCGTTAAGTGTTCCGTAGTTTAAGTATACCCCGTCAATATCTGTTAGTATAACGAATTTTCCTGCTTCAATTTGTGTCGCCAACACTTCACCTGCTAAGTCCTTATCAATTACTGCTTCAGCTCCCCTTAATGTTCCATCTTCATTTTCTATTACAGGTATTCCTCCACCTCCTGAAGCAACAACTATCCAACCATCTCTTATTAGCGCCTTTATTGCCTCTACCTCGTTGTTCTTCTTGGGGTCTGGTGAAGGAACAACTCTTCTCCATCCCCCACGCGGATCAGGTTTCATAACCCATCCTTTCTCTTTAGCTATTCTCTTAGCTTCCTCTTCAGTATACCATGTTCCAACGTACTTTGTGGGATTCTGCCATGCAGGATCATCTTTACTTACGACTACTTGGTTAATTACTGCAACAACACCTTTTACGGAATCCTTCATTCCCTCCTTAATTAGTAAGTTATTTACTGACTGCATTATTAGATACCCTAACCATCCCTGGGTCATAGCTCCGGCAATGTCCAATGTTAGTGGCGGTATTTTGTCTTTTGATCTTTCCATCCATTCAGCAATAACTCCTACTTGAGGGCCGTTACCATGTGTTATAGCTACTCTATAACCCTCCTTCACTATTTTAACTATTGTTTCAGCAGCTCGGTAAGCATTTTTCCAGTAATTTTCGGGGGTACCCTTTTCCCCCTTAGTTTGGAAAGCGTTTCCCCCTAATGCTATAAGCACCCATTTTGGATCTCTAAGCATTTTCTAAAGAGCACCTCATCTTTTGGGAAAAAGAGGAAAAGTATATGATTAGTCGTATTTGCTTCCTATAACCATCGACATAACTGCTTTCTGTACGTGAAGTCTATTTTCTGCTTCTAAGAAGTATAGTGACTTCTCATAGCTGTCAAGTACTTCATCTGTTACTTCTTGTCCTCTATCTGCTGGTCCGCAGTGCATGTAGTAAGGTTTTCCTGATTCCTCAAGTAAATCCATTGTAACTATCCAGTCCTTAAACTTAGCCTGATATGCCTTAGCTCCTTCTTTATCTACTGTGCTATTGTATGGTGGGAAGAATCCTTTAGGACTCCAAGCTTTCGGATATACAAACGTTGCTCCTTCAAAAGCTTCTTTCATGTTATGCGTTATAGTTAGGCTTCCACCATACTGATCTGCTAGTTCTTTAGCCTTCTTTATTATTTCATCTTGTAGCTCAAATCCCGGTGGATGAGCTACGACAACATCCATGCCGAACATTGCCGCTATTAATGTTACACTTTGAGGTACAGCTAATGGCTTAAGACCTCCTGAATATGCATAGCTTACAACAAACTTCTTGCCACGTAGTTTGGGAACGGTTTCTACCGCAGCTAAAATGTCAGCCAGTGCTTGGAATGGATGATATATGTCGTCCTCCATGTTGAGAACGGGCACGGAAGACCATTTAGCGAATTCCTCGATAACTCTATGACCTCTACCTATAATCCATTTTGCAGCATCACCATATATTCTAATGGCTATTGCATTACCATATTTGCTGAGAACTCTTGCTACATCACGTATTGCCTCTGTTTGATAAGGTACCATGTCTTCAGGTAGTGTTGGTGTATATATGTCCTGTGGGCTGAGGAAGTGAGCATGGCCTCCTAGCTGAAACATACCTGCTTCAAAGCTATTCCTTGTTCTTAGTGATCTATTGTAGAAAAGCATGAACAATGTTTTACCTTGAAGATAAGGTGTTGGTACATTGCTCCAATATTTTCTCTTTAAGTCGAGAGCCGCTTCCAAAACTTTTTTAATATCGTCTTGTGTGTAATCAATGTCCCTTAGCCAATGTCTTCCTTCAAAATACCCTACATACCAAGGTTTACCCAATAATTTCACCTCTTAAATGATACACTCACTATTAGTAGCAATTAGAGATTATAAGAATTCTCTAATAAGTCACCATTATTCCGTATGGGCTTCACATAAACCCGTATGTAATGATTCATTTAAATTTCATGATAACTTATTTTCCCTTAACTTTATTATTGAACTTAATAATAAAGTTGTTTATAGAAAGTGAAAGAACATGGGTTCATACTTTTAAACTAATAATGGAGGTAAATAAACTATTAATCATTGTCGTAATAGGGTTTGTTTCTTTATTATGTTTTCTATTTAAAAATTATTTAGTTGAGTGTGAAAGTTTTCGCTAAACCAAACCTCCCATTGTAAGTAAGAGAACTGCAGCCTTAGCAAACATGTTATTTTCGGCTTGCTCATATATTACAGATCTTGGAGAATCCATTACTTCATCATCCGCCTCGTATCCTCTAAGTACTGGTAGAACATGTGTTATTATTCCACGTTTATCCATTAAGTCTAAATCCTCCATTTTAAGTCTCCAGTCACGGTATTTCTGATACATTCTGAGTTCTTCTTCGCCAAATTTTGAAGCGCCAAGTTCAGCAAGCTTTCTTGAACACCAACTTCTCGGAAACACGGCATGAGCTCCTTCGAGTGCTTGCCTATAGTCATTAACAAACTCTATTGAGCCTCCGGATTCCTTAGCATTCTGCTTTGCCCATTCAACATATTTTTCAGGAAGCTCGAATCCTGGTGGATGAGCTATGACAACATCCATACCGAATCTTGTAGCTATAAGCATATCAGCATGTATGCTACAGTAACCCCTAATTACTGGAGCGTAACCCCACATAATAACAAACTTTTTACCTCTAACATTCCCTAATTTTTCCTCCATAGTCATGATGTCGCCTAGAGCTTGTGTTGGATGTTCTTGATCATCAGCCATGTTTATTACCGGGACATTAGCGTATTTAGCGACTTCCCTAATGACCTTGTGTCCTTCGCCATATTTGTAATCGATTGCTTTATCTAGAATTCTTATTCCGACAGCGTCACCAAATATTTCATACATTTTAGCAACATCTTTAAGCGCTTCTCCTTCACCCATTCTAGTCATTCTAGCTTCAACGTATTGAGCATGTCCCCCCAATAGTTCCATAGCTGTTTCGAAAGCCGACCTCGTTCTCGTCGATGGAGCATAAAATAACATTACGAAAACCTTTTTCTTAAGGTAATCCGGAATTCTTGATGGTCCTAGGTAATAATACATCCTCTTAAGCTCTTTTGCAACCTTTAAAGTAGCTCTTAGCTCTTCTATACTCCATTCCTGAGTTGTTATAAGATCTCTACCGACGAGATTAGTTATGACCGACCTAAGAAAAACCATGCCTTCTATCACCAAAATATAGGTTACTTTCTTAGCATTTAAAGTATTAATTAATGAATTAACATATAGCATCCCAGTTGTTATAAATAACCCTTTGAAATAGACCTTAAGAACTTTATTTTTCGAAACAAGGCTGAATATTAATGTCGATAATGAAAAGCTAAATAACATCAGAGGGTTTCTGTAAAAATAGTTTTAACGATAAATATTAGTGTGATTATGTATTTATGAACATCTTGAATAAGAAATTAGCTATGTACGCTATGTTTCTCCCTTATTCGCTTTGCCCATAGAACTCCCTTAAGGTTTTCTCGAAATCTTCTAATGTGGGTTCTATTGTTGGCGCATCTCCACTAACCTTTTTAACTATATCTGGATCCTTTAACCCATGTCCTGTAATTAGAATTACGGCGGTATCCCCTTTGTCTATTACTCCGTCTTCGAGAAGCTTCATATATCCAGCTAAGCTTACAACACCTGATGGTTCAGCGAATATTCCTTCGTATTTGGCTAATAACTTCATTGCCTTCAGAATAAGCTCGTCAGGAACTGCTTCAGCCTTACCGTTGGTTTCATTTAGTGCTTTAAGACCTCCATCATGATCCCATGGGTATGGGTCTTCAAGTCCCGTAGCTATTGTTTCAGGTTTATCCCATGGTTTTATTTTGAAGGGCTCTGCCTTTTCCTTCCACGCTCTAACAAATGGAGCATTCCCTGTAGACTGTATCGCTACTAGATGAGGTAGGTCATTTATGAACCCTAGTTCTCTAAAATCTCTAAACCCTTTCCAAACACTTGTTAGCAAAGCAGCAGCACCTACCGGAACAAATACCCAGTCTGGGATATTCCATCTCGATTGCTCAACTATTTCATAAGATATCGCCTTAGGACCCTCTATTTGATATGGATTATAGGGTCCGAAGCTTGGGCTAGGATACCATCCATATCTCTTGTATGTCATTTTCATCATTTTAACTGTAGGATCCTCCTTACCCAGCCCTTTAACCCTGAAAACTTTTGCTCCGTAAAAAAGCAATTGCGCTATCTTACCGTAACCTGCTTCTTCAATAACAAAAGCATATGTTTCAAGACCTGCTTTAGCACTATACGCTGATAATGAGGCTGCTGCATTACCGCTTGATGCAGTTACCGTAACCTTATAGCCAAATTCCACAGCCATACTTACCGCTACAGTCATTCCTCTATCCTTGAAACTCCCCGTAGGATTTCTTGTTTCATCTTTCAAGTATAGATTTTTCACTCTAAGCTCTTCGGCAAGTCTTTTAGCTTTAATTAGCGGTGTTCCTCCTTCACCTAAGGTTACAATGTGTTTATCATCACTTACGGGCATTAATTCGCGATATCTCCATTGATAAAACGGTCTTTTCGCTAAAACCTCCTTACTCATAGCTTCCTTTACCTTTTCATAATCATAGTATATGTCTAGTCTTCCTAAATCGTCATTTTCGCATACAATAGGTTTCTCATGTAGATGGTAAATGCGTCCACATCTACTACATTTCAAATATTTAACATATGAAACCAAAGTACAAACCTCGACAAGAATATAGTTGTTTTTAGAGCATAATTAGTTTTTATCACAATATATTCCTTTGGTCTAAACTAAAAGCGTTAACAATATAGTACCTTACATAGCTAATCTTGAGGAGGTTTAAGAGGTTTAAACATTGCTTACTATTTTTACACCAAACCCTTCTAGTAAAGTTTTCATAGCTCAATTTCAAGTGTATAACTTGTGTTAGTTTAAGGTCTTTTTCTTAGATTGTTGGAAAGATTTTTATATACGCCTTAAAGATTTTAGTGTATAGCTCAATTAATTACCTCTAGATACGATTCTGGGTGGTTTTTCAGTGACTTCGGAAGAAGAACCTCCAGCAGTACTGATGAAAGGTATTGTTAAGCAATTTCCCGGTGTTCTAGCTTTAGACCATGTAGATTTCGAAGTTAAAGCAGGTGAAATTCACGGTCTTCTCGGAGAAAACGGTGCTGGAAAAACAACGTTGGTAAGTATTCTCTATGGTGTATATAGGGCTGATGCTGGGGAGATATATATTCATGGTAAAAAGGTTAACATTAAATCGCCTAAGGACGCCATTAAACTAGGCATAGGTATGGTACCTCAGCATTTCAAACTAGTAATGGCCCACACTGTTGTTGAAAATGTGATTTTAGGATTAAAAGAGTTCGGCATGGTTCTTAGGATGAAAGAGGCTGAAAAGAAAATTGTTGAATTAGCGAACATGTATGGATTTAAAATAAATCCTAAAGCTAAAATATGGCAACTATCTATGGGTGAGAGACAATATGTCGAACTTTTGAAAGCACTAATAAGGAATGCGAATATTCTAATTCTTGATGAACCAACAACTGTTTTAACACCGCAAGAAACAAGGGAACTCTTCAATACGTTAAAGAGAATGAAAGAGGAAGGAAAATCGATAATCTTCATTACTCATAAATTAGAGGAAGCAAAGGAACTTTGTGACAGAGTGACTGTTCTTAGGAAAGGACATGTTATTGGAACTGTCGATCCTAAGAAGGTAAGTTTAGCTGATTTAGCTAGAATGATGGTTGGTAGAGAAGTCTTGTTTAGAATAAGGAAGGAACCTGCAAAAATTGTTTCTGAAGAACCCGTTTTAGAAGTAAAAGGACTTTACGCTTTAAGCGATAAAGGAGTAATGGCCGTCAAAAACGTGTCGTTAGAGGTTTATCCAGGCGAAGTTTTTGGAATAGCAGGTATTGCTGGAAGCGGTCAAGAAGAATTAGCAGAAGTTATAACAGGGATGAGAAAAGCTGAAAAAGGCAAGGTAATTATAGCCGGGATCGATGTAACAAATGCTTCACCTAAGAAAATTTTCGAGCTTGGTGTAGCATACATTCCTGAAAGCAGAATATATGTTGGAACAGTACCCAACTTAACAATATGGGAAAACATGATTATGAGACATCACAGATATCCGCCATTTGTTAAAAACAAAATAGTACTCAACTTACCATATATTTATGAGTTCACTAGTAAAAGAGCAAAAGAACTTAACATGATGTACTCAAGCATTTTTGCACCAGCGAGAACACTTTCCGGCGGAAACTTGCAAAGACTTATCCTAGCAAGAGAACTTGCCGAAACGCCGGGTAGAAAAACGAGACTAATAGTTGCAGTATATCCAACAAGAGGGCTTGATGTTGGTGCTACGGAATATGTTAGGAAGATACTTATTGAGCAGAGAAATAGGGGTGTAGGAGTACTTTTAATATCTGAAGATCTTGAGGAAATTCTAATGCTAAGTGATAGAATAGCTGTAATTCATAATGGAGAAATAATGGGTGTGGTTAAAGCGGAGGAAGCAAACATTGAGGAAATAGGATTAATGATGGGTGGTGCTTTAAGAAAAACTGCTTCTGAAGAAGTAAAAAGACCATAAAACCGCTTAGAGGTGAAGATGTTGGCTATTAGAATTCCTGGTACAAGATATGCTATTAAGTTTGAACGTAGACTTGAAATACCCAGAATGATACCTGCCCTTGTATCAATAGCTTCTGCGATAGCAGGAGTACTGCTCGGTGGAATAATTTTCTTAGCTATAGGCATTAGCCCCATGGAAGCATACACTAGAATCGGTAGAGTCGTAACAGACCCTGCAACATTAGGTAATGCTATTGAAATTTCAATACCCATAATGTTTACTTCATTAGCGCTTATACTACCTTTTAGAATGGCGTTTTACAATATAGGTGGTGAGGGACAGTTCGAAATAGGGGCTATTGTAGCAACAATCCCGGTAATATGGTATTGGGCAGGTTTCGAATTACCAGCTCTCCTATATTTACCATTAATGGGGATTCTAGCATTTGTAATACCTGGACTTTGGGCTATGATTCCAGCGTTTCTCAGAGCTAAATGGAAAGTTAATGAAATACTAGTAACTTTAATGATGAACTTCATATCGCTACAAATAATATGGTACTTGGTTTCACCGGGCGGTCCATGGAATGAAGCTAATCCAGCCTTTAAAGAACGATATTTAGAGTACCTTAAGGAGCAAGGTGTAAGCCTTATTCCAGGTTTCAAGGGAACTCCTGTTGTTCCCGAAATTGCTAGAATGCCAACATTGCCAATAGTAGGCATCAATGCTGGTTTAATATTGGCAATAATAATAGCGATTGCTTTATGGTTTGTTTCAGCAAAAACAGTACTCGGCTATGAGGTAAGAATTGTTGGTGAAAGTGAAAAAGCTACACAATATGCTGGAATTAACTATTTAAAACTAGTACTTTTAGTTATGTTTATCAGCGGAGGATTAGCTGGTTTAGGGGGATTTGTAAACTTAACAGCCAATTCACTAAAACTTTCCCCTGAAATAGCAACTCCAGGATATGGCTATACAGGAATAATTTCAGCATGGCTTTCAAGGCTCAATCCGATAGCAGCGATACTTGTTTCAGTATTTTTTGGAGTACTAACGCAATCAGCATATATTATGCAACAAGAATTAAGAACATCACACTATGTTTCAATGGGTTTCGAAGGATTAATATTCATACTATTAGTTATTGGTGACTTCTTTGTACACTATAGGATTAGAATAATTAAGAGGTGAAAATAACTGATGAACCTTGACCCAGTAAATCTATTCCTAGTACAAGCATTAACAATGGGTACTGTCTATCTAATAGCCACTTTAGGTGAGGTTTTATCTGAAAGAGCAGGCGTTGTCGATTTAGGTTTAGAAGGGCTTATGGAAATAGGAGCTACAGTAGCTATTGTAGTTGCTCTAATTACAGAAAATGCCTGGCTAGGCATATTAGCGGCTTTCGTAGTAGCCGCCGCTTTAGCGGCAGTACATGCTTTTGCTACAGTATCTCTTAAGCTAAATCAGTTCGCGAGTGGATTGGCTATTTACATTTTCGGGGTAGGAATAGGAGTTACCTTTAGAGGATATGCGAGAGACGTTATTCTAGGACCGCAGGCACTACTTAAAATACCTAAAATTAAAACAACATTTACATCAATAAGAATTCCAGGCTTAAGCGACATACCAGTGATAGGTAGCTTGTTTAGCTTAGATGTTATGGTGTATTTCGGACTATTCTTAGGAATACTGTTATGGTTTATACTTTACAGAACGAGAATAGGTCTTAACATTAGATCTGTAGGTGAAAACCCGGCTGCTGCAGATGCTGCTGGAATAAATGTGTTCAGGTTAAGATATATAACGACAATCATAGGTGGGGGTTTAGCTGGTGTTGCAGGAGGATATCTTATAATGAAAATAGTCACTCAGATAGCTGGTGTAGCAGTAATTTTAGGTAGAGGATGGATAGCTATTGCGCTGGTAATTTTCGCGTTTTGGGATCCCCTAAGAGCAATTATAGGAGCGTATTTCTTCGGAGCACTTGAAGCATCATTCTACTGGCTTCAGGGATACTTTGGAGGAACAGCAGTAGTAATGCTCAAAGCTGTACCACATATTTCAGCAATAATAATACTAACTATAATGTCTATTGAAGCTCTAAGGAAAAGAATAGGGGCACCGGAGGCGCTGGGTAAACCTTACTCAAGAGAGTAAAGCCTCCCTTTTTACACATATATTTTAAAATAAAAATTATGGAAAAAACCTGTTACTTAACTACTTAACGTTTCTGCAATAAACTTTTTTATAAAGATTTATAAACCATGCAAGATAAAATTATGATGTAGAAAGTTCATTGAAAGGGGTTTCTCTATATGGGTGAAGTTTCTAGGAGAGACTTCCTTAAAGGCCTAATTGGGGGACTTCTCGTCGGTGCGGCGCTCGGCTTAGGAGGAGGATATGCTGCTGCGCCAGCTAAGGAGGTTACTAAAACAGTAACTGAAACAACAACTGTAACTGCTGGCGGAGCACCTACAACTGTAACGCAAACCGTTACCAAAACTGTTGCTCCAGCAGCTGAGAAAATAAAAGTTGGTTTTATATATGTTGGACCAGTAGGTGATTATGGATGGTCATACGGTCACAACACTGGTAGAGAATATGTACAGAAAGTTTTTGGAGACAAAATAGAAACAGCATACATTGAAAGTGTGCCTGAAGCTCAAGTTGGTTCCGCGATTGAAAGCCTCATTGATCAAGGAGCTAAAATAATATTTGCAACAAGCTTCGGATTCATGGATCAGACACTTGAAGCGGCCAAGAAACACCCAGACTTATGGTTCTGGCACTGCTCCGGCTATAAACGATGGGAAAACATGGGAACATACTTCATAGAGCTCTACCAGCCATACTACATAAATGGTATAGTTGCCGGAGCGATTTCGGAAACGCTTAAGTTCGGATATGTCGCTGCATTCCCTATACCTGAAGTAGTAAGACATATTGACAGCTGGGTTCTAGGCATTTGGGAAGGACTGTATCATAGATATAGGAGAGGAGAGTTATCATTAGATGACCTAAAGAAGGCGGAAGTTCACGTTAAATGGCTTTACGCATGGTATGATCCGACAGCAGCTGCTGACGCCGCTAGAACATTAGTAAACCAGTTCAACGCAGACGTACTTGCATTTACAGAAGATTCGCCAGCAGTACTTCAAGTTGCAGAAGAATTTCAAGCACAGGGAAGAAAGGTATGGAGTTACAGCCACTACAGTAGCATGATAGATTATGGACCGAACGCTCACTTAATGGGCCAACTAGTAGATTGGGGTAAAATGTATGAGTATATATTAGCATACCACCTAGCGGGAATACCTAGAAGCATGGATCTATGGTGGCTAATGGGTGATGGAGCAGACACAATTGAAGGGTGGAGAAAAGGAACAGGTGCAGCATACTATTGGGCACCGGAATGGGGTGACATGAGAACCGAGCTTATGAAGAAAGGCGTACCGGAATGGGCAATAGACCTTATAATATCTAAGACAGGCCTTATGAAGCAGAAGTATTGGGATCCATGGAACGGCGGTTTCTGGGCTGAACTATTCAAGATGTTAACAGGTAAGGAGGGAATAGTTGATCAGGAAGGTAATGTAAGAATTAAGCCCGGAGAAGTAGCAGACCACGACCTACTATGGAGCATTGACTGGTTCGTATATGGCGTAGTAGAACCCCTACCTAAGGGCTAAATCTATAGATACAAAATTACAAAATACAAAACTTTTTTTATTAAACTCTACCATATGACTCTACCATATGCTCTGTAAAACTTATAAACTACTTCTTAACAAATATCTTCAGAGCATAAAGAGGAGGTATTAGCTTAAAAATGGTAATAACGTCGTGGGAATGGGTCCTTATTTTAATATTTATAGGTTTACTAATACTATGGGGTCCTCAAAAACTGCCTCAACTAGCTAGAGCGATAGGTGAAGCAAAGAGAGAATTTGAAAAAGCGTCAAAAGGAATAATTGAGGAACCTCAAAGTAAAGCCGAAGAAAACGTTGATGAGAAGATAATTGAGTTAGCTAAGAGTTTAGGTATAAAAACTGAGGGTAAAACTAAGGAGCAAATACTTCAAGAAATAATGGAGAAAACTAAAGCCAAAAAAATAAGCTTAAAATAAACAATGTAAAATACTTTTTTAGTCCTCCTAAATACAGCATTAGTGGTTGTCCATGGGTGAAAAAGAGACTTCTATCGATGAAATCCAACCTGTTGAAAAACATGTTGAAGAGCTTAGGCAGAGACTAAAGGTAATAGCTATAAGTGTTGGTGTAACAACACTTGCATTAATGATTATTCCAGGCGATTTAAGCTTTTTAGAAAATCCTTTTGAGTTTTATAGACCACTTATAGCTGTAATACTTGACTTCATAAGAACATATGCCTTACCTAAGGGCGTAGTACTCATAGGGATGAAGTTTATGGCGCCAATAGAACTATACCTTATATCGTCATTTATTCTAGGTGTGATTATAAGTATGCCTGTTATAATATATGAAGTCTACAAGTACATTGATCCCGCACTCTATCCTCACGAGAAACAGATAGTGTATCCACACTTAATGTCATTTGGAATACTTTTCACATTAGGGGCGCTTTTTGGCTTATTCCTCCTTGTTCCATTTCTAATAAAAGCGTCGTTACCATTTTATTCGATTGTTGGTGCGCGACCTTATATTTACGTAAGCGATTTCTACGGTTTAGTATTTGTTGTTTCTTTACTCACAGGCTTAGCTTTTACTTTCCCTGTAATTTTCGTTCTTCTCGTAAGGCTAGGGTTTATAGACACATCCATTATAACAAAGAATCGAGGGATTTTCTATGTAATACTGTTCATACTGACCGCAATAATAACGCCTGATGGAGGACCCATAGCGGACTTTGTACTATTCATACCCATGATACTTTTGATGGAAGGAGCTGTGATGGTTGCTAAGAAATATGAGAAAAAACCCGATAGACTTAGAAGGAATGTTTTTGCGAAAACAAGCTTAAATAAATGTCCATATTGTGGTTGCGAATTTACAAGCAATAGGGTATTTTGCCCATGTTGCGGTAAGGCGCTAAAATAAGGTCTAAATCACCGGCCAGTTTATTTTCGGCTCTATCCCTGCTCTCTTAATGACATCGAAACCTCTTTTCTCAGCTTCTTCGAGAACTTTTTCCTCATTAACGATCAATATTTTCCTATGCTCCATAATTATCTTCCCATCTATAATTACGGTATCAACATCCTGTCCTTGAGCAGCATATACTAAGTGCGTTATTGGATTAAACATTGGTATTAAGTGAGGTTTCCAATAATCTATAAGTATTATGTCTGCTTTTTTGCCTGCCTCTATTGATCCTATTTCTTTTTCTAATCCTAGGGCTTTAGCTCCATTAATAGTAGCCATTTCAACAACCTCCTCAGCAGACATTACTGCAGGATCCATGTTTACTAATGATTGCCCTAAAGCCGCTATTTTCATTTCCTCAATCATATCGTAATTATCATTACTTGGACCTCCATCACAACCTAAACCAACGTTAACTCCTGCCTTAAGCATTTTAGCTACAGGTGTTAGTCCCGATCCTAATTTCATGTTGCATGATGGATTATGTGCTACATGGGTTCCTGTTTTAGCTAGGATCTCTATTTCTTCATCGCTAACCCATACAGTATGTGCTAAGATAACGTTTGGTCCCACCATTCCTAGCCACTTAACGAACTCTACAGGTTTCATACCGAAGTTTCTCTTGAAATATTCTACATCTTCCTTAACCTCAGCTAGATGCATTGTAATTCCTATTCCTAGCTCCTTAGCCTTAGCAACTATTTCTCGATAGGTTTCCACGGAAACAGCACCTGGGGTTCTAGGTGCGAACCATACAAAAATTCTTCCGTGTTTACCGTGCCAGCGTTGATACATGTGTAGAACTTCCTTCATACCCTCCTCTTTAGTCTCTACAAGACCTGGATGAATAATATTCTCCTCTGTTGCATAACCTGGAGTGTCCATGATGTGTCTTCCAAGGACTCCTCTCATACCTATTCTCTCTAAAGCTTCAGCTATTCCTTCAACACCATATCTTCCCGATAAACCAACTTCAAGAAATGTTGTGGTTCCAGACTTTATCATTTCAATCATACATAGTAGGGCACTTGTTTTCCCATCCTCTTTAGTGTAATTTCCCTGTAAAGGCCAAACATAGTCTTTAAGCCATGGAATAAGCCTAACATACTGCGCCATACCTCTAATCATCGCTTGGGCCATGTGGACATGTAAGTCTACAAGTCCGGGCATAACTATTTTCCTAGACGCATCGATTACCCTTTTAGAATGTTCTTTAAAGTCCTTATCTAGCTCCTCCCTTTTACCAACAGCAATTATCTTTCCATCCTCTATAGCTACGGCTCCATCTCTAATTATTCTACGTTCACTATCAATAGTCACAATAAAACCTCCTCGAATGTAAATGTCTGCCATAGTATTTTCACCTATATTTTTGATATGTTGATATGAGAAATAATTTTGCTGAATAACCATGTATTGATAATTCTAAGAATGTTGGGAAATTCATGTTTAAAGAGAATTTTTAAAAGATAGATGCTTCAAAAATCCGTTCTTTCCAATAAGCTTTTAAACAAGCATTTATCTTGGATGACAAGTTAAACCATAGCTTTCATTAACTATAAAACTCAAATATGGGCAAGGTAAATTTAGTCTAAAAAGAACGGCAATTGGCACTTCTTAACACAACTTAACCTTTTAAGGTGCTACAGAAATGCACGTAACCAGATTTGATAAAGAAGTTGTGAGAACATTAATAGCAACAGCTTTAGGTGAGGAGAAAGCAGACCTCGTCATTAAAGGTGTTTCTCTAGTTAACGTTTACACAGGCGAAATCCTTGAAGGAATAGATGTTGCAGTTAAGGATGAAAGAATAGCTTATGTAGGTTCTGATGCTTCACATACAATAGGGTTAAACACTAAGATTATTGATGGTAAAAATAAGGTACTAATTCCAGGCTTCCTTGACGCCCATATTCATATTGAGAGTAGCATGCTTACTCCCTTATATTTTTCAGAAGCAGTTCTTCCCCATGGGACAACAGGGGTTTTCATAGATCCCCATGAAATAGCTAATGTGTTAGGAAAAAGAGGGATCGAATATTTTCTTAATGAAGCAAAAATGGCACCTATAAGAATTTTCGTTGAAGTTCCATCATGTGTTCCTGCAACACCTGAGGATACAACAGGGGGTGTCTTAGAAGCTAAAGAGGTAACTGATCTTTTAGAAAACCCCCAAACCATAGGTTTAGGAGAAGTAATGGACTTCCACGGCCTATTAAACCTAAGAGATGATATTCTCGAAAAAGTTGCTTCAGCTCATAACATGAACAAAGTGGTTGATGGTCATGCTCCAGCTCTTTCGGGAAAATATTTAGCGGCCTATGTTTCCGCAGGAATAACATCGGATCATGAGAGTGTTGAAGCATGGGAAATAGTTGAGAAAACAAGGTTAGGAATGTATGTAATGCTTAGAGAAGGGAGTGCATGGAGAGATCTCGATAAAACAATTAGAGCAATACTTGACTACGGCATAGACACACATATGCTAATGTTCGCAACAGACGATAGAAACCCCTACGATATAATCCATGAAGGACATATGGACTACATTGTTAGGAAAGCGATAGAGCTAGGCTTAGATCCGGTAAAAGCCATTCAAATGGCAACAATAAATGTTGCACGTAGGTTTAAAGTAGAAGATGACCTAGGAGGAATAGCTCCAGGAAAACTTGCAGACTTCATAATTCTAAGCAATCTCGAAAAAGTTTCCATTGAGAAAGTGTTTGTAGGAGGAAAGCTTCTAGCGGAAAATGGAAAATCCCTATGGAAACCCCCTAAGAAATATAAGATACCCAAGTACCTCTACAATACCATAAATATTCATAAAAAAATTCTACCTGAAGATTTTAAGCTAAAAGCCCCAATAAGTAAGGGTGTAGTTAAGGCAAGAGTTATAGGTATTGTTCCTAATAAAGCAATTACAAGACATCTAATAATGGACGTTAAAGTGGTTAATGGAGAAGTAGTTGCAGATACCGAAAGAGACATTTTGAAAATAGCTATGGTTGAACGATATACCGGAGAAGGAAAAGTTGGTTTAGGACTTGTCCACGGATTTGGTTTCAAATATGGTGCCCTTGCTTCATCAGTAGCTCACGACAGCCATAACATACTTGTTGTTGGAGTGAACGAAAACGACATGACATATGCTGTAAACAAAATAGTTGAAACGAGCGGAGGAATAGTCTTTGTAGCAAACGGCTCAGTTAAAGCCTTAGTTAAGCTCCCGATAGCTGGAATTTTAAGCGATAGACCAGCAGAGGTTGTTGCTGAAGAGTTACATAAACTCGTTGAGGAAACGAAAAAGGCAGGTTCTAAACTAAGCAATCCATACATGACACTCTCAATATTAGGGCTAATAGTTATTCCGGAGCTGAGAATTTTCGATAAAGGATTATTTGATGTCATGAAAAACAGTGTAGTAAGTGTTTTTGTTGAACAATAGCTTATAGATGAAGTGTTGAGGTTTAGTTTAATCATGAGTAAGGATCTTGATTTAAAAATAATCAATGCAAAAATAGCGTTATTATCAGATGTTGTTGAGGGAGAAATAGGTATTAGAAAGGGGAAAATAGTTAGCATATCTAAGGAGATAAGAGAGCATTCTGAAGCAACAATAGATGCTAAAGGTAGGCTCGTTCTTCCCGGAGCAATAGATGTTCATGCACATATTTATGATCCAAGGTTTAAGCATAGGGAAGATTTTTACCACGGAACCCTTGCAGCTGCTTTTGGAGGAGTAACCACGGTTATCGTCATGCCCCTAGATACGCACATTGACAATGTTGAAATCTTAAACCACTACATAGAGGTAGGTGAGAAAGAAGCTTTTACAGATTTTTCAATTCAAGGAGGTTTCATAAAATCGGAGAATATAAACAACGTACTTGAGCTTGCTAGAAGAGGTATAAGAGCTTACAAAATGTTTACATGTCGACCTTACATGGCAACGGATGACGTATTTATAAAGATGCTTAAGCTAACTAAAAAACTTGGTGTTCTCGTAACTGTTCATGCAGAGGATGAAGCAATACTTGAAGACGGAATTAACGAAGCTATGAGAACTGGGCGTAAAGATCCTGTAATTCATCATCTCTCGAGATCTCCTATAGCTGAGAAAGTTGCTATGGAAAAGTTGCTTGGATACGTGGAATATGCAGGCGGTAAACTACATTTATGTCATATAACAACAAGATATGCTGTAGATATTCTAAAATACGCAAAAACCCGCGGATTAGATGTTACTGGAGAAGTCTGCATACATCATCTACTTTTCACATATGATGATGCTAAAAAGTGGGGACCTTTACTTAAAATGAATCCTCCTCTTAGATCTAAAGAGCATGTAGACGCTCTGTGGAAAGGCCTTATAAACGGCTTAATAGACATTGTTACGACAGATCACGCGCCCGGTAGTAAGGATGAAAAAGATGTAGGATGGGAAGATATTTGGAAAGCTTGGGGAGGTGTTGCTGGAGTAGAAACATTATTACCGATAATGTTCACTTACGGGTATAAGAAAGGAATATTGTCACTTAAAAGGCTTATAGAGGTTCTCATGTATAATCCAGCTAAAATTTTCGGATTGCCTATGAAAGGCAGAATAGCCGTAGGGGTAGACGCAGACTTATTAATAATAGATCCGGAATTTAGGAAAATAGTGAAAACTGAGGATCTACATTACAAGAATCCATGGACACCCTACGAGGGTATGGAACTTTATGGTTGGCCTACTACAGTAATTATACGTGGTGTTCCAGTGATTCTTAATGGGGAATTGCAAGTGAATAAGGGGTATGGGAAATTCGTTAAAGCCGTAACATCCTACAATAAAGCTATTTAATTTTCAAAATGAGATTGCAAGATAAGATTAATATTCTCCCAAAACATTTAACTATCTTCGGTGTACTTGTTTTATGTTTAGTATAGAATTCAACTTACCTACCAAAATAGTATTCGAACGTGGATCTCTATCGAAAGTTCACGAACATGTTGAAAACCTTGGAGCTAAAGCCATGATTATTACGACCCGCGGAGGTTCCATGATAAAATATGGGTACTATAGTACCTTACGTGTAAGTTTGGAAAAAGCGGGAATAAAGTACTGCATATTCACAGACATATCATCAAACCCTAGATCAGATGAAGTAGATAGAGCAATCGCTTTCGCCGAAAAGAACAGTTGCGACATATTCATAGGTTTGGGTGGAGGTAGCGCAATAGATTCGGCAAAAGCTGTAGCGGCAACATTAGCTTCTGGAGGAAAACTCACCGATTATCTAAGAGGTAGGAAAGAATTTTCAGAGGCGTACCCCATAGTTGCGATACCTACAACGCACGGTACCGGAAGTGAGGTTAACAAGTACGCTGTAATAACAGATGTTGAAAGAAAAGCTAAAGTTTCTGTTGTTAGTAAGCGTATTTACCCTAAAGTCGCAATATTGGATCCTGAAACCACACTTACTCTACCCCCAACACTATCTGCTGCTACAGCTTTTGATACTTTAGCTCATGCCTTAGAATCGTATGTTAGCAGGAGAACAAATAGATTAGCTAGAATGTTTGCTGCTGAAGCCTTAAGGAACATTGTGGAAAACGTGGAAATAGTGGTTAAGAGAGGAATAAATATCCAAGCAAGGACGAGGCTTTTATGGGCAAGTATGATGGCTGGTTTAGCTATAGATCAGTCAAGAACAGCTCTCTGTCATGCAATGGAACATCCAGTAAGTGCACATTATGGAAACGTACATCACGGTATGGGATTAGCAGCATTATTACCAGCATGGCTTAAATTCACGTTAGATGCTACAGTAGAGGATTTCGCCGAAATAGCTGAAATACTGGGGTTGAAAATTTCAACAATGCCTCAGAAATACATAGCGATGTCAGTTTATGACTATATATTGAAGCTGAGAAACAATATAGGTTTAAACATTAGACTTAGCGACTTCGGAGTTACAGAAAAAGATATCGATAGGTTCGTAGATGACGTATTTGATTACATGAAACCCTTAGTTTACAATAACCCGAAGGTTCCAACCAAGGAGGAATTGAAGAGGCTATATTTAGAATCTTTATGAAGATGAACATCGTATGAAAAAGGAACACTACATAATAGAAAACAAAAGTATTAAATGGTTAGCTATAGCGGGAAATATTATATCCTTTTGCGAAGACCTTATGGAAGTTTATGGTTTAGACAACTTCTACGTAAATGAGGAATTCTACGAGTTCCATAACTGGAATAATAGCGAAGCAGTAGTATATATTCCTAGAACGCTCAAAGATAAAGAATTACCACACTTTAAGGAAGAAGTTAGTGTCTCCTTCTTCACAACTGAGCCTTATTCTGTAATACCGTGGAGAAAAATGTATGAGCGTGTCTTAGAGATTTTTGTAAACAACATTATACCCTTGCTTAAGAATAAAGCTAAGATAACAAATACAGAGCATATAGAATTTATGTTACTTATTGCTCCTAAGAAAGTAGGTGTTCTTCTTGAAGGAGAAATAGATAAGGTCAGAATACCTTTCGTAAAAACTTATATCATGGCTCATACGCATCCTTCGCCCCATTGTTTCTTCTCACATAAAGACGTAATATCATCTTTAGATATATTTTCCAATAGAGGTTTAATAAGCGCTGTAATAACTACATCTTGTTCCGCAATAATGTATAGAGTTGATGATTTTACAATTGACGATTATGAACGTTTAATAATCATAAGCGATCTAATTAAGAAGGGTAGAACCAAAGACGCTTTATTAGAGTTTAATAGGCTAAGTAGCGTCAAGCTTACGTTTCTAGGAGCTAAGATCATTTAATTAAAGGTGCTATTATTATACCTGCTTCTTCATCCTCTATTATCTTAACCTTTACTCCATAGACTTTTTCTATGTTTCTCGGCGTTAATACCTCAGCGGAACTACCAAAAGCTACTACTTTACCGTTGCTTAAAAGCACTATTTTATCGGCAAACATTGAAGCTAATTTTAGATCGTGAAGCGTAACTATTGTTACTAATTTTTCCTCCTTAGTTATTTCCCTTATAATTTTCAGGATTTCAAGTTGGTACTTGATATCTAAATGAAGCGTTGGTTCATCTAAAAGAAGAACTTTAGGCTTCTTAGCTAAAATTTTAGCTAAAACTACTCTTTGAAACTCGCCACTACTTAGTTCCTCTATTTTTCTCTGGACAAAGCTTTCAAGCTTTAACTTCCTTATAGATTCACCTATTGCCTTGAGATCTTCAGATGATTCCCAGAAAGAACTCATATGCGGGTATCTACTTGTCGAAACAAAGTCTACTACTTTAACATTGAATCCTTGAGGTATCTCTACTTCAGAAAAGCTAACGATTTTTGCTACTTCGTTTAAACTTAAACTCCACAGTTCCTTACTACCTAAGTACACAACACCTTCTAATGGTTTAAGCATTCTAGCTAAGCATTTTAAAAACGTTGTTTTACCGGCACCATTAGGTCCAAGTATTGCCGTAACCTCAGATTCGCAAAATCTTAAATTCAGCTTTCCGAGTTCGAATCCATCTCCATATTTGAAAGCTAAATTTTCGACTTTAATGCAGAACATTTACGACCTCACCTTAGCCATTAATAGGTAAGCGAAGAAGGGAGCACCGAATGCGCTAGTTACTGCACCGACAGGAATTTCCCCTATAGCTAAGCCTCCAGAAGCTATTCTTACGAAAATATCGGAAAGACAAAGTAGTATTGAGCCTAAAAGTGCTGAAAGAGGAATAACAAATCTATTATCATTTCCCATAAGCAATCTAGCCATGTGGGGAATAACTAATCCTATAAACCCTATTATTCCAGCTACAGCAACACTAACACTCGTAAGTAACGCTGCAAGTAATGACGAAATAAGCCTTGTTATTTTAGGGCTATATCCTAACTGAAGCGAATGTTCATCACCAAACATTACAGCATTTAGTCTTTTAGCTAAAGCTAAAGAAACGATAAAACCTAACGTGAAAGTAAAACCTAACACTATAACATGTTCATCTAAGATTTGTGCTAAACTTCCTAAGAGAAGAATTAGAAATGGTCTATTAAGCTTCGCTTGAACTATGAAGGCTAGAAAACTGGATATTCCTGAGAACCCCGAGGTCACAGCGATACCGGCAAGTATAAGACTCGTTGCTGATCCTCCTACTGCTTCACTTAGCATTAACGTAAGGGTGAAAGCAAGTATAGCTCCAATAAAGGCAACTATTGAAACGTAATGTATTGAGAAAATTATTGATGGAATGAGAAGTATTGCTAAAGCAATAAAGGCTAATGCTCCTGAAGATAACCCTAAAAGAAAAGGTTCCGCTAAGGCGTTCCTTGTAACATTCTGAATTAACACTCCTGAAATCGCTAACGATGCTCCAATAAGAATTGACGCTAAAGTTCTAGGGAGCCTTATGTTTAAAACTATATACGATAATGTCTTATTCTGAACGTAACCTGTCAATACTAAAAACGCTTTATCTATACCTATGTTTACAGAGCCTACACTTAACGATAGCAGTAACGTAACAGTTAGAAGAATCGTTAAAAGTAAAGTAATTGTAAAAAACTTCTTCTTTCTCAATTCATAATATTGTTCAAGTTGGGTCATAATGCTTTATCCCCTTCATAACAGTTATGCCTATGTAATTGTTTAAGGAAGTTAATGTCTCCGGCTTTATTACATCATCTCTTGAAATTTCACCGAAAACATCGCTATGAAGTATTTGAGCCATTATTTTAACCGCTTCAATAATGCGTGGCCCAGGCCTCATAAGCACGTCATTTGCCTCACCAATTAAGACATATACTTTTCCTTTTCTTACGGCATTAACATTAGCAAGTTCCGAAGACATTATATCCTCTAGTACCTTTTTTGCCTCCTCCGATGAGGCCATTAATGAAACAACTATTACGTCGGGGTTTTCAGAAACTATGTCTTCTAAACTTAACATAACCCATCCATGATATTTAGCGGCGATATTTGTTCCTCCGGCTACGTTTATGATGTAGTTTATGAAGGTTCCGGAGCCAGCACTCCAGTAACCCCATGATGGTGGACCTAGGAGCACCAAGACTTTAACTTTGGTTACGTTAGCTTCAGCTAGCTTCTTAACTATACTCCTTACCTGAGCGGATAACTCGTTAGAAATTTCTTCGGCCTTCTTTTCGACATGGAATATTTGAGCTATTAAGCCGATATCTGATAAGATATCTTCTAAGGAACTTGCTGATCCTCCCTTAACGTAAACAACTGTTAATCCTAGTTCTAAAAACTTTTCACGAAGCTTAATGTGAGCACCGGCATCTGCTAATACTAAGTCAGGGCTTAGTTTAACTATTCTTTCAAGATCTAATTGCCAATAGCCACCTACATCCGCTATCTTACCCTCTTTCCTTAACTTAACGACTTCAGGCGGATAGTTTGAAAAGGAATCAACACCTACAACATAATTACCTAAACCTAATGCGAAAACATCTTCGGTTATAGCTGGGGATAATGTTACTATTCTTTTAGGTTCCTCATTAATCACAACAATTCTACCCAAAGCATCAACTATTGTGATAGGATATTCCGATTTAATAGTTGTCGTTGAAAACACCGTTTTAGTCTCAATGACTGTGGTGGTCGAATGCTTCAAATCCGCAGTTAATGTGACCGTAGTTGTAACAATTTCCTCTTTTGAGGGCATCACAAAATACGTTATACTTGCCCCTAACACTAACCCTACGATCAAAATGGTAAATATGAGAGCTAAACTTCTCCTCGCCAAAATCACCGTTTGTACACCCTATCCAAACGATAGATTCTAGAAATATTTAAACGTAATTTCAAATGCTCTATTCCGAAACAACTTATAAACTACATGACAACACACTATTATAATGTAGGTCGATTATTTTGTCAACACTAATTTTCGCTCATGGAGACGCCGACGGCATAGTTTCGGCTGCGTTAACATTAGCCGCCATAGGGAATGGTAAAATGTTTTTTAGTCATCCCGTAGGGCTTTATGAGGATATGCTTCATAATATTAATCATGAAAATAAGGTTTTCATACTTGACATTGCATTAAGTGAAAAACATTTAGAGGAACTCTTAAAGCTCATAAAGAATTTGTCTGAAAGAGGTATTGAAGTAACCTACATCGATCATCACCCTGAGCCCCTAAGTATTAAGCTTAAAGAATTCCCTATGAATATAGTTCATGATGAAAATGTTTCAACCTCGGAACTCACTTTTAAATTCTTTGAAAACATTCTCGATAACGATATGAGCAGAGTTGCCATATATGGTGCTATATCAGATTATCTTGATGAAACACCATGGGTTAAAAAAGCTTTAGAAGACTGGGATAAAAGAACCATATATTTTGAAGCAGGAGTGCTCAGTCAAGGCTTAGAAGGTGCTCGAAAGCTTTATGATTTCAAAAGGAGAGTGGTGAAACACCTTTCCGAAAACAGGCTTCCAAGTGAAATGAGTGAGCTCATAATTAGAGCTCTCATGGAGACTGTAAGTGAGGAAGAAATGAGGTTAAGCATTAAGGATCAAGCTAAAGCTTTAGAGAACATAGCATATGTTATTAACCCTAAAGGAAGTCTAACTAGAGCAGCAACATACGTTAAAGCATACTTAAGAAAACCTGTAGGTATAGCCATCGAGACTAGGAGAAACATAGCTATCCTAAGCGTTAGATGTTCTAGTAGGAAAATAAATTTAAACGTACTCTTAAGGAGAGTAGCTTTAGAATTTGAAGGATCGGGAGGAGGTCATCCCTTAGCTGCAGGAGCAAGAATACCTTTAGAGAAACTAGATATGTTTCTCAAGAAACTAGATAATGAAATTGCAACGTTACTATCCTCAATTTCTTCGGTTAATAGTATTTAAAGAACTCATAGACTAAACGTTTTACTAATACGTTAGGTTCTTTTTCAAAAAGTTCTTGTAGATAATCTAATGTTTTATTTATGATTCTCTCCTTCGAACATCTGAAAGAAACATGTTTTCCGAAAACCCATATTAAAGCATCAAGATTTAAAGGTGGAATATTTGTTCTCTCACCTATTTCTTTCCAAACACTTCTTACAATATCGCTATATCTGCTAAGAAGAAGCTTTACTTTGTTCGCATGTGTCATTTGACTATTAAGTGTTAATAATCCTGAGGTTAGAGTTATTGTTGAAATTCTAAAATCTACAGGTATAGGTATTTCCATAGGTAACTTTATACGCTTACCTGTTGAAGCGTAGTATGCGTAGTAAAACATTTTAATAGAGAACACTATTGTTTTAGATTTCGGATCGGCATTAAGTGCTTTGCTTAAATCCTTCCAAAGCATAGTTATGTTTTTTGCGTAAGCTTCAGGACTATTAAAAACTATGCGCACAATATTTGTTGAATAGAGTTTTCTTAGCCTACTAATTTTTTGTTCTAAATTGACGACATTTAAACTGCTTTCCTTAAGAAAGCTAACAATATTTTTTAATGCATATCTTAGTGAAGGATTTGTTTTTGAAAGTTCTCTAGAAAATGCTAGCCAATACTCCTCTCCTTTTACCGATAATCTATAGCTTATTAGGGCGTTTGAAATAGCTAATAAGCAAACATAACCTACATGTTTTGTTTCAGCATAGAGTTTCTTCATAGCCTCTAGTTGTTTATCTTTATCTTCAATACTGTATATTGTCTTTAGCCCTAGCTTACCTATGAGTTCGCTTAGGGTCTTTATTCTCCCATAATTTATTTTGGCTGCCATACTTCAATTCCTGTAAACATTCTCTGAAGTTTCCTAAGTAGTGTATTAAATGGGTGCTTTTTAGGAGTGCTTTTTCCTTCAAACTTTGCTAAATAGGCTAAGTAAGCGTCAGCTACTGCAACCGCTAGTGCAACATACTTTATTCTTTTCATTGGTCCGTAGAATATGAAGTCTGCTCCAAACATTTGAAGGAAAACCGATGTTCCACCATGTATCCCGCTCATACCTTCAATACCAAATGCTGTTTTAGTGATGGAACCTAGGGCGTTAGCTGGCGCACAACCTACTGGTAACCCTGTTTCATTCTTTATTTTCAAAATAGATGCTGCGCTAATGGCTATCGACGCTGGATCCAAGACAACAACATCAACAAGAACATGTTCTACTTGAGCTTTCTTAGCCTTAGGTATGAGTTGTTTTTTCAATATTTCTAATCTATCTTTAGGCATCATACTTTTCATAGGATTAGCTACATCAAATGCCATAAGAACCACATTCTTTATCCTATATTCTTTTAAGGCGTTTAGTTCGTAATCTTTTGAATAAGTGTATATTGCATTTCCAATAACCCTATCGGTAATACCTATTTCACATGCGGTCTTGTATGCGGCAATTCTAGCTTTTTCTTCAACACCATCTAGAAATATAGGTGCTTCTGTAATCTCAGCTATAAATGAGACATAGTTTTCCATAGCTTTTTCAGAATATGCAACTAAATCTATAGCTAAAGGTAGGGAGTATTTTTCAGCTATTTCTTCAGCATACTTTATTGCTTCCTTTGCTTTCTTTTTATCGAAAACGCCTTCCTCATGATTTACGACGAGTTTGTCTCCAAGATAGAAAATACTGCCTATGAGAACTGTTGGTCTTTCCCCCGGTTCTCCTCCAAAAACAACATTCCCTATTGTAAATGTTTTCTGATGAACCTTGAATCTAAAAGGTCTTAGCGTTTCTCCTGAAATCATCATTTTATGGAGACTCCTCCTTTAGCTTAAACAGTTCTGAAGTTTAAATTTTTAATCCAAAGCTTCTTGAATCGTTCAGTAGAAGCATAGACTCTATGTTCAGCTTTAAAAGCTATTTCCTCGCCTTTTCTTCTAGCTTCATCGCTTATCAGCATTAATTTAGCTCCAGCTCCAGCTGCGTTTCCAATAATGAACACTTTATCTAAATTTACCTTAGGTATGAGACCTATTTTCTGAGCATGTATTGGTTTCAAATAAGAACCAAAACTTCCAGCTATGAAAACGGATTTTAAATCTTTTTCGGAAAGTCCTTCATCCTCGAGCATTAATTGCCATGTTGATTGTATTGCTGATTTTGCTTTTTGAATTTCCCTAATGTCTATTTGGGTAAACACTATGGGTTTTTCGGAATCAACTATTTTAACGTACTTTATACCTTTCTCATCATAATCTCCTATTATCAATTTACCTGTGACCGTAATTGCACCTATTCTTAAAAGTTCAGATACGATACTTACTGCACCACTTCCACTAATTCCTGAAGGCTCCGTTTCACCAAGAACTTTTACGTTAAACTTAACGTTTTCGCTTACTTTCTCAGCTACAACATCATATATTGCTCCTTGAACGCCCTTTGAGCCTGAAGTAACATGACCCTCGATTGCTGGTCCTGCTGGCGCGCTTGCGACAACTATTTTGTCTTCTAAAAACAAACCTATTTCAGCATTTGTACCTACATCAATGACTAAGGAGGGTAGTTTAGGGTTTAAATAGTGGATCGTCAATAATGTTGCAACAGCATCTCCGCCAACGTACCCTGAAATGACAGGTGCTATGTAAACCATTGTTCTTTTCAGAATTTTAAATCCTAAGTTACCTCCATACTCGATTATTGGAGAAGATTCTTTTGGGATATAGGGGGCAAACGCTATGTCGCTTAAATCTAACCCTAAAAGAATATGATGCATTACTGTATTTCCAACAATAGAAACAGCGGTAATGTTTGCAACAGGTTTCTTTACTTCTAAAGCCAGTTTCTTAGCTAAATCTTCAATTGATTTTAAAGTAATGTTTCTCATATCATAAAGTTTCCTCTTATCCATTA
>CAZGLL010000010.1:0-56805 GCA_964526225.1 uncultured Desulfurococcales archaeon | reverse complement strand
TATGCATTGCTGCTGGTTTAATGTAGGCTATTCCGCTGAGGACAAATGATTGCATGATGCTTTCCACAACCTTCATTCCATATCACTTCACAAATAAATATTTTAGGAACTTTCTAAAATAGTGTTTCTGAAAGCCTAAAGAAGAATTAATTGTTTGTGTGAAGAAAGTTGAGTTTTGAAGATGAATATGAGGACAAGAGGATCATAATTTATTCGCCAATACATAGTTTACTGCTAATATTCCTAATGATGTTTGGTATGTTATTCTTCTTAGCGATATTTTTCTGGTGGAGTACAGCTTTCATAACCTTGTTTAGTAATTTAGGGTTTAGCTTAAGCGAAAGCTTCATTCTAGCTTTAGCAATGATTTTTCTTTCAGCAATACTTAGCCTCGTAAATATACCTGTGCTTAAAGTCGTTAGGGAAATAGAGGTACCTACGATAAGGTATGTTTACTTCTTCGGAATACCCTATACGATACCGGTCTTCGTAAGGAGAAAGAGGAAAATGATTATAGCGGTAAATCTAGGAGGTGCTGTAATACCTTTAATATTATCAGCTATTTTCATAGCTAAAATCGCTACATCACCTTATTCATCAAAAGCTCTCATATCTCTCCTTGAGGTTACGCTCATTGTAACATTCATATCCTACGTAATAGCTAAGCCTGTTAAGGGCGTAGGGATTGTTATGCCAGGTTTTATTCCACCACTTGTTTCAGCATTCTTTTCAGCAACACTAACTGTTCCTCATGCTTACGCCGTCCTAGTAGCATATTCTTCGGCAACAATAGGTGTTCTCTTAGGAGCAGACATTCTACACTTAATTAAGGATTGGGATAAGCTACAAGCACCAATTGTTAGCATAGGTGGAGCAGGGACTTTCGACGGAATATATCTTAGCGGAATAATGTCAGTTATATTCTTACCCCTATTCCTGATATAACATTGTATCTTAAGATTAACCCTTATTAGCTTCGCTAAAGCAGAGATAATATTGGTGGCGATGAAGAATCCTAGGCAGGAAATGAACTGATGATTAAACTCCCATGGGCTGAGCCAATACTTTCTTAACTATAGCCGCCGTACTTCTTCTCTATGCACTCAAGAACTTTTTCAATGTATTTTAAGGTATTGTTCCATGTAGGGTTTCTTCTTAGCTTATATAGTGCATTTTTTGTTTCGTCACATCTTCCCGCAAGTATTTTCGCTATCTTCTCTATTCTCTTTCTACCTTCAGAATTTAAGATGTCGTTTGAAAAGAACTCCTTATAATTCTCAACACTTATAAGCTCATTTATTATTTCGAAAACTTCATACTTAAACTTGAATTTACCCATAATGAACAACCCTTGGATTTAAAGGAATTTTAATAAACCATACTCTAGCGGAATTATGGTTACTTTACGTGTTGCAGGTAAGGCTACATTGTAAACTCTGGTTACCCCTAATTGAGTAAATGTTTTCTTAGAATTATGAGCATGACCGTGAACTATAATGTCTGGTTTCGTTTCTAAAACCATTTTTTCCATTCTTTCAGAACCCATTTCAGGCCATGCAAATCTTGGTTCTCCAATTAGAGTTTTAAATGTAGGTGTGTAATGTGTAAGCAGTATTACAGTGTACCCTCTACGTTTACCTTCTCTTAAAAAGTTAGAGATTTTTTCCGATCTTTTAGAGTATATTTCATGTATGTTAGGAATGTGTGTTCTTTGCCATCTAGTAGGTCTATCTAGAACACCTTTTGTTCCGACGATAAACAATGTTTTGTTACCATAGTTTAATGTTAAAACTTCGTCATTAAGCCATATTACTTCCGGAAAGTTTTTTACTAGACGAACTATTGTGTCTTCATACTCTTCGTTTCCGAAACACGCAACTATTTTACCCCTAAAATATTTTCTAGTAATATTTAGTACTTTTTTGAATTCAACCCATTTCCCCCTATAAATCATGTCTCCCGCAAACAACATTAGTTTTACATTATCTAATTTAGCATTTTTAAGGGATTCTTCATACTCACTAATATACTTTGGAGAATGAACATCAGCGATAGCAGCTATTTCCATAGTATTTATCCCGTAAAGTTAATAATCCGGTAGATTATATAATTCTTGCCGAAACTCATGTAATAAAAATCTGGCAAGGGATAAGCTATGTCGTTAGGATCTATAGCTGGAGCTGCAGCTATGGGCCATAAAGGATGGGTTACTGCTAGATGTTATATTTGTGGCAAGAAACTTGATTTAACAAAAGACACTGTATATTACTGTCCAAAATGTCATAGTAGAGAGTATAAAATATTTTATTGTGTAGCTGATGCTAAAAGACTACACTATAAATGTCCTTTCGACGGAGTAGAGCTTAAAATCTACTGAGGAACTAGATTTTGAAACTAGTTTTTGAGGAGAAAATTAGGGAAATATGGATTGATGAGCATCATAGGGCCTTAGCTATACCTTTAACCTCGGGAATCACGATTCTCTCAATAGATGTTTACTTTAGGAAGTGGTTTTACCCTGTTTCAGATAAAATATCGTTAAATGGAGAAGAACTCGTCTACTACAGAGTTTCTAACCCTAAAGACATAGGTTTAACAATGTATTCCGAAAGAATAGTTAGAGCTGAAGTTGTCGGACACTTAGGTGAGGATGTTTCAGAAACAATATCGCTTAGACTATGGGTTAAAGGTGAAGAAGGTCTTGAGGATTTAGTTAAAACTGTTTATTCGGAGTTTCTAAAACATTTAAAATCGAAAAATAAAAGCTTACGAAGACGGTTATGAGAATATGGAAATTAGTGTTATCCTACCTACGTACAATGAAAGAGAGAATTTAGAAAAGTTGCTACCAGTTCTTCTCAAATATTCTAATGTTGAAGTTGTAGTTGTTGATGATAATAGTAGTGATGGAACAGCTGCTTACGTAATGGAACTTATGAAAGCCTATAAGAATCTTAAGCTTGTTGAAAGACCTTCTAAGCTAGGTTTAGGATCAGCCTATAAGGATGGGTTTAAAGCGACTACAGGTAAGAAAATAGTTACAATGGACGCTGATCTAAGCCATGACCCTAAGTATATTGCTGAATTTAACAAAATTATTGATGAAAAAAATGTCGATATCGTCATAGGGAGCAGATACGTTAGTGGTGGAAGAATTGCTGGTTGGAAACCTCATAGGAAAATTATTAGTTGGGGAGCTAACTTCCTAGCAAGAAATTTTCTTGGAATAAGCGTTAAAGACGCTACTTCAGGATACAGAATGTATAGAAGAGAAGCTTTTGCGAAAATAGCTTCACGCTCAGTAATGAAAGGTTATGAGTTTCAAATTGAGGCACTATTTCTAGCGAAAAAATTCGGGTTCAAAATTTATGAATATCCGATAGTTTTCGTAGATAGGAAAGCTGGTAAATCAAAACTCTCTGTTAAAGATATTTTGAAGTTCCTAAATGCAATATTGAAGTTGAAGTTCAGTGGAGCAACTCTTCGTCACTAATTCCGCTTAGAGTCCGCGTTCATCATCTACGGTATTTTCAAGCGTTTTGCAAATAATAAATTTTTATTTCAAAAACAACATAAATGATAACGTTAAGTTTAGGAAAATATCAGTAGGTGCAATATGAGTTATGAGCGAGAATCTAAACCTTGACGAATTAAAGAAGTTTCTTGAAGAAAAAATTCAAGCGTTAAAGAAGGAAAAGGAAATGCTCGAACTATTGCTTAGCCTTATAGAGTCTGGAATAATAGGCTCTAAAACTGCACAAGTTAGAATAGAGCCTAAACCTGGAGAACGTGTCATTCCTATAAGAAGTAGCGACGGTACATTGCTTGCTGAAATGTATGTTAGTAAAAACGAAGTAAGGCTTGTACCTTTGGTACCATTGTCCATAGATACACCGCCTTTTAGACAGTTTTTTATAGCAAGGGTTCTGGAAAATATCAAGAAGAAAGATGTTGAAAGAATCGAGAAAGGCATTCTCGATCCATCTAAAGCTTTTGACTATGAAATAACTGTTGATAGAGGGATAATTAAGGAAATCAGGCTTAAAAACGTATATGATGAGCAAAGGAGAATCGATATTAAAAGCTCTGCTAAATGGACTTTTGAAAGAATGTATGAAAAAACAAAGAAGGCAAGAAAATAGTCACATTACTAACCCTCAGCGTAACTCGTGAACAATCATTAACTCAGACTTGCCGGGTAATCATCATAGGGCTCTCTACTTTCTAGAGAAACATATGTGATACTTATTTTTATTTCCAGTTGTTTTGCCCTAGGCTTTAAGTTTACTGAAAAGCATAGTAGTAGTTGTGGAGAGGAAAGAGGAGGGCATAAGTTATGGTTGAAAGCCAAACTAAAGATTTAGAGTTTAAGGTTTTAGCTGATATTTTCGAGAAGCTTGAGAAAACAACCAAGAGAACAGATATGATAGCTTTGCTCGTAGAGTTGTTTAGGAAAACTCCTGCTGAAGTAATAGATAAAGTCATTTATTTAATGCAAGGCAAACTTTATCCTGACTGGATGGAGCTTCCAGAATTAGGTATTGGCGAAAAACTTATTATGAGAGCCATATCTATGGCGACAGGGTTCCCGATAAATGTTGTTGAAAATGAATTTAAGAAACTAGGGGACTTGGGCAGAGCAGCTGAAGTACTTAAACAAAGGAAAAGACAAGCAGCATTACTGGCGTTTTTTGGAACTCAACAAGCTAAAATGTTGACCGTAAGCAAGGTCTATAATACTTTAGATAAGATAGCGAAAACATCGGGTCCTGGTTCAATAGATTTGAAAGTTAAACTTCTAGGAGGCCTTTTACAGGACGCTACACCAAAGGAAGCAAAGTACATTGTTAGAATAGTTGAGGGAAGACTTAGATTAGGTGTTGCCGAAGCATCAATGATGGATGCTTTAGCTATAGTTTACGGTAAAACTAAAGCCGCAAGAGCACTTATTGAGAGAGCATATAATTTATGTAGTGATTTAGGTTATGTAGCAAAGGTATTAGCTGAAAAAGGTATTGAAGCTTTAAGAGAAATGAAGGTTACTGTTGGACGCCCTATAAGACCAATGCTTGCTGAAAGACTGAGTTCACCGCGTGAAATACTTATGAAAGCCGGAGGTAAGGTTTTAGCCGAATTTAAGTATGACGGTGAAAGAGCTCAAATACATAAAAAAGAAAATCAGATATGGATCTTCTCTAGGAGACTTGAGAACATAACGCATCAGTATCCTGATGTTCAAGAATACGCTAGAAAATACATTAAAGCTAAAGAAGCGATTGTTGAAGGAGAAATAGTATGCATAGATCCTGACACTGGTGAGCTCAGACCATTTCAAGAACTTATGAGGAGAAAGAGGAAGCATGACATTCACACGGCAATGAAGGACTATCCTGTATCAGTTTTCCTATTCGACACTCTTTACGTTGATGGAGAAGATCTAACGCAGAAGCCTATTCTTGAAAGAAGAAAGAAACTGAAAGAGATAATCGAGGAAACTGAAAGGTTCAGATTAGCAGAAGCAATAATCACCGATGATCCTGATGAACTTGAAAAATTCTTCCTTAAAGCTATTGAAAACGGATGTGAAGGAATAGTTGCGAAAGCAATACACCAGAACGCAATATATCAAGCAGGCGCTAGAGGATGGCTATGGATCAAGTATAAGAGAGATTACAAGAGCGAAATGATAGACACAGTAGACCTAGTAGCTGTTGGAGCATTCTATGGTAGAGGTAGGAGAGCTGGAACCTACGGAGCATTACTTATGGCAGCTTACGATCCGGAAGCAGATATGTTCAGAACAGTCTGCAAAGTTGGAAGTGGATTTACGGACGAAGACTTAGCTAAAATGGCGGACATGTTTAAACCATACATTATAAGCCATAAGCACCCAAGAGTGGATTCAAAAATGGAGCCAGACGTATGGTTTGTACCGCAAATAGTAGCAGAAATAATAGGTGCAGAAATAACACTCTCACCAATTCACACATGCTGCTGGGGTAAGATAAAGCCAGGAGCAGGATTAGCAATAAGGTTTCCAAGATTCATTAGATGGAGACCGGATAAGAGACCGGAAGACGCAACAACAGTTCATGAAATTTTAGAAATGTACCATAAGCAATTGAGAAGAATAGAGGAAGCACAAGCAGCTAAGGCAAAAATGTAAGTTAAACATGCTAAACATTGTTAAAAACCTTAAAGCTCTTCAATAACCTAAGAACTGGAAAGATATCACTATTATGTAGGACAGTGTGAGGTATGTTTAAGTGACATATATTGTAATGTTAGGTACCGCTGGTTCGGGTAAAACCTTACTTACAAAAGCTTATGCTGAATGGCTTAGAAATAATGGGTATGGAGTAGCTATTGTTAACCTGGATCCAGGCGTTAGAAAACTACCATATAAACCAGACTTGGACATCAGAGAATACTTTACAGTAGAGGAGATCATGGAAAAATATAATCTAGGTCCAAATGGTGCTTTCATGAAAGCAAGCGACATGCTTCTCAAATATTCGAACAAAATACTATTAAACAAGGTTTTCACAAGGAAAACACATGACTTCGTAATCATAGATACACCAGGCCAAATGGAAATGTTTGTTTACAGAAGGAGTGGCCAATACTTTATTTCAAAACTTAAAAAATTCGGTGCAATAGTTGGAGTGTTTATTGTTGATGGCGAAAACGTAAATTCCCATGTTGACCTTGTTGTTTCATGGATGACATCTATTTTAGTACAGCTAAAGCTAGACATACCAGTTATTCCAATAGTTAACAAGGTAGATCTCGTTAAGAACCGTAAAATACTTGAAATCTTCATAAATGATCCAGAAAGATTTAAGGAGAAAACTTTGGAATCAAAGGAGGGGTTAATAGCGGATACGGCAGTTCAACTTATAGATGTTATTAGGGACTATTCTCAATCACTAAGACCTATCCTCGTATCAGCAAAAACATTTGAGGGCTTAGAAGATTTACACTATGTAGTACATGAAGTCTTTTGTACCTGTGGAGATTTAACGTAGACAACATGTTTTCTGCTGAAAAGCCCGGCAACTTTAAGCGAATCAGCATCAATACCTAACTGGATAAGTGCTCTGATAAGCTTTGGCAAATTTTTCCTCTTAACTAAATAGTTTACCGTTGATTTATAGCATGAAGCACATAAGCTAAATCCGGAGGTTTTTCTAACTATGTCATTAACATTACACATTGCTTTACTATACTCTCTTGAAAGATCAGTAAAGGTTCTTTGACCATGTGGAAGTTTATCGTGATAAACTATGTCGTTTAAAGTGCTGGCTCCTAGATTAACTGAAAGTAGGAGTACATCTTTAGAAAATAAGTGTTTTTCAATATGTATTGATGCAGGTTTAACTATTATTGCTCCATCAGTATCGTAAAGGTCGCTGTAAACATCATTAAAGCGTTTTACTAAGCTAGCATTTCCGAAATATATTGCGAGAGCATAGTTTACAGCGTGGCCTAATGTTGGATTCTCCTTAATCTCGCAGTACCCATATAGCTCTTCCTTTTTATTATTTCCTAGAAATTCCTTTAGTACCGTATCTGTTGAACAACTCAGCGTAATGTAAGGATGAGAAATTACAACACCATAGTATATTCTAACAGCTCCTACAAACCTATTTCTGAAATTAAAGAAAGGAACCAGCAGCGGCACAAAAACTGCTTTCAATGTTCATTCTCCTTTTCTTTCATGAAGCTCTTTCATTAAGTCTCTTTTAATAACTTTTCCTTCAGGTTCTACCTCAGCAAAAACTACAGCTTCAAACTTGTAAACCTTTACTTCATCCAGAAGCCATGAATCTGGCGGTAAACCAGCCTTCATGCAAGTTTCGGAGAGGAATGTTTCAGCATCCCATCCGTACTCTACGGGAACTTGAGGAAGAAGAAGGCCCCTATACCATCCATACTCAACTATTAAACCATCACGTCCTACGGTTACTTTCTTAGGTAACTCCTTTCTGCTTTCAACCTTTATTTCTTCAGGAGGAGATAGTATGGATACCTCAAAGACTACGTTTTTTAATTCATTTAATTTCATGGGTGGAAAACGAGGATCCTCTACAGCAGCTGAAATCGCCGAATCAATTGTTGCTTCTATTAAGGGCTTAGTAGGATACGGGAAACCAATGCACCCTCTTAGTTCCTTATACACCTTTGAACCTACATATCCTAGTCTCTCTATTGTAACGAAAACGCCGAATTTTTCCCAGAATTTTTCGGGAACATCCTTTGGAGGAACTATTTTAACCCCAGTTTTCAAAAATGTTTCCACAGCTTTGCGTGAAAGCTTTACTAAATACTCTCCATCCTCCAATGTGAAGTCGCTAAGTGAAACCATAACTACCCTTCCCTCTTGAAACTTGTTCTCTAACTTTTGAAAGTATTTTCTCCATTGTTATCCAGTGTGTACCTTTCCAATATACTTTCCCACATTTACTACATATCCAGAAGTCACTATGCTCCCTTAAAACAATGTCTGGAACTTTCCCCTTAACCTCTTTTCGTGAAACCTTCTTTAAATCACTGTTGCATATAGGGCATCTTGTCCTATTTGGATCGATAACCAAACTTATACCGTATCTTTTAGCTAAAATCGTAAGCATTTCGTCTATTTCGCTTGTTTCAAAATATACTGCTTTAAGATTGTTTTTCCTAGCCCTCCTGTATAGACCATAATCTCTTGTTAAAACTACTCTACCTTCTCTAGCAGCATATTCTAGGATTTCCTTGTCACTAATATTTTTAGAGTATATAGTGTCGTAGCCCAGTATTCTTAACCATCTAGCTAAACTACCTAACATGGCATCCGCAACAAACTTTAACATAGCTGGCATTTCCTTAATTGTTTTCATTTAACTTGTTTTGCTAAGAAATTAACTATATCCGTGAGGGTTATTATACCTGCCAACATGTTTTCTCTACTTAAAACTGGTGCGCCTTTAAGTCTCCTCGTAGATAGTTCTTTAGCTACCTTACTTAATGGCGTATCCATATAGAATTTAGGGAACCTTATCCTCATTATGTCGGCAACTAATAAGTTCATGATCCTTTCTTTCCTATGCTTCTCCGGAACCATATCGTGAAACATTACCAACGCATCCGCTATGTCATCTATCGTTACCAATCCTATAACCATATCACCTTCTACGACAGGAAGCGTGGATATACTGTTCCGTATTAGAAGTTGTCGAGCATGTAGAACTCTATCTGTTGGTTTAACATAAACAGGATTCCAGCTCATTATTTCAGAAACTTTCACATCCACTTTATCACAGAGACCAGCTACTTCAACCTTAGTTACTAACCCTATAGGCTCGTTCGCATCATTTACTATTGGAACACTGCTAATGTCTTTATCCACCATTAACTTAATTACCGTACTAACATTTTCGTCAAAACCTAAAGCTATAGGGTTTGTTGTCATAACGCTTGAAACGTAGAGTCTTGATGTTGTAACGGTTCTTGTCCTTAATGTTCCAAGCCTTTCCATTATGTCTTTTTTAGTAGCTATCCCTACTAATTTTCCATTTTCTACAGCAACTACTCTATCAATATCGTATTTTTTCATAAGTTTTATGGCATGGTATAATGTATCGTCTTTGTCCATTATTGGGAATTCTTTAAGCATTATTTCTTTAACGTTCAAATTAAGCTTCATTATTAAGAAACCTCCGTTATAGCTTTTAGAATATTCGTCTTAGATATTATTCCAAAAAGTTTTCCATTATCAACTACAGGTAAGCTACTTATACCATTTACTATCATAGCATCAGCTGCTTCGGCTAAATCAGATTCCGGTTCAATAGTTATCAAATTAGGTGTCATAATATCTGAAGCTAATGGTATAAGATAATATCTTACCATAGCATACTTTCCTCTAGGCGATTTACCAGGTCTTTTTCTAAACGTTTTAGTCTTACTTCTAAATGTAAGCCCTTCAACAAACGCTAGATCAGATTCTGTAATTATTCCGACAGGCTTCTCCTTATCGGCGACAATTACTCTCCTGAGGTTTGTTCTATACAATAATTCTGCAACGTAATATGCTGTATGTGTTGGAGCAACTATTGGAACATTAGTTTCCATATAGTCTTTCACTTTAGCTTTACCATAGTATTTTTCAGCATATGCTTTTGTAAGATCGGTTCTAGTAATTATACCAACAAGTTTTTCATTTTCGACAACAACTAATGACCATAGATCCCTTTTTAGCATAATATTAGCTGCTCTTTTAATGCTAATGCTAGGCTTTACAATGTAGGGTTTAGCCATAACCTCTGATGCCAGAATTCTATCTATTGGTCTTGAAAACCAGTTTCTAGCAACAGCTATTCTAAGTAGTTCCTTACGTGAAACTACCCCCATAGGTCTCTCATTTTCATCTACAATAACTACAGTACTTATGTCGTGTCTTAGCATCAAGTTTCTTATATGAGCAAGACTGTCTGTAGGAGACGCAGCAATAACGGGTGAAGACATATAGCTTGAAACTTTGGGTGGCAAACAAACCTCACCTCTTAATGACAAGTAGCATCATAATGTCTCTCTCAGTAATTATCCCTACGAGTTTTGAATTTTCAATTACTAGTGCTGAACCCATCCCCATGTTTGTCATTTTAGCTGCTGCAGTGCCAACATCCTCATCAGGAGATACAGTAACAATGTTTTGTATTGTTGCTTCAAAAGCTGGAGCGTTAAGTGCTTCTTCAATATTACCCGTAATTACGTATTCAAAAACCTTATTCGTTCCAAAAAATCTCACTATACTTCTAGCTGTAATTAACCCCCTTACATAACCTTCTCTGTCAATTAACGGTATTCTTCTGAATCCCATTTTTACCATAGTTTTTGCTGCTTCTCCTATCGATGAATCATAAGGTAATGTTATTACGTTCTTTGTCATTGCATCTCGTACTTTAACCCCCAGCTCTTTACCTCCAAGATAACTTATTATGTCTCGTTCGGTTAATATTCCGTAAACTTTCATGTCATCCGGTGTTACTATAGGTAAACCTCCAACATTGTATTTAACCATGAGCTCTATGGCGTAAGCTAAATTGTCATTTACAGTGGCATATATTGGATTCTTATTCATTATTGAGGATACTGGCTCTTCAAGAGCCTTGTAAATGTTGCCCCCATGCCTATTAATTATTATGTTGAAAAATTCCCCGCCGCCAAAATAGTTTACAATGTCAGTTGCTGTAACTATTCCTTTAAGTTCTCCTGTAGCTGTAGTTACTGGTAGTCTTCTAAAACCCTTAACTGTCATAGTTTTTACAGCTTCGCCTACGGGTTCAACTTGGGTTATTGTTACAACAGGTTTCTTAGCTATTAAATATAGTTCCCCAGGTTTCTCATACACTCTTGTTGAGAAGTTGGGTTTCCCGTTGCTTCTTAAAAATCTCTGGCCTTCAGGAAGCCTTCTCCTTTTAGGGCTAACAAACCTTACAGGTCTTGACATACATTATGCACCTTCCCAAGCAGGAGTATAGATGTTAGAGGTATGGAATATATGCTTTTACAATGTCTTCTCTATCAACAATTCCTAACAACTTATTTCCTCTATTTACAATAACTACTCTACCAATATCCTTTTCAACCATGGCTTTAGCTACATCACCTATCGTTGCTGTCAGAAGAAACTTTATAACATCAACACTCATTATGTCCCTAGCTTTCACTCTCTTATATCCGCTTGCTCTTTCTGATTCTAGGTGTAAACGTGTAAAGCCTGACTTTAAAAGATCATGTTGCGTTATTATTCCTAGAACCTTACCTTTCCTATCAAGTACGGGGAGGCCTGCATATTGGTGCTTAAGCATTTTGTAGAATACTGTAGGTAGTTCTTCGTCATCATTCACATAAATAACCTCTGTAGTCATTATTTCCTTAACTGACCTTTTATTTGCAGGTATATCCTTACTGTAGAACTCCTTAATTATGCTGTCAATACCAAAAATCCCCTTGAACATGTTACTTTCATCAACAACTGGGGCATACCATTCATCAGCTTTAAGCATTTTCAAAAGAGCCTCTTTTTCATTATCGCACATCTTTAAAATGACTTTTGGCTCGTGAATTATGTCTCTAACTAGTAAGTTTGATTTAGAAGATGTTGTCGACAAAACATTAATTCTATCCACTATGCCTACTAATTTGCCTTTCTCAACAACAGGAATTACCCTTAAGCCGTAATCTCTCATTATGGCGCGTGCCTTTGTTGCTAAATCGTTTAAAGATAATTGTGGATAATCTGTGACAATGTATTTTAGAAGTTCCACACTATGCAACCTCAAATACTATATTTTCTTTTTGCGTGAAATATACTTTTCTTGATAGAAATGATTTGTAGAAACTAGCTTGAGTGTTTTCTTATAGTAAGTACCTCTATTAGGTCAGGAGCTACAGAAAGAATATCTTTATCCGTAATAACACCCACTAAGCCTTTAGAATTCAAGACAGGAATATGCCTTATATCATGCTTAGACATTACCTTAGCTGCTTCTAAAATAGGAGCCTTAGGTTCAATGTATATCACAGGTGACGACATTATTTCCCTAACTTTAGTTTTCAATGGATCCTTCTCTTTAGCTAAAACCTTCTCTACAAGATCTCTTCTCGTAACTATTCCAACAACTCTATTGCTTTCAACAACAACCACACATCCTATTTTCTTTTCAGCCATTATCTTTGCTACTTCTGATGCGGAAGCTTCGGGATCTACAGTTATAGGTGGGGTACTCATTATTTCTTCTACAAGAATTTCCTCTTCTTCAGGTTCAGACAAAATATGTCACCACATGTTTAGGCTAAGAGCGTTTTAGAATAACAACTTTTTCTATTGTAGAAGGTCCTGGAATCTCCATAGCTATTTCATTTTCAGACATTACTTTCACCTTAGCTTTTAAATTACTAGGTAGTTTTTCGTAGAATATTTTCTTAATCTCCTTAGCAAGCCTGTATGGGTCTTTATTTCCAGGTGTAAGTATGACGTATCCTATAGCTTTTCTTTTAACGTTTTCTTCGGAACCAATAATAACCCTTAGTGAACCATTAACTTCCTCTAAACCTAAAGCTAACCTTAAGGGAACATTTCTAATGTAATTCTTCTTACCGTAAATCATGAACGCTCCTTTAGTAAGATATTCTCCAGCAGGAGGTTTCTTAGAAACTTGAGTGCCCCAAACCCAGTAGACATCTACTGAAGCAAGTCCTTGCTTCCAGGCTTTCGAATATGAGGCGGCAATAACTGAGGCCTCCTTCAATGCCTTTTCAGAAGCTTTACCCCTACATTTAACTATTACCGCTGATGCGCCATGAATATCTGCGTGAACAAATATATCATTTGGTTCTAGAAGCTTCCTCACAATGCTTTCATTTTGATCCGCATCTCTCCCGCCAATAATTAATACTCCATTCTCAGATAGGCTCCAATGATATCTTTCATACCATTCTCTTCTTCTAATCTTAGCTTTTTCCTCTTCAATAACAACTTCCTCTTCCTTAAGAAGCTCATTTAATTTCTCCTTAAGCTCTTCTATCTTTTCGTCAACTCTACTTGCTTTCCTCATTTTCTCCTTAGCTTCCTCATAGTATTTTGCTGCATTTTCATAAGGAGAAACTCTGATATCTACCTCAACTTTCTCATTATTTATTTCTAAAACAATTTTCCCTTCATCTTTAAGATATTCCAGTACTTTTACATTCAAAGAACCATAATTTTCATTACAATACCTTACAGCATCTTGGAGATTCATTTTTCTAACATTTTTACTTCTAAAACAATTAATAATTGAAGTTATAGTGTTTAAATTCTGCATTATCAGGTTTCCTTTCCTACGGTATTCTTTAGCTTTTCTAATGTAGTCATTCTTTATTTCAATAGCTTCTTCTATGGACTTCTTTAGCCTAGCTATTTCGTTTTCCTTTGCTTTTAAAGCTTCCATTACTCTTAATTGTTTTAGGAGCTCTGCAAAGTACCTATCCAATGCATTATTGAAATTTGGATATTCTTCAACAATATACTCTTTTACTAAATGTTTAGGTTTAAATGGGAGAACTGAAACGTAGTTTCCGGAGGAATCCTTCACTATAAACCCTTTCCCCTCTAATGATTCATCAACTATTTCTCTAAATATTTCATAAAGTTTTTCGAAGTCGTTTAGAGAAATAGTTGAAGTTTTCTTATCGATTCCTGCTCTAAAAACTATTTCTTCAGCTATTTCCCCGGGAATACCTAAGCTGTTTACAAGGCCTTTGACAATGTTTTTCTTTTGTACGAAGATATCATAAAGTTCTTTAGTTCTTGTTTTAAATGGGTTTTTCGATTTTAAAGGTGGAGGAACATATTTTGTCTTAGGCGTTATCGATCTATCCTTCATTTTAACGAATTGTGAAGCGTAAACAACATTATCTTCAGAATCTGTAAGAACAATTACACCCCTAGGTAAAATTTCAACATAAAGATTATGTTTTTCTTTTCCTCTTTCAAACGTCATTTTTACAACTCTTTCCCAACCAAGTTGCTCAATACTTGTTAAAACAGTGTTCCTAAGTCTTTTTCTTAGTACTTGAAGGAATGGTGTTTGCTTTCCTTTCTCGGAGATAACATGTGATGTTGTATGTATTCTTCTAGAAGCCTCAGCAATAATTAACGGTTTTTCAACTAACCCTTTACAGTTTAGCTTAAGAATAATTCCGCTACTATCAGCTAAGTATACGTTGTTCACAAAACATCCAACGTACGACTTACCCCACTTGGCAATCCAAACGTAAATGTCCAGTACACTCATGGAGTTCTTCATTTCCCTTCTAGCCTCTCTATTTCATCAACAATTACTCCTTTAACTAGGTACTCAATAAGCTTAGGATTAACCAAAGGCTTACCATATACTACAGGATACTTATATGGCAAAAATATTTCATGCTCAATAAACCCTATTTTACGTACTATTCTTAATCCCTTCTGAAAGGGTATTTCGGATAGTTTTTTACCTTTAAATATTAAGTATGCTACGTATGCTGCTCCATCTATAGTTAACTGCTCTTTTCCTAAATTCCTAATTTTAACGTTGAAGCCTTCTTCCAATATTTTAGTTGTAAGGAGTTTCCACGTTCTACCCTTAGGTGGATTATCTCCGAGGATCCCGCCTATAATGACGATGTTTAGTTTGCTACTAACGAAGTCTTGAGGTTCTAATACTTCATCGGCTTTAGGATCAAGTACGATTATGTTGTCTTGTTTATGATTCTGTAAGAAACGGGTAATATCATCACTAACGCACTTAGCTATTCTACTTAGCTCCTTGCAGTCTTTAACATTAGTTATTATGAGGTTTTCTTTTCCTACAATTCTGGCTACGTTTTCGTACTCAAGCATTATCCACTTACCGATTTCCTCTTCTAAATGTTCAATAATGAACAATGCTTTTCTCATAATTTCCATCTCTAATTCGAATACGCAATTCCGCTTAAATAGGTGTTTCTAGCTGATTTATCGTTTGGAGAAAAAGTTATGGCTAACATTGAAGTTTTCGAGAACTTGGACTTACGAAAAGCTACCGAAGTACTTAGTAAAGCAGTTAAGAGTAGAAAAAACATTTATTTAGTAGCTAAATGCGATGTTGAATATTATGGTCGATCATCATCTAAACTTGAGGAAGGTGAAAGACAGATAATAATAAAGTCCGATGGTGCGTTTCTCGTACATAGACCTACAGGTCATTCTCCAGTAAATTGGCAACCAGAAACCTCTTATATTAATGTGGAATTTGATGAGGAGGAAAATAAGGTCGTAATTAGGGCTGTAAGGTCAAGACCTAGAGAAATCGTTGTTGTTAGGGCTTCAGAAATACCTCTCATAGTTTCTTCGGTACTTCATGATAGTGGCGCATTTTACATGTATGTTTCAGAAAAAGAGATAAGAGACACTTTAGCAGCTAATCCGACCCTACTAGGTGAGAATTTCGTTACGATAGATATTGAAAAGAAAGTTGAACCGGGATTTATCGACCTATACTTAAGGGACGAGAGAGGAAATGTTGTTGTAGTTGAAATTAAAAGGTCAACAGCAAGGGTAGATGCTGTAAGACAGCTTAAGAAATACATTGATGCTTTAAGCAAACATCTAGGCCATGAGAAAATAAGGGGAATAATTGCTGCCCCATCAATAACGTCTAAAGCCTATGAGCTTCTTGCTAAAGAAAAATTAGAATTTAAACAAATAAACCTAAAGGTGATTACGGAATATGCTAGAAAGAAAATTGGCGCAAAAGGAATCCTCGAATTTTTCAAATAGAGTAAAGAAGAAATTAGAAGTAATGATGAAATATAACACTACATTTAAATCATATGATGAACTTCATAGATATGAGCAGTATGAGAAGTATGATTCTGTAAAAGAATACATAATATCCTTAATCAACGATAATGTTTCAATTCTAGATTTAGGATGCGGAACAGGCTTACTTTACGAATACGTTTCTAATGCCTGCAATAAGTGTGAAGCTTATTATGTTGGTTTAGATATTAGCATAAACATGCTTAAACTTGCTAAAAGAAAAATACTTAAAAACGGGAGAATATTTTCAGACCTTATTCTCTCAGATGCTGAATATTTACCTTTCAGAAGTAAATGTTTTGATACAGTATTTGCTTTTACAGTAATTCAGAACATCCCATGTCCTAGGTGTTTTCTATTAGAAATTAAGAGAGTTGTTAAGAGGCAGAGAACAGCAATAGTATCCGTTCCTAAAAAAGCGAGAATGCTAGTTAATATTAAAGAATATAGTAGTGTTCGTAATGGTGGACGTGATTTTATATATTTCATTTGAACTTTAACATAATGCGCCTTAAACCTAAACTTTTAAATATCTCTTACTAAATGGATTTTGAAGTAGGTATAGCTGCACATGCTATTTGCCAAAAAAGCAAATGTTTTTTAGGAGATAGTTATGAAGCCTATGGATTCACCGCTAAAATATCTAAGAAGCGCAATAAATAATACAGTTCTAGTGAGGTTAAAGGATGGCTCAGAATATATTGGAAGACTTGAGCAATGTGACAACACTATGAATCTTTTACTTAGCGATTGCGTAGAGGTTAAGGAGGGTTCTTCTGAGCCTATAGCTAAGTACGGTAGAGTACTAGTTCGAGGAAGCAACATACTGTTCATAAATACCGATTATCAACCATAAGTAGGACAATTTAAACGATAAATAATAGGGTTCACCTGTTTCCTCTTAACCCAAAATAACTGCTAAACATAAATATTACTGAGAGTGATATTTTTATTTGAGGTTTCTTAGATAAATTTTTAAACAGCATTATCTCTAGTGTTAAGCGGGATAAGCTATGAAAAATATTGTCGTGGAATATGAGAAAAGGAAAGCAACATCAGAATTGTTTGTTGAGTTTGTTGAAAGAAAAGGGCTAGGTCACCCTGATTATATTGCAGATGCTGTTTCTGAAGAGGCAAGCAGACTTCTCTCAAAGTATTACCTAGAGAATTTCGGTATAATTCTTCATCATAATTTAGATAAAACACTTTTAGTAGGTGGTCAAGCTAATCCTGTTTTCGGTGGTGGAGAAGTTCTACATCCAATATACATTATAGTTTCTGGAAGAGCAACAACAGAGGTTATTCGTGAAGGTAGAATAGAGCCTGTACCTGTAGGTAGAATCGTTGTTGAAGCTGTGAAGAACTGGATAAGAGAAAACTTTAGATTTTTAGACCCTGAAAAACATGTTATAGTTGATTACAAGATAGGTAAGGGATCGGCGGATTTAGTTAAAATTTTCGAGTTAGGTAAAAAGGTTCCATTGGCTAACGATACTTCCGTAGGAGTTGCGTTTGCACCTTTAACTCCACTAGAAAACCTTGTATTAAATGTTGAAAGATACCTTAACTCTAAAGAGTTTAAGAAAAAACTTCCTGAAGTTGGAGAAGACATCAAAGTGATGGGGTTAAGAAAAGGGGATAAAGTTGAATTAACCGTTGCTGCAGCAATGATTTCAAGGCTAATTCCGGATCTAGACCATTACCTATCAGTTAAAGAGCAGGTAATTAATGAAATAGAGAAGTTAGCTGAAAAATATGTTCCAGACTATGAAGTTACCGTTCACTTAAATACCGGAGATAAGCCTAAGAAAGGAATAGTTTACATTACAGTGACGGGTACTTCGGCGGAACATGGAGATGATGGATCTACAGGTAGAGGTAACAGAGTTAATGGCTTAATAACGCCTAATAGGCCTATGTCTTTAGAAGCAACCGCAGGAAAGAATCCGGTGAGTCATGTAGGTAAAATATACAATATTCTTGCACAGAAAATAGCAAATAAAATTATTGGAGAAGTTACTGGAATAAAAGAAGTTTATGTTGAACTGCTAAGCCAAATTGGAAGACCAATAAATGATCCTTGGATGGCGAACATTAAAGTTATAGGCGATATGGAAGAACTACCATTAAACATTAGAAACGAAATTTCATCAATAGCAGAAGAGGAAATAAGCAGAGTAACTGAAATTTGTGGAGAAGTTCTCGAAGGTAAAGTTAAAGTGTTTTAAAGTGGAATGCCCCACCTTTCACTCCTATACTCCTTAATGATCTTCTCAAGATCGATACGTGTTTTTTCAAGCATAAATTTCCTTAATATTTCCTTCCTAGCCTTAGCTTCTTCCCTAAGTTCTTCCTTGAAAAATACTGTTTCGCCCACCTTCACAATATAGTCTTTAACCTCACTTAGTTCTATTACGGGTATTGCTTTAGCTTCCAGAGTGTTTTTGAATTCGTCAGAAGGTTTCTCTACAATTACCGCTAAAACATCCTCCTTAAATAAACGTTCTACTGCCTCATCTTGTGTAAATGTTGGGTTAATAACGTATATTATATCAGCAGTCTCTAGCTTGCCGTAATCCCTTTCCATCTTTGAAAGAGATGCGAGTGTTAATGTTGTTGCTACTTTAGCTACACTATATGTACCTTTGGAAACCTCTCTTAACATTGTTTCTAACTTTCTAATATTCTCACGTAGCTCTAGATTCTCTTTTCTAACTCTCTTCAGTTCTTCACTAAGTTTTCTAACTTCTTCAGAAAGAGACTGTATCTCCCTTATAGCTTTTATTTGAATATTTGTTTGTTTATGGTACATTTCCAGTTGTTTTCTTAATTCATATATTTCATCTCTAGCTTTCCTTAATTTCTCCTTTAATAGTGCTTTTTCTTTCTCTAATTTTTCAACTTCCATAAGAAGGGATTCTACGTTTGTTTCCTTAACTTGTCTTTTTGGTTTAGCCTTTTCCTCTTCAGGACGTTTTTGTTTTAATTCATGTGTTAACTTTCTATATATTTCCTTTTCAATAGCTGAAGCTATTGTTGCACCCTTAACGACTTCTATCCTTATCTTATCTATGTCGAGGTCTAACTCAAGCTTCCTAAGATAGCTATTGATTTGTTCAAACTTTTGTTTGAAAAATCTTAAAGCATGAATTGCTGCTGCTAAAGCATCTCTCTGATGGCTATCTGTAACTGAAATATTACATTTCATTCTTTGCAAGTATGTTTTAACGAGATCTTCTTTCTCGCTTTGCGAAAGACTCTGAGATGGTACGTAAAGTTTAGCATTAAATGTTGTTGAAAGTTTCTCTAAAGTATCTGGAGGTGGCGAAACATCTGAAGCAATAATTAATGGTTTACCGTATTCCTCTATTTTCCTTATAATGGAGTGTCTATCAATGTTTTTTCCGCTAAAAACTTCTAGTACATTACCGTCAAGATCGAGTATTGCTATACCAGTGTATATGCCGGGATCTATTCCAACTATGAGAGGCTTCCTTTTAACGGGCTTTTTCTTTACTGTTTCAAACTCTATTCTCTCCTTATAAACGGGCTTAATAATTACTTTAATATCATGTCCCTTCATCGACGAAACTATTCCGTACAATTTCTCTCTAGGAGCATAAACTATGAAGACAGCTCCATCATAGCCACTTTCGCTCTTTCTAACAACCATGTCGTAATCTAATCCATGCTCGTCTAACGCATCCTTAATCTTTTTTGCAGCTTGAAGAATAAGACCTCTAATATGTCTCTGATATCTACCTTGGCTCATCCCCCCAGATCCGAAGCTTCTACCTTTAGAAATTATGATTTTCGTTTTTTCTTCGAAAACCCTTATCTTTAAACCATAACCCATATCTGCTAGTTTAGCTACAAGATACGCTGTCTTCAAGGGAGGAAATTTGCTATATTCGGAAATTAGATTTGCTTCTTTGGCTTTCTCCCAAAGCTTGCTTATCTTATCTTCATCAACATTTACTTGAACAACAGATGTTTCCGGGGGGAGAAGACTTATAACCTTGACGATACTACGTTCATTTTTACCAAGTTCGTAAATGTTATCGACACCTATGATTGCTGGCCTATATTCCCAAGCTAACCTAATAATTCTACGTAAGGCTACGTTAGGGTTTTTATCGTAAACTTCTCCGTTCTTCAAAATAACCAATGCGTAATGAGGTTCTCTTGAAGATGCAGGTGAACTTGATGGAAGTATGTCTATTCCGAAAACCACTCTGTCCTTAAAGTGACTCACTTTCTCCCCTCACATATCTAAGAGCTTTCTCTACATCCACTTCTACCTTAAATTTTTTCTTGAAAAACAACGTAATGTATCTAACGTCCCTTTCGAGGAGCTGTTCAGCACTTGGATGATTCTTTTCAACGTACTGGGGCCAATCTATTATTATAGGTTTTTCACTGTTAAATTCAACCATAACGTTGAATTCGCTGAGGTCCCCATGAACAATACCTACTTTTAAAAAGGCCTTCCTTACACTATCGAGAATTTCAATTAGTATTGCTTCAGGATCCGCTGGGTTACGATATTTATACAAGAGAATACCATCAATATATCTCATTACAACCGCATGTCGGCTTCTACCTAAAACTTTAGGTACATTAACTTCCACTTTCTCACATTCTAAAAGCGCTTTAAATTCTCTGTCAGCAGATATGGTTGATTGAAGTAGCCATGAAATATGTGGTTTATCATCAACATAGGGTCTATATTTGCGGGTATGTCTAAAACTTACCCTACCTATCCTATGGAATTTAACAACTATTTTCTCATTAGTTGGTGAAAGTGCTCTAAATAAATCTGCTTCCTTTCCAACACCTAGCTTAGGACCTAATGCGTAAATAACGTTTCTACGTACAAGATCATCTAATGCTAAACAGTCATAACCTAGATATGTTAGTAGATAGCCTGTGTAGTCTCCTCTAAACCTTTTAACAAGTTTAAGCTTATTCAGCTTAGATAGTGAAAGAGAAACTTCTTTATCAGGCATTTTAGATTTTGAAACTATAATGTCTAATGGAACATGCTCATACTGCTTCATAAACTTCTCTATTATTCTAAGTATTGCAAGATCCCTTCTACTAAGTAGTCTGTAAACTTCTCCTGGATTCCTTAGCATTCTATCTAAAACACCGCTTCTAAGCTATGTTAAAATTAGAGAACCTATTAATGTGTTTTCTTCAACCTTAAATTTTATATCATTCGATTTAATGATTTCAATTAAACTATAGTCTTACTAATCCAAACTTTTAATAAGTTGAAAAACATAGAATACATGGTGAAATTTAATGCAGGAAAAAGAGGCTATTGAAATAAAAATAGAAGTACCTAAAGCTCCCGGAATTTATGAAATCGAAGACGCAGTTGTTGTTAGAGGAGATGAATACATTAAGAAAGTTACGTCTGCTCTTTCATCGCTCACAAGACTTAATATACTGCGTTTTCTACGTAATCGTGGAGCAAATGTTGGTGAAATAGCGGAACTTATTTCGCAAAGTAAAGCTAATGCTAGTGCACAAATAAGGATTCTTGAGTCTGCAGGATTAGTGAAATCTACTTACGAGCCTGGTAAAAGAGGAGTTAAGAAGATTTCGAAGACTAATGTAAGGAAAATAATAATACTTATAGACTAGTAATTACTGCTAGGGGTTTCTAACGCTCACCTATTTTTATTATGAAGATACTATAGCTTTTAAAAAGCCTAGGTAAGGTGGCGATGGTTTAAGGGGCCTTGACTTAAATTCTGGATGCGCTTGCGTACCTAAGTAGAATTTATGCTGCCTCGTAGGTAGCTCAATAAACTCTACTCTTCCATCATAGCTTCTTCCTGAAATAACAATACCTGCTTCAGTAAGTTTGTTTACATATTTCGGATTAACCTCGTATCTATGTCTATGTCTTTCATAAATACTCCTTACACCATACAATGAGTAAGCTAATGTGTTCTTTTCTAAATCTATTCTATAAGCACCTAATCTCATAGTGCCCCCGAGCTTATCAATTTTTAATTGCTCTTCCATTAAATCGACTACTGGATGTGGAGTTTTAGGATCTATTTCTGTCGTATTTGCTTTCTCTAAGCCTACAACGTTTCTAGCGAATTCTACAACCATGAGTTGCATGCCGAAACATATTCCTAATATCGGTATGTTGTTTTCTCTAGCATACTTTATTATCGAAATTTTTCCTTCAGCCCCTCTTCTCCCAAATCCTGGAAGAACTATTATTCCATTAACTCCTTCTAATGCTTCTTTAGGAATAAGTTTTCCCCTTTCAATATCTGTTGCTTCAATCCATTTTAGAACGGGTTTTACGTTTGCAAAAGCTCCTGCATGAATTAATGCTTCATTAATGCTTAAGTAACTATCCTTGAGCTTAGTGTATTTACCAACCATACCTATAATAGCTTTTCTTGAAAGTTTCTTTAACCTATTTACGAACCATTCTAAATCGGTAAGATCGAGGCTTCTATTTTCAAGTTTAAGCTTAGATGTTACTTTATCACCTAGTCCTTGTTTCTCAAGAATTAATGGTACCTCATATATTGTTTCAACAGTGTACGATGTAAAAACAGAATCTACAGGAACGTTACCGTAAAGTGCTATTTTCTGTTTAGCTTCCCTTTCTAGCGGAACCTTACATCTTGCAATTATGATGTCGGGTTGAATACCTATTCTTCTAAGCTCCTGAACGCTATGCTGTACAGGTTTCGTTTTCTGCTCCCCTGTAACTTCAAGTATTGGAACTAAAGCTACATGAACAAATAGTGTGTTTTCAAAACCTTCCTCAATTCTCATTTGCCTAATGGCTTCTAAGAAAGGTAATCCCTCAATGTCTCCTACGGTTCCACCAATTTCGACGACAACAACATCAACTTGTGTTTCATGAGCAACAAGTCTTATTCTCCTCTTAATTTCATCAGTTATATGTGGTATTATTTGAACACATTGGCCTAAGTATTCGCCTTTTCTCTCCTTTTCTATAACTGTAGAATAAATTTGGCCCGTAGTTATGTTATTGATTCTTGAGAGATTGATGTCAAGAAATCTTTCATAATGTCCTAAGTCAAGGTCTGTTTCGCCACCGTCTTCAGTTACAAATACTTCACCATGCATGTACGGGTTCATTGTTCCAGCATCAACATTAAGGTAAGGGTCTATTTTAACAGCTGTAACACTATAACCTCTGGCCTTAAGTAGCTTACCTATTGAAGCAGCTACAATACCTTTTCCTACACTTGAGAGGACACCGCCAGTAACGAAAACATACTTTGTCATTTTCAACCACAACATTACTCATATAGTACAGTTTAATCTTAAATACTAAACTCTTGAAACTATAAGTGGTAGCTATTAAATCTTTAAATTACAAACTAGTGCATAGGTGTTCGTTAGTGAGAATAAGTGTGAATGAATTACTTAGAAAACCTAGATTACAAGTAGCTTTAGACTTGTTATCTATAGATGAAGCGTTAAGAATTGCAAAGGAAGCATGGGATAATGGAGCCGAAATACTTGAAGCAGGAACACCTCTTATTAAGAAGGAGGGAATGCGTGCTGTTAAAGCTTTAAGAGATGATTTTCCCGAAGCAATAATTGTTGCTGATATGAAAACTATGGATGTAGGAGGTTTAGAAACAAAAATAGCGCATGAAGCAGGTGCAGATATAGTTACAGTTCTTGCTGTAGCCAATGACGCTACAATAGTTGAAGCATTAGAATATGCTAGGAAACATAACGTACTAATAATGGCTGATTTAATAGCTCACCCAAATCCCGAAGCTAGGGTTATAGAATTAGCAAAAATAGGCATTGATATTTTAGGAATTCATTTAGGAATAGATGTTCAGAGGAAGCTAGGAGTAACTGCTTCATCTACAGCAACAATAGAGATAACCCAGCGTATAAGAAGAATATTTAAAAAGCCCATTGCCGTAGCTGGAGGACTGAAACCAGGAAATATAGCATCGCTCATTAAAGCCGGCGCTAATATAGTTATTGTAGGTTCAGCAATAACAAAATCCCCTAATCCAGGAGAAGTAGTTAGCGAAATAGTTAAGGAGCTAAAAACAGTTTAGTTTAAACAAGCTTTTTAAACTCAAAGTTTCTAAGTAGATAACTCAACGTATTTCCCGCCAATAGACCATATTAATACTTAAGTGTTACTCTACAATACCTTAGCGTATAATTTTCCATCATATGTCTTTTCCGAAACTAAGCGATTCAGCTTAAAAAACAAGTCAAATCTGAATATATTGTTTAGGGGAAGGAGGTGATGTAGCAATGATTATAGATGTCGGACTTCTTGTCAAAGTGTTCATCTACATTGTAGGAGGTATTATGCCGTTAGTGTACAATTACTACTTCGTTAAAAGGAAAGTAGCGATAGAAACCGAAAACACTAAGGAGGTAAGCAAGGAAGTAACACAAAATACCGTGGAATCTAAGCCTCCTAAGAATGCCCCAGTAGAACCCATAACGATATCTAATACTTTAAGCTTACAATATATTCATGATCAAGAGTCTATCACTAAGGGGACACCAACACCACTTTACGTTCTTCTGGTCATAGATCAGAATACGATGAATGACCCTGAAGCTTTAAATAAGGTGATATCTGACGTACCTAAGATAGTAGGGTCTTTCGAAAACAGTTCAGCTAAAGAGCAAGGTTGAAGAAATTTAAGAGGAGTATGCGATGTGCGTGTAAGTAGTATTAGAAAGTTCTTTGGAATACTTGGTCCCGGACTTATTTCGGCTGTTTCAGGTCTTGAAATAACTAATATTGGTGCTTTCTCATATGTAGGTGCTGCTTATGGATATAAGCTACTCTGGGTCATAATTTTCGCATCATCCATTATGGCTCTTCTTCAGCAACTAGCGGTACATGTTAGTGTCTATACTAGAGAGGGGCTAGTTACCGAAATGAAGAAAATCGTTGGAAAAGAAGTCACATTACTCTTAATAGCATTACTTATCTTAGCAAACATAGTAACTCTCGAAATAAATCTAATAGGAGTAACTTTTACTCTACAACAATTGGTTAGTGTTCCCTGGGTTTTAGGTTTGGTTTCTATTTCACTAATAGTTTTAGCGATTTCTTTACAAAAAGAGTATAGGTATCTTGAAAGAATCTTAACTATTATGAGCCTTGTACTTTCAGTTTACATAGTAGTTATGTTCCTACATATTATTGAGAATCCCGTAGAAGTGGGTGAAATATTTTGGAGCATAACCGTTCCTCCAAATGTTGAATTTAAAGAATTGTTCATGGACATTCTAGCCATTTTTGGTGCAGCTGCAGCTCCGTACGCACTAATATTTCAATCTTCAAGCGTTATAATGAAGGGTATGAGGTTTGAAGATGTACCAGAGGAATTTCTTGATATTCTTACTGGACTTATTTTCGCAACATTCGCTAGCATATCTATAGCGGTTGTTGCTGCAGCATATGTTCCATCAAACGCTTCTTCAATTTACGACATTATTTTGGCGCTTAGAGCCTTAGGTCCCTATGCAATTATTCTTTTCTCCATAGGCGTTTTTGCATCGTCAATATTAGCTATAGAAGCAATAATTCTTTGTAATGCCTACATAGTATATGAGTACAGATATTTAACGCTCAGCTTAGGTGATGTCGTTAGGAGTAAACTTTACAGTATTGTTTCGTTCATTACCGTAGTTTTATCCGCAATATTTGCGTTCATCCACGTTTACCTAAGAGGTAATAGTGGATTTGTTAGCTTAGTTAAGGACTCCTCTATTTTAATAAGCTTTACATCATGGGTTCCTGCGTTAATGATTGTTGTTTTATATTGGAAAATAGGTGAGGAAGCTTCCTCCTTCGTAAAAATTGTTTCATCACTTATTGTTGGAGGCTTAATTGCAATTAATCTTGCAGGAATCATTGCTTTAATAGGTTTGTGAAATTACTTTAGCATTTTCTCTTCAAATTCCTTAGCGTATTTAGCGGATTCCTTTAAATCAACAAATAGTTTTCTAACGCTTTCCACATCTTCTAGTTCGACAGTGTCTTTACCTAGCTTCTTTGCCCGCTCCCACGCCGGCTCCATCAGCTGCACTGCATATCTTAGAGATGTTTCAGCACCGATTTCAGTAAGTTTTTCGAGAGCTTCATTGGTGATCTTTATTTTTAAAACTTCACTACGTATCTTAAGTATTTCTCTTATTTCGTCTTTAGTGTATGGTCTTGTAAGAATTATTAGTAGTCTATCGAGAAGATCCAGAGGCATTCCATGGGGTGATTCAATATCTGTTCCTTTAATCTTAGTTATTCCTCTATTTGTAGCTAAGATTATTATCGGTGCTAATTCGCTTTCCATAGCTTTACTTAGGAATGCGAAGCACTCAATATCAAGCATGTGTGCATCATCTATGAAGAGTACTCCAGGAATTATTTCTGCTCTCCCTTCATCAACAAGCTTCCTTACCTCTTCATCAACAGTTTTCCTTACTTCAGATGATATTTCTCTTTCAGCAGGCATTCCGAACAGTAAAGATACTATTCCTCTTCTAGCTGCAACACTCATGTCAAGATCGTGTAGCGTAACTGTATGTACAAATTCTTTCTCCTTAAGAATTCTCCCTGTAGGCATTTCTACGAGAGCTTCTGTTTCAATATCGTAGTACTTCGCTTTTTCAAAACCCCTAACCTTACCTATTTTAGTTACTCTTCCAGTTTCACTATCGATCCATATTACGTCTCCTACTGAAACACCCTTGTTAAGAAGCTCCATTGTTATGTCTCTATCTACAGTAAATGTTTTTTCTTCATCCCTTGTAGCCAATGTTATTTTAGCGCTACTTGGAACCTTATAATACGGATTGTATGGATGTCTTCTAAAAGCTACTTTAAGGCTTTTAACGACGCCTTCATAAACTTTCCTTACTTCTTTAATCTTAACTCCTATTGCCTTTCTCATAGCCTGCATTAAGACTTCAGTTTTCTTTATTTCTGCAGAGTAGACTTCTGATGCTGAAAGACTAACAAAAGGTGTGTCTTCACCTAACTCCCTAGCTATAGCTATGGCTATTGCTGTCTTACCTGTTCCTGGAGGCCCAACTAGGAGTATTCCTCTACCAGCCATTCTTCCTTCTTTAATCATTTCAACAACTAATCCTGCTGCTTCTCTAGCTTCGGTTTGTCCAACCATTCCGTCAGCTTTAGGTAAAGCTTTTCCATCAGATGTTAAGCCTAATCCTCTAATGTGGCTATGAGCTCCTATTCTTTCAAAACGTGATTTAACAGATGTTTCTACAGTACTAGGACTCATTCCGTTAAATCACCTCGATTCATTGTTTTTCGCAGAAATAATTTAGATAGCAGGATAAGTTAAAGCTTAACTTATGAGTAAACTTTAAGAGTAAAGTAGGAAACGACTAGACTATAGGAATGATGACCCCCTTCACTCTGAAGCCCTTAGGGGTTGGGGGCTTGATGAACCTTCAGCGGACCTGACCTTTAAAATCCACTTAAGCGGTGCTTTAGGAAAATGGTAGAAAAGCATTTGAGAAAAACAGATGCTCTTGACGCACTATTATCCTTAATAAACCATGTTGAATACTCTCTGAAAAAACTTGAAATAAAGGAGGAAGTTAGGAGCAATATTGAAGAATTAAAGGACTTATTGAGCAAATTAAGAAAGAAAGCATTAGAAACAAACAAAGTTGGAGGTTTCAGAGTATACAAGTCAATACTAACCTTGATAGCGAAACTTACAGACCTAGCAAATTCCATTGCCTCATTAGATGAGATTTCTGTTGAAAAGTTTATTGAGAAAATTAACAGTTTCAAGGATGAAGTAACGAATTTTGAAGATGCTTTAAAAAGAACCGAAACCACACTTAGAACATATAGGAAGCTCAGTTCTCTCTCCTATATAATATTGGCGGCTTTGTTGTTACTTAATATAGCAATAGTTGATGTAAAAGAATTATTTAGAGCAAATAGTGGATTGGCTACAGTATTTGTCTTAGTAAGTATTGTTTCGTTCACTGCAGTCATACTTGCTTTAAACATTTTGCAAACTAAGCCTAAATTTACTCCGGCAGCATCATTTACGGTAATGGTTTTAGCACCATACTCTATAATGTTATCCTACACAATCATATCTATGGTAAACAATTATGCCTATATGTTAATATTTCTCCAAGTCCTAGGAGCATTAGCACTTATCTTGGGAATTTTCTCTTTCCTAATATCCATAGGTATTTTAGTAAATACTACATTACCTAAAATACAAGCTGAAATAAGTATTAAGGAAGTGGAGAAAGTTAAAATGGAGAAAACGCTTAAGCTTGAAGGCAAGGATAAAGAGCTCTATGAGAAGCTAGTTGAAAAATACAATGAAATGTTTAGTACTTATGGCGCTGAAATGTTAAAGTACGAAATAGATTCGCTCATTTTATCAGGCTTAAGCTTAAGCGAGGTGTTAAGAAAGATAGCGGATAGATTAAATATTCACGAAGAAACTAAAACTACTGAGGCTTCAGGTGAAAGCAATGTCAGCTCCAAGTAAATCAAAGGAATTAAAGATAATTACAAGACCTGCTTTAACAAAAAACGATATAGTTAAAGATTCAAGAAAAATAGCGTTACTACATATTGTTAAAAGCTTCGGGGAAATAACTGAAAAAGCACTTTACCATTTAGTTAAGGGTGTTCAAGAGGAGGGAAAGATAGAATTAGGATATAGCTTCTTCGAAATAGCAGGAATTCTTTCTTCAAAAGAGCTAAAGGAGGACTTAATAGCACTTCTATACTTAGGTCTATTAGAGAGTAATCCTAGAAATAAGAAGTTGCGAGTAACAGCCGATGGACTAGAATTTTTAGAGCAAAACATTGAGAGACTTGGAGATAACGCTGAGAAAATATCTGAAGCTGTAGAAAATCTGAAGCCTAAAATAATACCAATAGATGCAGAGCAGGAACTAACATTTAAACTTATGAAGCCTAGTAGGAGAAGAAGGAGAAAAGCTTTTTAAGTTTACTTTAACGTTCTTAACCCTTCTATAACGTCACCTAAATTATTCAGCTTTCTAAGCTCAAACTCACCATATCCTATCATGTAATTAGAATATGGTGGTCCTCTTCTAGAGAAGATTGTTATTACAGTACCCCCATGGTTAAGCTTATAGCCATCACATGGTTCATGGCTTCTAACAATCGCTAATACATTGTTCTTCCTAATGAACTCTCTAGTAACCCTTATTCCAAATAGCATACCTGCTCCTCTAGGTGATGGAACATAGTAATCAACATAATCGCTAGGATCATTCCATAGAAGCTCTTCTAAAACATGAAAATACCTGTTTTCAGAAGCTTCATCAATCACTTCTAGCTCATGCTCTTTAACAGGTATTCCTCCATGAACCATAAAAAGTTTTGATTCAGCATATGCAGCATGCGGTAATTCTCTAAACATCTTCATAAACATATCGTATACTTCCTTCCATGAACCACCGAATTTAAGCCTTAAATAATATGGAAAATCATGCGGATACGGTCTAAGATTTTCAGGGGGCTCGTGGTTTCCTCTAAGCATAACTATGTTTTCCGGATACTTCATTTTCAACATAGCTATGGTGAATATTGTTTCGAAGGAGAATTGACCTCTATCAATGTAGTCTCCTAAAAACACAATTACATCGTTATTGTAAATTTCGTTTATTTTACGAATTATTAATTCTAAACTTTCAATATCTCCGTGGAGGTCTCCTATAACATATACTTTATTTACTTTTTCTACATTCAAATAAATTAATCCTTTAGATCTTCGGTAAGTATTGAAAACATTTTGTTTCTCGCTTCTTAACTGTCTTATTAGTTCGTTTAGAAGAGGCTCCGTTTCTTCAGAAGTTATAGTAAATGCTCTATCATAAAGTCGGGTAAAGTCTTCATAAATTTTTAACCTCTTCATTATGATAGCTCCTAGAAGCTAAGTATGTTTTTGAGGAAATAAAGTTTTTATTTTAGAGCTGGTTTTTAAATTGTTGTATGTAGTGAGGGCTTCTTCTTTTCTGGACCTCTTTTCTCCCTAGGCCAAAGTAGTGGATTAAGTTTTTCCTCTCTAGCCAACTTCAATATATGATCTCTAAAGGAACTAGTGTGCCTAATATCTAACTCTAAAAGTTTAGTGAATACTTCATAAACAGTGTTCCATACTTCTTCAAGCATTTCCTTCGGCATATGTTCTACTATGAACGGATCCTGAAGCCATTGATCGAAAGCCTTAATCGTTCTCAGCATGTGTTGGAAAGCTGTTCTAGTAGCAATTATCAAGGTTAATCTATCGCCTTTCCTAATGTTCTCATTAAGTTTCTTTGTGGTTTCAAGTAGATTCTTTTGCATTTTAACCCATTCCGTTAAGTGTGCTACAAATGATTCTTCTGGTGAAGGATACACTATATACCATCCCACCTAAACTTTCTCTTACCTATTTAATACGAGTAACAGTTTAAAATTTATCATGAAGTTTTGAGATTAAAGGGTTTACCTTCATAAACTATTTTCTCGGGCAATTTGTTCCTGTATTTACTAAGGAATTCTAATTCTTCCCTTTTATTTCTTAGCTCATCAGGTAACATTCTGGGTATTTCCTCCATTATAGGATACCATCTACCGCATGTAGTGCAGAAGAGCACTCCTTCATCAACTTCTTTCTTAAAGCATTCATTGCACGGAGGTTCTTTTAGTTCGCTTACGTTCTTTCTTAAATAACTGCAATATAGTTCACAAACTGGTTTTTTCCTTTCACCAAGTTCTCTCTTTTCATAGTAATTTTCCTTTAAAACATAAAGCTCGAGAGGAAAATGTTTACATATAGGACATGCTAAAAGGTCCATGAGCCTATATTTCATTTCTTACCCACCGTTTCATAAGCTATTTTCTTTACAGTATCAACTATTTCTTTAAGCTTTGCTTCATCTCTGGCTTCAGCCATAATTCTTAGGATAGGTTCTGTTCCTGAAGGTCTTACTAAAACCCATGCGTCCTTCATTAGAACTTTTACACCATCTGTTGTTATGAGTCTCTCGTTTTTGAAGTGTTCTGCAACTTTTTCGACAACCTTTAAAGCGTCGCTTCTACTCATAGGTATCTTTGTTTTTAAGGTGTAATAGTGAGGTAATTCATCGAAGAGTTGTGAAAGCTTCTTTCCCTCATCTGCTAGTACTTGAAGCATTAGAGCAAGCGTCATGCCTCCATCTCTAACCGGAATGTGTGGCGGGTACATGAATCCTCCATTTTCTTCGAAACCACAAAGCACTTCCTTACCCATTTTCAACATTAGATGTGAAATATCTACGCTACCTACCTTAGTCCAAATAACTTCTAAACCGTAGGGTTTCAATATGTCCTCTATAAGTATCGATGACGAAACCGCTGTTACAACCTTACCTTTAAAGCCTTTCTTGGCGAAGTATTTGCAGATTACTGCTGCGCTTCTATCACCCCAATGAATTCTCCCTAGATCATCTATGAATATTGCTCTATCAGCGTCGCTATCATGACTTACGGCTAGGTCTACCTTTAACGCTTTAGCTACTTCAGCTGTTTCCTTAAGTGTTTCAGTTGTAGGCTCAGGTTCTCTTCCCGGAAAATCGCCATCTAAATGTCCGTTTATAGTGTAAACTTTGCATCCAAGCTTCTTAGCTATTAAGGGACTCGTTAGAGCCCCAACACTATTAGCAGGATCTATGAGAATCTTGAAGTTTTTAGAACGGATTTTTTCAACATCAACATGGCTTAATACAGCATCAACATAAGCTTCTACTACATAGTACTGCTTAGGTACTTCTTCAGGAACATTAACTATACTGGCTCTACTCCATTTTTCTGAGAAAAATATTTCCTCTATTTCTCTCTCCTTATCTCTACTTATTTCCACACCATTAGGTCCTATGACCTTTATACCATTATACTTCGGGGGATTATGGCTTGCAGTTATCATAACTCCCCCGTCATATCCGAAATGTTTAATAGCATATTGAAGTGTTGGTGTAGGAACCATTCCGGCATAGTGAACTTTAACTCCTGAGCTTAATAAGCCCGAAGTAATAGCTTTGAAAAGCATTTCCCCTCCTCTTCTTACGTCACGCCCAACAAGTACTCTAGAACCCTCACCGAAGAAAGACCCTATAGCTAATCCTAAATGTAACACTAATTCCGGCGTAAGTTCGGTATTAACTATTCCCCTAACACCATCTGTTCCAAAGAGTCTTCTCATAAGGCATCGCCGCTAAAACATATATTTAGCATAAATAATAGGGATTTCGGAGGTAAATTTTTATTATTCTTCAATGCTTATGTTTCTCCAAAGAAAATTAGGGATAGTGTTCATGAATTTAGAATTATTAATGAAGGAGCTATTAATGATCCTTTTCGTACTGATTTACTTTCTAATAGTTATTTCGTTTAAGGAAAAATATTTGAAATACTTAAAAATTACTTCCTACTTCACATTTATTATTCTTCTGACTTACATAACTTTTAAGGTTATTTCAGTTATTTTCCAATATATTTTTGAAGGTGTTTAAAGTTTGAAAATATGGTTTGATGCATTAACTTCGAAACAAGCGTTGCTTATGCTTAGTTTGGCTAGGAAGTTTAGAAGCAAAGGTTTCGAAACCATAATTACATGTAGGAAATATGAGTACGTAGAATCCTTACTTACATTATTTAGGGAAAACCATTTCTGCGTAGGGGAATACGGTGGAGGAACTCTTGAAGGAAAATTAGTTGCTGATATTAAACGTATGAGGGAGCTTATAGAATTTGTTAAGAAAGAAAAACCTGCATTTCTAATATCCTATCCTAGTCCAAGTGCTGTTAGAATAGCGTTCGGCTTAAAAATACCTATAATTTTAATGACAGATACCCCTCACGCAGAAGAGGTTAGTAGACTCACCATTCCCTTAGCTAACTACGTTATCTACTCCAAATGTATTCGTAAAGAACTTATTAGAAAATACATGCTTAGCGATTACACTAAAGAGATAACCTATAACGGCATCGACGAACTAGAATGGATAGGTGACGATTACATTAACACCTTTAACAAAGAGGAAACCATAAACGAACTAGGATTAGTAGGGAAGGAAAAGGTAATAATTTACAGACCTGAAGAGGAAAAAGCAACTTACTACAAATATAGACCTCTTTATAAAGAAGTACTTGCTCGGTTAAGTAAGCTAAATATTCCAATAATCTTCCTACCACGCTACGAATCTCAAAAAAGGCACGCTTCTAAGATTAGAAACGTAATTGTACCTGAAAAAGCGATAAATATTAGATGTTTATTTCAAAAAACTTTAGCAGTAATTTCAGGTGGTGCTAGTTTAGCTAGAGAAGCTGCACTTTACGGCATACCAAGTCTTACATACTTTCCTGAAGAGCTTGATGTGAATAGGTGTGTTATTGAATGGGGGTTTCCGTTGTATCATGCTAGAGAAGTCCATGAGATCATGGAGTTCATAAATAAGGTAGTTAAAGGAGAAATAGGGGCTAAAGGGAATTTTAATAAGCTACGTAGCCTTGAGAAACCAAGTGACGCAATATTCAAAATAATTGAGGAGTACCTATGAGGGAGGAAAATAAACCTCATTGTTTAAACGAACTTGCTAAATCAATAAGAACGTTGCATAAAACATTCAAATTTTTAGCCAGTAATGGAAAGGTTTTCTTCCTAGTAGACATGGTTAACGAGGGATTTTTAGGTTTAGCATTTGCTGTCCTAGCTCTTAAAAAATTACATGTAGTATCTATCTTGTTAACGTATCCTCAGAACGCTAATTCTATTGTAAATATTCTAAAGAACGTAGGTTTAAGAATCTCGAAGGATTTGTCTAATGAAGATTTATGTTTAAGAATAGTTCCTTTAAAAAGTAGGAAGACGGAATCTGAAATATTAAAGATAATAGCTAAATTCGGTATTCACAATACCATATATTTAGGTTCGAAAAATTCTGGAAACACTTTTTTAAGTGAATTCAGAAAAGTTCTTGATAAATCAACTAACGTACTTAGTATTTTTAAAAGCAATGAGTGTTCTATTAAGCAAAGCTTAGTTAAACACCCCTATCCTGACATGGTTCTTTACGCGATTTTCAATAGTGTTTTAAAAGATAATTCTCATGAGTGTAAGGTTCTCATAGAAAAAATATTAGCTACTTATGAAAAAAGCGCAGAAGAGAAAGAGCTAAAACAGTTTAATAGTTTTAAGCATTTAATAAAAGCACTTTCAAATAGAGGTGAAGTTTGTCGCTAAGAAATATAGGATTTAGCTTATGGTATGGCAATAAGGAAAGGGAGAAGCTCTTAAAAGCAATGAATACCCTAGGCTTCGACTACGTTGAAATATCTCTAGACTATCCATGGCCCTACGAATTCTCCGACTTTCAAAATACCGTGAAGGAGGCATTTAATTTAGGGTTTAAAGTTGGATTCCATGGTCCATGGAGGGATCTGAAACTAGCTAGCCCTATTAGTGAAATAGCAGAGGCCTCAAAAAATGTTGTGAGAAAAGTTTTAGACTATGTAAGCCGTTTTGAACCGGAATACTTTAATTTACACTTACTATCCGAGGAAATAACGTTCGATAAAGTAGTTGTAGAGAAAATAATTAAGAGAGCTAATGAAATAGCGAGATTTCTAGAAAATTTAAGTAGAGAATACTCCATAACAATAACTATCGAAAACAATCCTCACGGGCATTTCGCTTATCCAACATATTTTGCTCAAATAAGCTTAGGTGATTTAAAATTCTGCTTAGATGTAGGACATGCTGTAGTAGCATACTATAATGCTGGTGAAACTTCCTATACCCCATTGGGGGTAATTAATGATTGGATAAATGTTTTAGGAAGAAATAGAATATACGTAATACATTTGCATGACATTGTCAAGAAAAACGAAAACTATGTAAACCATTACTTTTTCGGCTTAGGAATTCTCAATTTAAAAGAAATTTCCAAATTTATTTGTGAAAAAACGGATGCAAAATATTTGCTATTTGAAACATTTAGGAAAAATAGAAACAATAAGGTTAAACCTCTTAAAGAAAATGAAGTCCTAAATGTAGTTAGGAAAAACTGCAAGTAAACGGGAGAAACACTTGGACTTAATACTCGGAATAGATGAAGCAGGTAAGGGCCCTGTAATAGGCAACATGTTTGTAGCTGGTGTTGTAATAGACAAAAACGACGTAGCGAAGTTGAAGCATCTAGGTATTAGGGACAGTAAGTCATTAAGTCAATACATGAGAGAAGCATATTATAGCATTATTAAGAAGATCGCTAAGAAAATATATGTTAAAGAAGTTAGCGTTGATGAAATTGACCGTAGAAATATAAATAAAATATTGGCTGAAAAATACGTTGAAATAGTTAGAGATGCCTTAAGAGATTTTGAGGAAAACATAAAAGAGATCATTATAGATCTACCTTCAATGTCGCCTGAGAAATTGAGAAATAGAATTAAGCTATTGAATTTCCATGGAAGAATAATTACCGAACATTTTGCAGATAAGAAATACGTTGTAGTTTCTGCTGCTTCAATAGTTGCTAAAGTTTATAGAGAAAAACACATCGAAAATCTAAAGAAGATTTACGGTGATTTTGGAAGCGGATATCCTTCAGATGAGAAGACAATTTCATGGATTAAAGAGTTCTATTTGAGAAATAAATTTCTACCAAACATTGTTAGAAAGAGCTGGAAGACCATTAAGAGTATTGCTCCTAAGGAATATGTTAATAAGAAGAGATTATTTGGTTAAGAGATGATAGCTTATGGTAACTAATCTGCCTGCTGAAGCTAAAGCTAAATGGATTAAGGTTATGGAGGCTAAAACCCCTCAGGAAAAGCTTAAGGCTTTGGAAGAGTTTCTTTCTGCAGTTCCTAAACATAAGGGTACTGAGAAGCTTATAGGCCAAGTTAGAAGGCAAATGGCTATTCTTAGAAGAGAAATTGAGGAGCAGAAAAGGAGAAAGGGAGGAAAAGGACCTAAGTTCTTTGTCGAAAAGGAAGGAGCAGCCCAAATAGTTCTACTTGGACCACCTAATTCTGGAAAGAGCGCTTTACTTGCAAAATTAACAAACGCTAAAGTAGTTGTTTCCCCCATACCTTATTCGACACGAAAACCCGTTGTCGGGATGATGCCTTTTGAAGATATAAAGTTCCAGCTCGTAGAAGCACCAGCTATTTTCGAAGGTGCATCGCGAGGTGAAGGTTGGGGTCTTAAGTCGCTTGGTTTAGCTAGAAATGCTGACGCTATAGCAATAGTCATAGATGCTTTAAACGACCCTATAGGTCAGTTAAAAACTATTCTTAAAGAACTTAACGAAGCAAGAATTTTCATACGCAAACCTAAAGGAAAAGTTGATATTCAAAGAAAGAGTAGTGGTGGCATTCAAATCATAGTTTCCGGTAAACTTGTTAATGCTACAGCTAAGGATGTTGAAAAACTACTTAAAGACTACAGAATATATCATGCATTAGTTAGGATTTTTGGAGAAGTAACGTTAGACGATGTAGAATCGGCTATTTTTGAAAACACAACATATAAACCTGCTATAATCTTACTTAATAAAGTAGATCTCGTAAATAAAGAGGAAATAAAGAAAATAATAGCTAAAATTAAATCTCTTACCAGAGGGGAAGTACCTATAATACCAGTTTCTGCAGAGAACAATTTAGGCTTAAAAGAACTAGGTAAAATATTCTTTGAAATAACAGGAATAATAAGGGTTTACACTAAGCAACCCGGTGAGGATAAACCTTCACCGCAACCCTTAATTTTAAAGAAAGGCTCTACAGTTCTTGACGTAGCTGAAAGAGTTCACTCTAGACTACTCAAGAACTTTAAGTATGCGAAAATATGGGGTCCTTCAGCTAAGTATCCTGGTGAAAGAGTAGGTAAAAACCATGTTTTAATGGATGGAGATGTTGTTGAAATCCACGCTAAAGTCTAGGTTTTCTTTTTAGGAACAATTACTTCTATTATGGAGTGTTCCACATACTTTCTAACTTCAAACTTCGCTACATCAGCATCTTTAGGCAATGTAATGACCTTCCTATATTCTCTAAATTCTGCTCGGGACATAGGCCATTCCTTCAATTTAATACTTTGTTTAAGTTTACATTTTAATTCAATATAGTTGTACTTACCTGTTATAGAAAGCGTTTCAAGATTAGCTAAAGGCAGATCTATGGTAATTACATATTTGTCTTCTTTTTCAACAACGCTTACGAGAGGTTCTAATGTTCCGTCTTTACTCCAGAGAGGTTTAGCTTCATATGTTCCCGTAATATTGTCAAGTATTTCTTCAATTGTTTCTTCAATTTCTCTTTCAAATTCTCTCAACATATCGCGAATTCTTCTACTTGACATAAGCAATCACGCTTCCATAAGCGTTTTAATTATGGGGATTTAGAAAACATACATTAGGGGTAATTGTTGTTCATAGCCTTTTCTCATACGTTCCATAACCTTTTTAGTGCTCATCATAAGCTCTCTTGTTTTCAACCTTATTTCCTCTGCTTTCTCTATTAAAGGCTTTAAGTCTATTTCAACATTGAAAATCTTAGTTAGGATGTTGAGAATCTCTACTGCAGCTGCCGGATCTGGAAAATCGATAAATGCTTCAGCAAAAACAACTATGTTACTTATTTTCCTTCTCTTAGCTTCCTTTAAAATTACAGCATAGGGACCTACAATAAATCCTTCTTGAAACTTCTTAACCCTTAATTTTGCTAATATCTCATCACCATCCTTTGATGTTGAAAGCCCGTAGGTTGCTGGTTTTTCAACTTCCATCCTATGTGGAACGCCTAAACCTATTGGAGAAACTATATGTGTAACTCCTCTCTTTTGAGCGTAATCAACAAGCATAAATGCTAATGGATGTATTGCCCCCGGAGATATTGGTAGCTCAGATATTATCACTAAGATGTTTTTCTTATGGAAAATCCTCATGGGCATTTTGCTTTCTCCATTATGAATAACGGCTATTGGCGGAAAGAATCTATACGAATCTATACCTCCTACCTCATCCATTTTTAAAGCATCTACAAGATAGCTTGAAGAAATTGATGCAACAAGCCCTGTATCTGGGAGCCCAAGTAACATAAATGATGGTTGCTCAAGTTTGAATTCCTTTGTTTCATAAATAGTGAAGCCATTATATTCTTCTACATAGTACATTTCCGAATACTCACCTAAAATATTCAGTTGTGGTAAGTTATCTATAAAATTTCAGATAAAACATTTAAGGGAAATTATCTATTAGGCGTTTTGTCAAAACAGTATTTGACACGAAGGCTTTCAATCACATGATTCAAGATAAAGGAGGTTACCAACACCATATTATAATGGGGAACATCAGTTATGTTAAAGAAGTTCTTTACATCACCTTTGGAAGCTCTCTCTCTTCCCACCATAGTTTTATAGTGAAGGTCTAAAGTTAAGTTTAAATTTCAATACTATTATACATTAGTATGGTGATAGAATATGCCCAAGTGTCCAAAGTGTGGAGCTGAAGTAGACAGACCAATAAAGACATGGGTTCTAGCACCAAAGGGCAGAAAGGGCGTTAAGATCGGACTCTTCAAGTGCCCCAACGGCCACTACTTCAGAGCTAAGGTAGAGTAAACGACTACAAACTATCCATAAAATAAAACCAATTTTGTTTTTTCTCCTCCATAATAACTTTTGAATTTGTGAGGCAATTTTAAAGAGCCCCGTATTCTGCGGCCCATATTTCATATTTTCTTATAAGGTCCCTGTTTATGCTAGGCCTCCTTCTCTTAATAACCTCTATAAAGTCCTCCATAGTTATTGCTCTCGGCTCTCCATACGCTCCCCCTGTTTTTTCAAAATATTCTTCAACTACTTTTTCCTGAACTTCTTGACATATGTCCTTAATATCGCTACTAGAATATCCTTCAGTTAAACTTGCAAGCTTTCTGATATCAACTGATGGGTCAAGTTTTAGCTCTCTAGTGTATAGTTTAAAAAGTTCGATTCGGGCTTCATAGGATGGTGGCGGAATATATATTCTTCTCTGAAACCTCCTTATGAAGGCATCATCGAGCTTCCATGGCTTATTTGTTGCACCTATCACGAAAAGGAGAAGTTTATTTTTCTTGTCCTGTAGTCCATCCATTTCCTTAAGGAACTGATTTCTTACCCTAACCTCCCCTCCTACTTCACTGCTAAAAACTCCGAGCAAGGAGTCTATTTCGTCGATGAAAATTATTACTGGTGTTCCTTTCTTAGCCATTTCCCTACCCTTCCTGAAAAGTTTTGCAACATTTTTCTCTGCTTCCCCAAGCCACTTAGACATTATTGTTGCAGCATCAACACTTATAAAAACAGCGTCTATTTCGTTAGCTACGGCTGAAGCTAAAAGTGTTTTTCCACAGCCAGGAGGGCCGAATAGAAGTATTCCTCTAGGCCAACCTAACGGAAAAAGCCTAGGGTTACGTGCGGGATAGATTATCGCTTTCATAATAGCCTTTTTAGCATGTTCTAGATCAGCTATGTCGTTCCATGTTATATTCGGTTTTTCAGAAACTATAAGGTCTTCAACAGAGATTTCACCTAGCTCTTCACCTTCGACAGGAACACTTACGCTTAACTTCTTTAGTTGTTCTGCTCTTTCCTTATACTCCTTAATCATTGTAAGATAAACTTTTGTTAAGGGATTATCAGGATAAAGTCTAACTATTTTCATTAACGTATCTACGGCCTTATTGTAATAAGTGATAGCTACTTCTCTATTACCATTTCTATCAGCGCTAACTGCTCGTAACGCATATTTTCGTGCTAATTCCTCAAGCACGCTATGTGCCATTATTTAAGCACCGTGATTCATCATTTTAAGCTGTGTTTGTATTTTAAGCTAAAGAAAAACACTCATACTCTAACTAAGGGCTGCTAATTACTTTTTATCTTCTAAGTTTTATCTTGCCCTTTTTCTCAAGGGATTTAAGAGCTTTAAGTATATCTTCTCTGTTTACACCAAATACTTCAGCGCATTCATTGACGTCTATGAAGCCCCTATGTGATCTAATGTACTCTAAAACTTTGTTTTCAAGTTTTCTTAAAGGTATCTTTATTTTCATAGGTTTCGTAGATGCTGTTTGAGCTACAGCAACATCTAATGCTACAGGTACTCTTGAAGCTGTTTCTTCAAGCTCAGGTATCTTTATTTGTGAGGGAATCTTCGGGAAGTTCTCCTTAATTTTCTCCTCAGCTAGGGCTTGCGCTTCTAGAAGTACCTTCTTAGCTTCCTCAGTTAGCATAGGTGTTGATGCTGCGGCTGAAGCTACCTGTCCTACCTCTAGAAGCATACTATTCATGCTATTAGTTATTTCTTCAAGTTCAATTGATATTTCAGGTATTATTCCTGAAAGTTGTGTTTTTAAACTTTTCAAAACAGGAACTAAGGGTGCAATAACTGAGGCTATATCCCCTAATTCAACTATTGTTTCTAACCTAACCCTTACCCTTTCAAGCGCAAGTCTACTTGCGAGAACTATTTTAGCCATTTTCCTTAGCTCAGCTACTTCGCTAGCGTAGATTGATGCACGGGCAAAATCCTTGGTTATGTATGCTTTAACTGTTTTTTCTAGAAGCTCATTATCTCTACTTCTTAACCTAGTAAGTGTTTCATCAAGTCTTTCCATTTGAATATCTAACCTATATATTACTTCGGAAATTTTCCTTTTCAAAGAGGTTTTATGGGGTTTTAAACGGCTAAGTAATCTCAGGAAGAAAGGTCTACCGTAATCTTCACCACTCCACTCCTTAGCAATTCTGCTCACTCGGCGTCCCTCAAAATATTATAGGGTTGGAAAGAAAAATATTTACTGTTCGCCTTCAACAACTTGTACCACTAGTGGTTCTTCTTGGGAAGGCGCAGATATCATTGATTCCTCAGGTTTCTCCTCCTTATGGGGAGCCGTTAGCGATATGGGCGCTGATTCTATTTTTTCTAGCTCATCTATTGCTACTCTAATGTCATTCTTTTCAGCATCACATTTTTCAATGTTCCTTTTAATTATTTCTGAAGACCTCTTGAATACTGGTTCACTTATTTCGCCGGAGAAGAACATCATTTTCATTGCTGCTAATGCTGTTTCTAAGCTCTCCTTCTGTTTCTCAAGCTCCTTCAGTCTATGCTGTAGATTCTTCCTAACCTCTTTTGCCTCAATTCTAAGTTTCCCTAGGTCTGTTTCCAATTTTCTCTTGAACTCTTCATATGCATGTCTAGCTATTTCTCCCTTAGCGAAAAGATCATCGAGTGCTTTAACTCTTTTTCTGACGGTTTCTAGCTTCATTTTTACTTCATTAGCTTCGGCTTTCCACCCTGGAACCAGCGTTACAGAATCCGGTTTGAACTCAAATCTATTTACAGGTAGTTTAGCAAATTCTCCGTTAGCAAATTCTAGGCTTACATAGTTTACTGTACCATCGATTTCGCTGAAGAAACCTGCTATAACACCTACGTAGCGTCCATAGGGGTCTTTTACTGATTGACCTACGTATTTTTCAAATGTTTCAACCGTTAAGATCATTCTAAACCACTCTTCTGATTTTTGCTTTCGAAAGAATCCTTTATTCATCTTGAAGCTATTTAAGAGTTAGGGGCTTTGCTTCAGAAGTTTCCGAATAGCCCCTAAGTTTTAAATACAAAGTAATGGGCAACATCATTTTCGGTGGTAAACAGTATGCCATCTAGGCTTGAAAAGTTTGTTAAAGACTGGGACGATAGCCCTAAGCCGTCGGTTAAGGAGAGAATAGCTAAAATAATTCATCCGCCACCACCTATGAGATACAAGCTAGCTATGGCACTTTATAAAGTCAAAATACAAGTAAATAAGTTAGAGCACTTATTCAACAAACTACAGGAAAGAGACAAGATGCTTTTCGAAAAGGTTGTTTCAGCGCAAATGATGAAGGATAGCGCTAGAGCAACAATATATGCTAATGAAGTAGCTGAGGTAAGGAAAATAGCTAAGACAGTTCTTAGAGCACAGCTTGCACTAGAACAGGTCGCTCTAAGACTTGAAACTGTCAGAGAGCTTGGAGACGTACTTGTAACAATGGCACCAATAGTAGAGGTTATTAAGGATGTTAAGCAGCATCTGAAAGGCATAGTACCTGAAATAGCGTTTGAACTTGATGAAATCGACAGTACGCTTCATTCAATAGTTCTGGAAGCTGGCGAATTTATGGGGTCCTCTATTGCGTCCATTGATTCAACATTAGTTAGTGGTGAAGCAAAGAAGATACTTGAAGAAGCGTCAATAATAGCTGAGGAGAGGATGAAAGAGAAATTCCCAGAACTACCATTGCCAGAAACAACAGGTGAGAGCGCGAGCTTGCCAGCGCCACCAAAGTAAAGAAATAATTTTAGTTGAAGAGGATTTTTTACTTCAACCTAAACCTTGATTTGCTCAGAAGCCTGGTTCCAGACATTTATAGCTAGGATTTCCTCGCTTTTAACCTTCATCATCGCTTCTAATGTTTTATTTGGGTCTGCCCGGAAATATTGTGAACCCAGCATATTTAGCTTCGCTACCTAATATTTCCTCTATCCTAAGCAATCTATTGTATTTTGCTGTTCTTTCGCTACGCGCAGGCGCTCCAGTCTTAATTGCTCCTGCATTTGTAGCTACAGCTAAATCAGCTATCGTTGTATCCTCGGTTTCACCGCTTCTATGACTTATTATTGGCTGATAATTTACTTGCTTAGCATAGTATATTACATCAAATGTTTCACTAACAGTACCTATTTGGTTCATTTTAACTAAGATTGCGTTAGCAGAACTGCGCATAACACCTTCCCTAAATCTATTAATATTTGTTACGAACAAGTCATCACCTACGATTAATACTTTGGAGCCTATTTTCTTTGTCAATTCTGCAAACCTCTTAAAGTCTTCTTCATAAAATGGATCCTCAATGCTAACAATAGGGTATTCCTCAACCAACTTCACATAGTACTCTAAGAGATCATCTGGGTTAACATGTTTTCCATCAATAAAGTATTTCATTTTTTCTTCATCGTAAAAACTTGATGCTGCCGCATCAATAGCTATAGCTACATCGGTTCCTTCAACATATCCTGCCATTTTAATTGCTCTTACAAGAGCATCTAAAGCATCCCTGCTTTTAGAAATTGGTGGAGCAAATCCTCCTTCATCGCCTACGTTTACTGCTTGAAGACCGTATTTTTCCTTTAAGAACTCCCTAAGCTTGTAGTAAACTTCACAAGCCATTCTTAACGCTTCTGAGAAACTATCGGCTCCTCCGGGAACAATCATGAACTCCTGTATGCTTAATTCATTACCAGCATGTTTACCTCCATTAATTATGTTAAGGAATGGTGTTGGAAGAGTCCTAGCTAAATAACCACCCCAATACCTAAACAACGGTAATCCGTAGGTATCAGCAGCAGCCTTAGAAGTAGCTATTGAAACAGCGAGAACTGCATTAGCACCTAATTTAGACTTATTAGGTGTTCCATCAAGTAGAATCATTCTATTATCTACATCTCTCTGATATCTAGAGTCAAGACCGACTATTTCCTTAGAAATAAGGGTGTTTATGTTTTCAACAGCTTTTCTAACACCAAGCCCGAAAAACCTTGAACCACCATCTCTAAGCTCCCATGCTTCATGCTTACCCTTAGATGCACCTGCTGGAACCGCTGCTATACCAACTCCTCCTCCAACAGTAGATACTTCAGCTTCAACAGTTGGTTTACCTCGTGAATCAATTATTTCTCTTCCTTTAACATGGTGTATTTTAAATGCTTCATCTATTTCATAATAGACTATGTCTTTCAACAAAGCTACACCTCATTTTAAATTCTTTTCTGAAAATAATGTTGTCTAGTAAAGTTAGTAAATGTTGTCTCAGTAGTAACCATGTGATTATATGGAGAGGTAGGTACTTTTGCTTGAGAAAATATTGACAATAACTTTAGCACTTAATATAGTGTCTTCGCCGTTAATGGTTAAGTTATCAGATCAGGTTGGCTTTAAGAAGCTTTATCTTTGCTTACTTGCTACAGCTTACGTCCTTCCTGTAATTGCGTCTTCCATAATTCTAAATAACATATTCCTCATGTACTTTTCAGCAATGTTATATTTAATTCAAATACTGGCTATTACATTGCTTAACATAAGTTACATTATGGTTTCAGCATTGTTCATTGCTTCTTACACTTCAATATTTGTTGCTATAAGCTTAGGTTTTATATGAGATATCCGAAACCTTCAAATTAGTTAAGCGTAAAGAGTTATTGAAGAACTTTGGGTGGGCAATACTATGAGAATACTTGTTGTTGGCGCAGGCGATACCGGAAGACACCTTGTAAAAATGCTTTCAGGTAAAGGCAACGAAGTTATAGTTGTTGATAAGGAGAAAGAAAAATGTAGGATGGTGACTGAAGAAGCAGACGTATTAGCTATAAATCGTGATGCAACAGACTTAACACTATATGATGAAGTTGATTTGAGAAAGCTAGACGTTCTGGTGGCAACAACAGATAAGGACGAAGTAAATCTTTTCGTAGCGTTAATTGCTAGAGAATATGGTGTTCCAAGAATAATTGTAAGAGTTAAGAACGAGAAGGTAGCTAAGCTCCTAGAGAGGGTAGGTATTGAAAGAGCTATCTGCGTTCCCTACGTTACAGCAAACATCATTGAAGGATTCATTGAAGGTAAATACTCCCTAGTTAAAATAGCTCCAATATTTAGTGGAATGTACGGTCTAGTTTCACTTACACTAACAGAGAATGATGCTTGCATAGGTAAAACTCTCGATGAACTTAAAATACCGTTAGCAGCCAAAGTTATAGCGATTTTTGATGGAGAAAAGTTTTTAGAGCCAAACGAAATTAAAGAACTAAGGCCAGGATACGAAATAATAGGGTTAGTGAGAAACGATATTGCTGAGGAATTTATAAAAGCATTTAGAGGAATTTAGAATGCAAGAGAGCGAAGCAATCCGAAAATTCATTGAATACTACATGGAGCAGTTAAGACTACTACTTTCCCATCCCCTAATGGCTCAAATAATATATTCAGCATTAGCCTTCATAATAGGTGTTGCAGTTCTAAAAACAGTAAACAATATGTTAAAGAAAATGGTTCAGAGAAACATTATTTCTCAATCAGCATATGTTAGAATACATAACGTATTGAGCATCGTAATATACTCGCTAATACTTCTCATAATAATTTCGCTTTTCACAGCAAACATTTACCTCGTACTTGCAATAATAGGTTTTCTGCTAATACTAGCATATTCAGCTAAAAGCCTCTACACCAACATTATATCGTACTACGCGATACTTCTCGGAAGAGTTATCGTAATAGGTGATATGATAAAGATAGGTGACGTAATAGGTAAGGTAAGAAACATAGGAGCACTTTACACAGAAATAAAAACTAGGGACGGAAGCATAGTGAAAATACCTAACTCACTCTTTCTAGAACAACTACTGAAAATATACTCAGAACTTTTCGCAGTAAAAATCCTAGTACACGTCGAAGCACCGTTTACTATAGAAGATATTGAAGATAAAATAATGAAAGCCATATCATCTTACAAAGGCATAGTTAAGATATCACCAGACATTAGAGTTCATAAGCTAACGAGTTCAGCAGCAGAATTCGAAGTAACAGTTTACACTACAAGTCCCGAAAAAGTAGAACAAGTATTTTCAGACATAGCCAAGGAGCTCCTAAGAGAACTTGGAGAATACAAGGTTGAAATAGTTAGGCTAAATTCTTAAAAACATCTGGTTCCCTCTAATTTCACACGATAAAAGGGTGAAAGGTGATATGCCTAAAAAGAGACCTCCAAATATTTGTCCCTATTGTGGAGAAGAAGTTGAAAAACCCTATAAAACATGGCAACTCATATCACCACTTCCCGATTCAAAGGGTAGAATAACGATAACTGTTATGGGAATGTACCAGTGTTTACACGGTCATAAATGGAGAGCTGTTGTAAGTAAAATAAAGGTTGGAGGAAGCGGCGAAGTAGAGGTAGAAGGGGCCAAAGGCAAAAAGGTTTTAGGAAGAGGGGAGGAGAAAGAGGAGAAAAGGGAAGGAGAGGTTTTCGAAATAGATCTTAGCGAACTTGATGAAGAAGAACTTTAAACGGAAAGTATTATCAATATGGCGTACGTTAAGTTAGTCATCGCAAGTAGAACTAGAAAGTTCAGCTGTATAATAAACCCTTTATTCTTAATATTGAACATTTTAGCAAAGTCGTAAAGTACAAGTAACCATACAAACCATGACATACCGTAAAATACTAAGGAAATACTTAATGGAACATCCTTGCTTACAACTCGTGAAAATCCTAGAATAAGAAATGCCAGTGCAACAATTATTTTATCGAAAATGTCTCTTTTTGAAAGAAACTTTTTCGCAACATAAGGTATCGACCTGAAATTTATATGCAAAATGCTTCCTAAAGCAACAACGGAATCGCCTAGAAAACTAACTAGAGTTTCTCTATTGCCACTTCCAGCATAAAGTATTGCAGACATTAATGCCATATAGTAACCTATTAGCGATGCCGCTACAGCTACTTTTTCGCTAAAAAACTTCATTTCTTTATCAGAAACTCTTAATGTGAAATGAATGCTTAAGATTACGAAGCAGTAGGGTATTATAGCTACTAGAGCCTCTTCCGGCGGAGGGGTATAGAAAAAACCGTAAACTACCTTCCCTCCAGAGCCTATAGACACTAACACTATAACGAACGTTGACGCTAAAATACTTGTTAGCGCCAATCTTTCATTAGCAGTAACCATACCCTTTCTTCCACCGTAAAACGTTTTTATAGGAAAACATATTTCTCTCTTTAGCCTAAGGGGTCTAGGCTTAAACGGAATGGATTAAAGTGAATACTTATGTTAGCTAATAAGGTAAGAACCAAAGGTTTCTTATTGGAGGCAGTAACTTTAGTTTTCCTTATCCTAATTGTTCTTTCGATTCCAACAATACTAAAGATCGCTCTTAAAACACCTATTCCATTAGCAACGGTTGAAAGCTCAAGTATGATACCTACTTTGAACATAGGAGACGTAGTCATCATAGTAGGTGTTAATCCTAGAGATATTAAAGTTGGAGACATAATAGTTTTCGATAAAGTCTCGCTTATACCGTCAAAAAAATCAGCTCTTCTATCTCTAAGAACACCTGTAATACATAGAGTTATCAGTATAGTTGAGGTTGAAGGTGAACTGTTTTTCGTAACAAAAGGAGACGCTAATGTTGCTAAGGACTCATGGTATGTTCCCGAAGAAGGTGTTTTAGGAAAAACTGTTACAATAAACGGATACCCTCTAAGAATACCTTACGTTGGATATTTCTCTCTCTTCCTACATAATTTCATTGGAAGGTAAGCTTACCTTCCAATATTGAGCTTGCAACCTCTCTTACCCATTTACCTGAAATACCGAGCTTACTTACTTTCCTCAAGTATTCATTAAGGCTTATAGAACCGAATGCTTTAATCCACTCTTTATATGTTTTCTTTAAATTAAGAAGTGCTTCATAGTGGTTTTTACATAACATAATGTTTTCGATGTCTCCTACAGATTCCATACCACATATTAAGCATGGTTTATTAGGCTTTATTAGTTTAAGGCTCTTAGCTAAGTCTATCCCTGCTTTTTCAGCCTCCTCATTCTTGAATCTTTCAAGCAATGAACTTAAAAACTCTTTAGACTCCTTAACCACTTGATCTCTGGAAGCTTTGCCTTCTCTTATCGCATTTAATTTTTCCTCAAATCTTCTAGTTAATCCTACATCTGTTAAATCGCTGAAGTACTTCTTTAAGATATCAGCTACAGCATATCCCAAATGTGATACCTCTATTTTTCCTTTAGAAGACTTAAGATATCCCCGTGAGAAAAGACTTTCAATGATTCTTGCTCTAGTACTTTCCGTGCCTATGTTAACGTTTTCCATCCATTTTAGGAGAGATGCTTTAGTATATGTTTTCTGAAATTTAGTGTAGTTTGTTGTAACTCTAACCTTAACTATCGGTAATGTTTGTCCTTCTTTAATAGTAGGTATTTCCAAGGTTTCTTCAATAGTAACAAATGGATAATACTTTAACCAACCCTTTTCCCTTATTGTTCTAAACTTTAGCTTAAATTTGTACCTACCTACTGTTAAGTGAAGGGTTATCGAGGACATTTTTAAGTCCGATGAGAATGTTGCCAGAAACCTTCTCACAATTAGATCATATATTTTTGCATCACGCTCACTTAACTTTCTAGGATGAACTCCTGTAGGATATATTGCTGGATGGGCGGGATCTGTTTTCGAACCCTCATGTGGATATAGTTGTCCTCTTGTTTCGTTGAAAAGCATAGTTACTAAGTGCCTATATTCTGGCAATTTACTTAAATTCTTTAGAATGTTTTCATAACCTATTGTTGGAGGTAGTTTCTGACTGTTCGTTCTAGGGTAGCTTATTAGAGCGTCAAGATATAGTTGTTCAGCTATTTTCTGTGTCTCCATGGGTGAAAAACCGTAGATTCTTGATGCTTCAGCTTGTAAATCACCTAAATTAAACGGTGGTGGGGGACTATATCTTTCCTCACGATATTCAACTTTTTCAATAGTAGCTTTACCTATTTTCCTAATGTATTCCGCTGCTTTTTGGGCTTCAGCTTTACTTTTAAAGCTACCATTAAGTGATTCTAATGAGAAAACCTTATCACCTATTTTAACCTGTACATTAATGTTGAAGAGCGGTATTGGAACGAAAGTGTTCCTAGAAAACTCGGTGTTAACAACCTCCACTAATGTAGGTGATTGAACTCTTCCAGCACTTAAAATTACTTTTTTCCCGGAGACTTTCCTTATAGAGAACATTAGTGCTCTTGAAACATTTATACCCCATATCCAGTCAAGCTCATGTCTACATAAACCAGCTTCAACCATGTTCATATCTAATCCTTTGCTTAAATTTTGGAAAGCCTTTTTAAGGTCGAGAGGTGTTAATGTTGAAAACTTCATCCTATATGCTTTACGTGAATCACCAAGCTCTCTTATAATCATGTAACCTATAACTGATCCTTCAATATCATAATCACACGCATTAATGTATTCTACAGCGTTTGCGCAAAGCTTCTTTAATGCTAGAAAATAAGGTTTAGTGTATTTAGCGTTTTTATCAACTAACCATGTAGGTGCCCAACGATAGTCAAAAACGGGGAAACCGTAAGTATCTGTTGTTAATGTAAATAAGTGTCCAGCTGCTGATCCAACAACAAACCATTTACCATTTAACCTAAACACCCAGTAGGGAACATTATATAATGTATACCTTCTACTTAAGCCATTAGAGAGAGCATAAGCTATTTTCGATGCTGCTTTAGGTTTTTCAGCTATAATTAAAGTGTAAGTCCTTGGTAGCATTAACTGTACCGAGAGTAATGATTCAAGCTAAAAATGTGTTTAAAGTTTACTGTTTATTAAGTGTAAACTGCTTTTTTACCTAAAGCCTCCTTTTCAGCCTCTAGAAGCCATTTTAACGGTATATCCTGATATTCGCCTGTTGGAAGTCTACGTCTAATCGTTATAGGTAATATTCCCATTTCAAGTTCCTTCTCAGCTATGTCGAGCGGGTCCACCGAACCAACCATTTCTACAGGTATTAATGGGGAAGCACCCATTGTTAACTGTAATGCTCTTGCACCAATAATTCTAGCTCTCTCATATTTTGTTAACTTAGGCGGTCCGATCTTTATTTTGCTAATGTATGATTCTTTTTTAGACAAACTCTACTGTACCTCACTAAAAAATTAGTTCGGAAAATTCGTAGGTTAGTTTTAACAATTAAATGTTACGGTTTAGTAATGTTGGAAAAAACCGTTTTGTTTTAATACTTGGGAATTTCTCCTTCTTCTTTCTCCTTTTCCTTCTTCTTCGGTGGTGCAGCAGCTATTATATCGTCTATCTTCAGTATTGCTGTTGCTGCTTCAGTTGCACTCTTAAGCACCTGTTTCTTTACGAGCACTGGATCTATTACGTTAATTTTGATCATATCATCGGCTATCTTAGCGTTTAATACGTCAATACCAGCATTTACATTTCCTTTTTCATGGAGTTTTCTTAGTTCTCCTCTAGCATCTAGTGGGTCTAGTCCTGCCGATTCTGCAAGTATTAAAGCTATTTCCTCTAAAGCGTCAGCGTAAGCGTTTATTGCTAATGCCTCCTTTCCTCCTCTCGACCTAGCAAATTCTCTCAGCCTTAGTGCAAGTTCTACTTCTGGTGCTCCTCCACCCCCAACTATCTTGGGTTCTCTCATAACGTTTCTTATTACACTAAGTGCGTCATGAATACTTCTTTCAGCTTCGTCAAGCTCCATGTCGTTAGCTCCACGTAGCAGTATAGTTACTGCCTTTGGATTCTTACATCCCTCTACGAATACCATTTTATCGGTTCCAACTCTTCTTTCTTCAACAAGCTCTGCATGACCTAAATCATCAGGTGTTAGATCCCTTATGCTACTAATTATTCTTCCTCCTGTTGCTCTTTCTAGTTTCTCCATATCGCTTCTCTTAACTCTCCTAACAGCCAAAATACCCTTCTTAGCAAGGAAGTACTGTGCTACGTCATCGATTCCTTTCTGGCATATTACTACGTTAGCTCCAATATCAGTTATTTTATCGACCATGTCTCTGAGTAGCTTAGTTTCTTCTTCAAGGAATGCTTTAATTTGTTCCGGACTGGTTATGTTTATTTTAGCTGTTATTTCTGGTTTCTCGACTTCAAGCGGCATGTCTAATAACGCTATCTTCGCTCCTTCAATTCTTCTAGGCATTGTTGGATGAACAACTTCCTTGTCTAAAACAATACCTCTTATTAGCTGACTGTCAAGTAAGCTTCCTCCTTTCTTCTTCTCTATTTTAACATTGTTTAGATCTAAATTGTATGTCCCGTCAGGACGCGGTTCAGCAACAGTTAATGCGGCATCTATTATGAGGTCAACCAGTTTCTCCTTCACTGTTCCAGCGCCAACATACTTACTTGCTAATGCGGTGCTTGCTAATTTCCTAAGAGTTTCTTTGTCTGTAGGTTCAACCTTAACACCTATTTCGTCTAGATACTCTAAGGACTTAGCTAGTGCTTCCTTGAACCCCTCAATTATTATTGTTGGATGAATCTCTTGGTCAAGAAGCGATTCTGCTTTCTCTAATAGCAAACCGGCAAGAACAACAGCTGTTGTTGTACCATCTCCTACTTCGGCATCTTGAGCTTTAGCTACTTCTACTAACAATTTCGCTGCTGGATGTTGAACCTCCATCTCTTTAACTATCGTGGCTCCATCGTTTGTTATTGTAACATCTCCGAAACTATCTACTAACATTTTATCTAGTCCACGTGGCCCAAGAGATGTTTTTAATGTTTCTGCTAGAACTCTTGCTGCAAGGATGTTTGCTCTTAGTGCGTCTCTTCCAGTTGTTCTTTGAGTTCCCTCCTTAAGTATTAGAACAGGTATTCCAACGGGCTGCTGAATGGCCATGAACAACACCCCATCTAAAAACCTTAAACCCTCACAATCCACTCTCGAGTAGAAAGCGCTTCTATATAACTTTTACTCTAAAACGCTTATTTTCAAGTCTTCAATAAATCTAAATGATAAGCTATGGTAAAATGTAGCTCATGTAAAATTAGGGAAGCAATATATTGGAGAAAAGAGTCTGGCGAAAAACTGTGTTTAAAATGTCTTGAAATGAGCTTGATAAGACAAGTTAAACGTGAAATAAATAGGTGGAAGATGCTGGAACCTAAAGATTCGATAGGCTTTCTTTTCCTCGAAAAATACCCCTTAGTCTCAATATCAACATTCAATATTTTCAAGAAAATAGAGCAGGAATATCCTTCAAAACTTTATCTAATGTTACCTAAAACGCTAAGTAAAGTTATTAGGGAGAAAAACATTGTTTACATAGATGATGTAGAAAACGAAAATATAACGGCTCATTACAGATTGCTTCGAGAAAAAGCCCTAGAGAAAGCTGAGAAAGTAGGCATAGCGAAAATAGTTTTGCCAACAACGTTAGAGTTCGAAATAACATATTTCACGTATGGTTTTTTAAAATTCAACATCGAAATAATGGGGGAAACATTACCTAAGCTCCATGTTCCTCAGAGAAATATTTACTTTGTTAAGCCTTTTAGAAAAGTTAGAGCTAAGGAGCTCTTAGTCTACGGCTACTTCGAAGGATTGTTTAGGATTTTTGAAGAAGAGTTTAAAGTGAAACGTGGTAATGGTTTTTCCGACAATTTCTTCTGTGAAATTGAAAAGTATTTTGGTAAAATAAGTTGCGATCATTTCGAACTCCTTGATTCAACATTGAAAATGTCCGAAATACTTGTAGAAAAAATCCTTAAAGAATACGGTTTTACAAGATCATGTCGTTTCTGCGGGACTCCGGTAAGAAACAATACATGTAGCTTTCATTCGATTAAATTCTTAGCTTGACTCCTTTGCTTTTAAGAGCTTCTCTAATACTTCTCTTAAGTAAGAACATGTCTTTAATGTAGTCCATGAAGCATCCTTCTTGCTCCCAAATGTTCTCGCCATTAAGAAATAGTTTTAGATGCGGTAATAACACTATGTTTTCTTTCTCTCTAATTTCGGGATGCTTATCCAAACTTATTGAAACTATTTTTATTTGGTTTAGTACTTTGAACGAGAAATCCTTAATTAATGAGTGGAAATATCTTGATTCCTTATGTTTTCTACTAACGTACTCTACTAACACTATTCTATTTTCTTTAACAATTTTCTCTATTTGATTAGGTTGTATTTCCTCTATCATCATAGCCTATTTTTCCTCTTCTCTTAGAAACATGTCTAGCGTGGGTCTAATTTCTCTTTTTCTTTTCTCCTCAACCTTCTTAGTCTCTTCCTTAAGTACTTTAGTTACCTTCTCTATTTTTTCAATTTCCGCAATTATTTTCGGCTTAGGTTTGTATTTTTCCTCAATTTTATGTACTATTGTGTTTAGTTCGGTTTTTGTAAGCGGAATTATGTATTGAATTCTTTCTAATGGTCCTCTCCTTGTTTTTAACCCTTCCTCAGGGTCGTAAATTATAGCTTGGTTTTCTTCAAGCCTTCTGGCATCATCGAGTGTTGCTATGTCAACAAACATTTCAAGTAGGCTTTCGAAATCTATTGCTTCCTTAAGTTCTTCAGGTGTAATTTTCCTTCCGCAAACAAAACATATAAGATTGGGTTGAATTGCTGAAAAACCACAGTTCGGACATTTCACAGGTAGAGGTCTACCATAAGTTTCCCAAGCACTCCTTAAAACACCTATTAAATCCTCTCTTCCCCTTCTCTTCGCTTCATTATATAGTCTCCTAACATTAGCTACCACTACAGGTCCTCCATAATTTATTATGTAATCTAGTACATCCTCACTTAACTTCTTCCTTAACTCAAGAAGCTTCTCTGATATGAGAGGTGCAAGCCTTATTCTAAGTCTGGAGATACGTGAAAGCAGAGTGGCTTTGGATGGCTTATAATTTATAGATGACGTTAATTCCTCCACAACAGCTAACGCTATTTCCCTTTTTTCCTTATCATTAAGGTCTAGATAGCCTATTCCCAATGCCTCAATAATTTCATCAGTTAGTGTTTCAGCAATACTTTTAGTATCTATTTTAACATGTTTTCTCCTTGACCTACGTTTTCGCTTACCGGTGCTGTTTTCTTCTTTAGCCACTTTCTTTTTAACCCCTAAGTAATACTTATTTTCCCGAAATATATTTGCTATAGATGCCGGTTGACTGGTAGCTATGAAGAAAACACAGGTTTACATAGCATTTGCTATTTTAGCTTTAGTTGTAAGTATTTTTACACAAAATATTCTCGCATTTAAAATGAACGTTACTTATGAACTACATTATTCCGCGGAAATAAGTGGTAAAGGGCAATTTATAATAAACATTCCGATACCGCCTAAGCTTAGTTGGCAAGAAACACTAAATGTCAATGGAACTATTAGTAAAGGTGAAGGGGAAGTTTACTACGACTTAGTTAAAGGATACGTTAGGATAAACTCAAGAAACTATGTAAAATATGATGCAAAAGTTTACACATCCATTACGGGAACCTATAGTAGTAAGGATGTTCTTAAGAAATTAAATGTGACATTAGATGAATATTTAGCTGAAGTTAGAAAGGATCTTGGGGAAAATTACGTTAAACTAGTAGGACCAACTTATTGGTGGAACTATACTGATCCAAGATTCGAGTTTTTCTTAAAGGATTTTTTAGAGGATAATAACATTACATCAGTTAAGGAGCTTGGAAAACTCAGAATAAGCGAAGTTGTTAGCATGATACGAAGCTATGTTGCTAGAAAACTAAATTACATGCCGATCTCTGGTGGTAGGCAAAATGTTTTCGAAGCATTAAATAGGAGCTTAGGGGATTGTAGCGAATATTCTGACGCATTTGCTGTTTTCTCAAGGTACATAGGAATACCTACTTTAAGATGTATAGGTTATGTAGCTAATGAGTGGAATAGTAAGCTTAAAGAATATGATATTATAGGGCATGCTTGGCCAATAATATACGTTAGCGGCGTGGGATGGATACCTTACGAAGTTACCGTAGGTCCAGGATATCTTAAAGGAAGTCCAGGTGATGTTTCACCAAAATATATATGCTTAGTTATCGATGAAGGAGCTAAGTCTATGGAATATTTAGATTTAGAGAAAGAAGTAATCTACGATCCTGAAGAACACTGGGTACCAGGGTCCTCATCAGCTGTGCATATAGATAATTTAACAGTTACACTTGAAATAACTGTTAAACCTAAGCCACAAATAGAAATTCATGAGGAAATTCGAGCTAATAGCTTATCCATTCTAGTAATGCTTTTCCCAATAATTACCACCATAATGCTGTCTTTAGCAATAATGGTTACGGTGGGTGCTTTCCGTGAACATTAAGGTAATGCTTATGCTTATAGCTATAGTCTTAGCGCTAATAACCTCGTCACCGCTACTTTACGGTTTAATATTTAAGATCCAGAAAGTACCAGAAAACATCGTTATACCAACGTATTTGCTCTTTAAGCAAAACGAATCAACAATAGAGTTTAGGATAACAGAAATTTTAACAATAAACTTAAAAACTTTCGCTAAAATGGTAAAAACGTTTAGGGGAGAAATAACCGAATACTATGTTGAAATTCCTTCAAGAAAAATATATTATGACCTAGGGAACGGTGTTTTAGGTTTTTCAGGCATATATACGATCTTATGGTTCAATAAGGAACCTGCAAATGGAACAGAAATACCTCTTCTTGACTTCTATGGAATAGTTGTTAATGTTAATGAAACAGGGTTTACGGTATTGAACTACTACGGTGATAGCTTATACTATGCCAAAGTCGATGGGGTATTTGTTCTAAAAACATACAATGGCCTAGTCTTAGATGAAGTAATTGTTAGTTCACCAAGGGAAAGTATAAATTTAGATATTGCGGCTTTAGCATTATTATTTGCATATGCTACATTATCTCTAGGATTTTACTTACTATATAGAATATATGTATTTAGGAAAGAAGTTCTTAGCGTAGAGTAAGAACATTTTTTGTTCTAATATACTTGCTTATGTAGTAGCTTAAGAGTATTGCTAACTTTCTCTTCTCTTTTCTCCTAACCTCTCTTAGCCTATTTTCTAACTCTATAATTGACGGTCTTTTACCTTTAAACCATACTCTAACAATGTTTCTATAGATGAATTCAAGGAGATCCTCATATTCTTCATCTAAATCTATATTGTATTTGTATTTTTCAACTATTTCATCTAACATGTCGCTTAAATACTTACTCATTACTTCAAATTCTTCCTCATCCAGCACTGCTCCGGACCACCACCTTCTACACTACTGTTACTCTTAAGTATTACTTTAAAAGTATTTCGAAAGCTTTCAAAGCTTTAGTTTAAAAATTCTCCATAATTCATCAATTACGGGTTCATTAATTAATTCTTTAACACCGTTTTTCCTCACAAGTAACTTAGTTTTTCTATCTTTTACAAATTCGCCTATAACGGATGCTTCTATGCCTTCACTAGTTAATAGTTTAATAGCTTGCTCAACTTTGTTTTCGGGGATTGCTGCTAAAAGAACTCCTGAGCTTATGAGCTTTAAAGGATCTATTTTGAAGTACTTTGTTATTTCATAGGTTTCCTTAGCTATAGGTATTTTGCTTTCCCAAACCACGAATCCTAAGTTTGCCGCTTCAGAGAATTCATAGAGTCCTTCAAGTAAACCGCCATCTGTTGGATCATGCATTCCATGTGTTAATCCGTTTTTAG
>CAZGLL010000009.1:0-57567 GCA_964526225.1 uncultured Desulfurococcales archaeon | reverse complement strand
CTAATATTCGTTCACTATAAACTAAGCTCTTAGCTGTACCGGGGTCTCCTACGAGTAGTACATGTATGTCTCCTCTTATCCTTGTTCCATCACGTAGCTCTTTGGGTACTCCTCCGAAGAGAAGTAGTGCTATTGCTTTCTTTATGTGCTCGTAACCGTAAATTGCTGGTGCCACCGAATCTATTATTTTCTCTCTTATTTTGGGGTCTCTTGCTAGTTCCAGAATTTTTCTTTCATCTTCTTTGGAGATCTCTAGCTCTTCTAGAACTTTTTGCGAAACTTCTACGTTATTTGCCTCAATTCTCATTTCGAAGGTTAGTTTACTTCCCTTCTTAACGGATCTTTCACCTTTGATTGTAAGAATCCCCACTATTGTTACTCGGTCTCCAGGCCTAGCTTTATCAACGAGGTCTTCTGTTAGCACTACCTCTATTGATCTTGGAAGTTGTCCTGGAGGGATTTCTTCGGGTCTTTCCTGAACCATAATTTTTTGAACATCAATGAATTTTGATTTATGTAGGAGAAGCTTAAATGAAGGTTTTCCTCCGCAAGTACATTCAGTTGGGTATTCTATAGTATCGCCTTCTTGAATGACCTCTATTTCTGTTCCGCAATTTGTACATTGGAAAACTGCTTTGTGAAGTCTCTCCATAGTTGGCGTCATTCTTGTAACTACTCCTTCAATCTGAATAAGCTTCTCAATATGTTCGGAACCTAGTCTTCTTATAGGAACTGTTTCGGGAAGACCCCTAAATCTAACATAGAATCTATCTATCTTTACTGCTAATTCCCTATTCTCATTAGTTACAAGCTCCTTAAGCGCTTGTGAAGCATAGTCTAATGCTTCCCTAGGGTTTTCTACAACATAAAGAGCTAATTGAGGATTAGTAATGTAAAGATCTGGAAAGTCAATAACTATGGATCTTTCACCCTTAATGGTCATGTCTAATACTTTATCCCAATACTTAAGTTTACCATGAATGTCTTTGAATGTTTTAAGAAATTTAATGAACTCTTCCTTAGGGTCGCCTAGAAATGCTGTTTCCTCTAAACTTTCCCTCTCCCTACTACCTGTGTTTTCCATGGCTTATTCCACTTTCCACTAATATTTTAAACCAGTTGTTTCCTCTATCCAGAATTTTATTATGTCTCTTAAAACCCTATATAAGGTCTTTTCCTCGGGTGTTAGCTTAGTAATTATGTCTTTAGGTTCTTCAACTGTTAAAACAAGGTTTAGAATTTTTCTTAAACGACTTCTAACAATATCTCTAATGAACATTTCTGCCTTACGATATTTCTCTATAACCTCTGATGTAGGATTTCTGCTTAATTCGTTAAGTAATGCTTCGATTTCATGTTTTACTTTAACGTAGAATTCCGGTGGAAGCTTCTGTAATGTTGAAGCTGTACCTATGGTTCTAGTTTCTAGAAAAGCCAATCTAGCTAGTTCCTCAATAGTAACTTTCTCGTCTGATGAAAGTTCTACGAGACCTGCTTTTTCAAGTTCCTGGGCAAGCCATCTTGGAACATCTATTTCAGTATTCGCTTCAACATATGATATTTCATCTATGTTTAAAACCAAGTTCTGATATGTTTTCGCCTTAGCCGGGGCAACATAGCTTTCTACACGAGAACTGTCCATAAGTATTTTCAAAATATCCTGGATCATGATGGTAAGTTCCCTCTACGATAACCTAGGTTTTTCCGCCACTAAAAATATATTTGTACTAAAAAGAGAACCAATAACTGTAGGGTGTTAGATTATGGCCTCTATAGAAGCTGAGCTTCTTTGGGCAGAAAAGTACAGGCCAAAATCCCTTGACGAAATAGTTAATCAAAAAGAAATCGTTGAAAGGTTAAAACAGTTTGTTAAACGTAAAAACATGCCTCACTGCTTATTTGCTGGGCCGCCAGGAACAGGTAAGACAACTGCTGCATTAGCCTTAGCTCATGATCTTTATGGCGAAAACTACCGTAGATATGTTTTAGAGTTAAACGCAAGCGATGCAAGAGGAATAGATGTTATTAGAACCACTGTTAAGGAGTTTGCTAGAAGCGTTGTTCCAGGAGAAATTCCCTTCAAAATAATAATTCTTGATGAAGCAGATAACATGACGGCTGATGCTCAGCAAGCTTTAAGAAGAACTATGGAGCTTTTCACAGCAACATGTAGATTTATTCTAATAGCGAATTATCCTAGCAAAATAATTGAGCCAATACAGTCTAGAACAGCATTCTTCAGATTCACTCCATTAAGCAAGGAGGACGTTGTTGCCCGCTTAAAATGGATTGTTGATCAAGAAAAAGTAGAGTATGATATGGAAGCGTTAGAAACGATATATGAACTTTCTGAAGGTGATATGAGAAGAGCTATAAACATTCTTCAAGCAGCATCAGCTTTAGGTAGAGTTACTGTTGAAGCAGTATATAAGGTCATAGGTGCCGCTCATCCAGCTGAGGTAAGAGAAATGATTAAGGCTGCACTTGCTGGAAGATTTACTGAAGCTAGAGAGAAGCTTAGAGCACTTATGATAAACTATGGGCTCTCAGGGGTAGATGTTGTTAAGGCAATGCACAGGGAGATTTTCAGTTCCGAAATAAAAATACCTGAGGAATTAAGGGTTATAATAGCTGATTACTTAGGAGAAGTACAATATAGATTAGCTGAGGGAGCTGACGATGAAATACAGCTAAGTGCTCTAATAGCTAAGCTCGTAATGTTAGGCAAGAAGTTAAGGGTTTAGAAATGCCAGCTCCTCTTCCATGGATTATAAAGTATAGGCCTAAAAGAATAGCTGAGGTAGCTGACCAGGAAGAAGCTAAGAAAATATTTATTCCATGGCTTAAAAGCTGGCTTCAAGGCAAAGTTCCCGAGAAGAAAGCGGTTCTCTTTTACGGACCAGCAGGTTGCGGTAAAACATCATTAGCTGAAGCTGCAGCTAAAGAATTCGGCTTAGAGCTCGTAGAGATGAATGCTAGTGATTTCAGAACAAAGGATGCTATAGAAAGGGTAGCTAAGATAGCTGCTACGAAATATTCGCTCTTCGGCTTTCGTGGAAAAATAATTTTACTTGATGAAGTAGACGGAATAAGTGCAGTAGCCGATAAAGGAGCGCTAGATGCTATAATAGACTTAGTTAATACGACTAAATTTCCAATAATACTTACAGCTAATGACCCATGGGATCCCAAGCTTAGGCAACTTAGAGAACTATGTGTAATGATACCTTTTAGAAGACTAACTAAAACAGCTATGAAGGAAGTTTTGAGGAGAATATGCTTAAATGAAGGACTAGAATGCGATAACAAAGCCTTAGACCTAATAATAACTTACGCTGAAGGAGATTTAAGGTCAGCAATAAATGATTTACAAAATGTTGCAACTGTATCTAGGAAAATAACTGTTGAACTCGTAAAACCAATCTTAGCTAGAAGAGATAGGCAGTACACGCCATTTGAAGCATTAAGAAATCTTTTCATGTCAAAATATGCTTGGCAAGCTAAGAAGGCAGTAACATCAACAGATATAGACTATGAAACTATGATGCTTTGGATAGCCGAGAACCTACCGAACCAACTAACAGACCCTGAGGATTTATGGAAAGCTTATGAGGCACTATCTAGAGCCGATGTTTACCTAGGTAGGATTAAAAGAACACAAAATTGGGACCTGCTTTCGTATGTTTTCGACTTTATGGGACCTGGTGTAGCTTTGGCTAGGAAAGCTTCAAAATTTAGGTTCGTAAAATATAATTTTCCGCAAAAAATACTTTTATTAGCTAAGACTAAAAGGCAAAGAGAAATAAGGGATGCTATAGCTAAGGTTGTTGCAGGAGCTTTACATATTTCAACACATGTTGCCAAAAGGGATGTTATACCATTCCTCCACGTAATATTTAATAATAATCCAAAATATGCTGCAAGACTAGCAATAAGCCTTAACCTTACCGAGGAAATGATAAAATTCCTAACACCAACAAGATATAGGGAAGTCATTAAGGAAATGAAGGGAAAATAATTGCTTAAAAATCAATTCCAATTATTTTAGGTTCATCGCGGATTATTGCTACGTGTGAACATATGAACTTTAAAGCGTCGTTCCTTGAATTACAGCAGTAATCGTAAATCTTATACACATTTTCTTTAAAAACCTTGAAAGTCAACGACACTTTTATGTTAAATAAGATAAGGTTTTCGGCTTTAGCAGGTTTAATTAGTGGAGCTTTAAGACATACTCCGTTAAGCATCTTCACTATGTCGCTTACTGTAATTATGCTTTTAATGTATAGCTTTAGTGCCGCAACAATTCTACGAACCATTTGCTTAATGAAGCTATCGGCAATAATGTCGAATACGATAAAGTCCCCTATGTTATAAATTTTGAACGAATAAACTGTTCTATAGGGATCCATGTAGTAGGGTGTTTTCCTATAGTATGAACTAAAGCATTTAAAGAGCTTCTTACCTATGAAGAGCTTGGCTATACTATTTAGCTTGTCTATGTTTTCTCTAAGAAAATCATTTCTTTCTACATACAAATATCTCCTATGTATAACATTGTATCTGGGATTGAACTCGTATGGAACATCTAGTCTTACAGCCCATACTACCATTTCGCTAATCGCTATTTTCCTAACAGAATCTAATATTTCATCCTCACTTGCTGATGTTTCAAATAGGACTATCTGGGATAGTGCATGAACATCCTTATCTGTTCTCCCTGACGAAACAATTTTCACTACAGGAATACCTAAGTTCGTTAGTAAACTTATTAGTTCTCCTTCGACAGTTTTCACGTTCGGCTGTCTTTGTGAGCCATGAAATTTTCTTCCATCATAAAACAGTTTTACTAGAAAAACGTTTGTCATTTCTCCCTTTTACCATAACTTATTCGTAGTTCTAAGTTTTCAATATTCTCCGGAACCCCTTTTAATGATCTTGTAAGACCTTTAATTGTTTCATAGATTACCAATTTAGGATACGGTGATAATGGTACTTTCACACCATTAACTCTAAGTTCAACATCAGCTACTACGGGGCATTCTAGAATATCCTTTTCCCCCTTTAGTAGGGCTTCTACGAAGTCTATGCAGGTAGGGTATCCACAGTATCCACAGTTTATGTTCAAAAGATCTTCCTTAGCGATTTTTTCTTTAGCATGAGCAACTATTTTTCTAAAAATTACATCTAGATCTTTCATAGTGAAAACTTCGCACTCTAAATCATTTAATCTATCTTCACCAGTGTTAACTATTAGGAAGCAATCATTCTTAAAATACTCCTTAGCCTTCAACAGTTCCTCTTTATTCCTTACCACCACTATTTTCGGATAACCTTTTAGATACTTAAATCCCTCAACAAGTATTAAAGGCTCCTTAATGTTGAATGATGCTAAAATGTTCTCTAATGGTTCATAACCTTTCTTAACGAAAATTGCTTGTAATCTTTCAGAAACTAATATAATAGAATCAGCACCTGCCCTGATATATCTTTGCGAATCCTTACCCTTAACATCTATTCCTCTATGAGCATGCTTTACTACTGCAATTTTATAGCTTTCTTGTTTCGCTTTAGCAACTATTTTCTCTATTAACTTAGTTTTACCGTAACCTTTACCGAAGGAAACTATTTGATATATTGCTTTTCCAAACATCACGCTTTATCAGCACCTAAGTTATGAGAAACATTGAGTATTTTTAAATTTCACCTATCTCTTCAAGAAATTTCTTTAGCGAATAAACCATTGGATTATTATTTAGGAAGTAAATGGTTACTTTGCCGTATTTTTTCCTTCTAACAATACCTTTTTTCTCGAGAAAATCAAGATGTTCTCTAACGTTAAGATAGTGGATATTGAGTTCTCTGGAAATCATGGAGATATTTGCTTCCTCTTTAACTAATAAATACTTCAATATTCTAATTCTATTTTTTGAGGAAAGAATTTGCTCTATCAAAATAATCCCTCATTTATGTGTGTATTGTTCTATTAATTTTAGAACCTCTTTTTCAAGTGCATCAAGAGGTACATTAAATATTCCTATTAATGTGCTTCTACCTCTATACCCTTTACCTGAAGCCCTAGTTTCTATAAGTCCTCTTCGCTTAAGGTCTCTAACGTATTCGTAAACTTGAGTATGTCCTCTAGGTTTTTCACGGTATAGTTCGCATAGTAACTCGTATTCGTTTTCAACTTCGCCCATTCTAACATATTGTTTACCCGTTCTTTTAAGCGCCCTTATTATTGCTTCGTAAATTAAGAGCTCGTGTAGCGGTAAGTGTAATATCATATCCTTAGCTATTACTATATAGCTTGAGCTTTCAGCACCAGCAACTGAGGCATATGCTTTTCTTAAATGCTCAAGAGTAACATATGAGCTTCCTTCATAATCTGCTGCTTCGCCCGCCCTTAATAAAAGCTCTATTGCTGCTCTAGCGTTTCCGTCGCCACCTTTATCAGCACCTACAATTTCCGCTATTGCGTTTATTACCTCAGGTGCTACCACTCCTTCCCAGAAAGCTAATTCTAATCTTTGCTTTAGAATATCCCTAATTTCCTTGGCTGTGTATGGTTTAAACGCTATCATATGTCTCAAAAGATAGCTTGAAGTTGCAGAATCTAAGCTTTCTAATTCGCTAAGGCTTCTACCTATTAAAATAAAGTTTATTCTCTTAGTGTATTCTGGGTATTCATCATAAGTTCTTATGAAGAAATATAGGGCATCACTTCCTGAAGCCCTTACAAAGTAGTCGAATTCGTCAAGAGCAAGAATTACGTAAACATCGTTTTCTTCGAGAAACCCTAAAATTGCTGAGTAAAGTTCAAATGCTGAAAGGCCTCTCTGAGGTAATGGGATGTTTAAATGCTTAGCGATTTCAGATACTATGTTATAAACTGTCCTATTTCTATGGCAGTTAACATGAATGTACTGTAGATTTACACCTCTCATTTTGGCTTTAGATGAAAAAATGCTTCCGAAAGCTCTAGAAGTTACAGTCTTTCCTACACCTACAGGACCGTGAAGAAATACTCTTTGACTTATACTGCCTGGATTGTAGAGTAGGAATTTAAAGTATTGTGCAAGAAGCCTTATTTGTTCTTCACGATAAGGCAAGGATGGAGGAATATATTCCGGATATAGTGCTTCTTTAGCTTTAAATACTGATGGCTTGCTAAGAACCTTCTCTATAATATCCTCGGCATCCATAAACTTTTTAGTCTCCTTCTGTTCCATAAGGTCTCCTCTCCCCAATGTTATACTTTCGCTTACCCTATCATAACTATTTAACAGTTCCGCCTCTACCCTTTCTCCGTAATATTTCATCCCTTTTTAAAACAGATATACCCGTTATTTTACCGATAACTTCAACACGAACAATGTACTTAGGGTTCTTAAACGAAACTATTCCGCCAAGTTCTTCGGCGATGGCTTTGCCGAGAGTTCTTTCAACAATTACGCTAGATTCAACAAATCTTCCCCTTCTAACACAATCTACTATGAACGTATCACCTTTAGAAATATATTTTCTTGCAAGCTCTAAACCTTCATGAACGATGTTTCTCAGGTTTGTCTCAACACATACTTCAAGAGGAACTACTTTAAACACTACTGATGTGGGTTTCTTCTTAATTACATTTAGTGCGAATTTAGGATTTAATGAAGTATACACTAAAACAACTCCATCGAAAACCGTTTTTTCACCATATGCACCGCTATCGTATTCAAAAAGTATGTTAATTATTTCCTCTATAGCTTGATTCTCCTTACCCTTACCCGTTGTTACTAGAAGTTTAGGGCATTTTACTTTCACAAACTAGCCCTACTGAATATGAAACGTGTTTTGATAATATGTTTAATGCTTACATAACATCTGTCTTTCAAGAAACCTTTAAGACATCATTTATTTTTCACCATTATTATCTTATCTACAGTACAACTTTATTTAACAATAACAAAGAAGATTCCGCTTAAAACGTCTTTATCGTTTTTATTATTTCCGGAATTTCCGATAAGTTATGGACAACAAAGTCAGCATAGGGTGAAGGTTTGTTGTTTTTGGTGATTATTTGAATCGCCATTAAGCCTGCTTTTTTAGATCCTAAAATATCGGCATAAGGGTTATCCCCTACATGTACTGCCTCTTGAGGCTTTACTGATAGTAATTCGCAAGCATAGTGAAATATTCGTGGGTTAGGTTTTTTCCAACTAATTTGTTGTGATGTTACTAAAACATCAATATACTCCTCTAAATTATCTTTAATTAATGCTTCATATACTACATCGTTAGATGAGGAATTAGAAATAATGCCTATTTTTAACCCCATATCCTTAAGTGTTTTGAGAGCTTCTTTAGCTTCAGTTTTAAGTTTAAATGATTTACTAAAGGTTTTAGTAAAAACCCTATAAATAATCATTGTTACTTTAGGTTTAGGTACTATACCTAGCTTCTTTAGCGTTAATGAAAGTATAGCTAAATACCATAATTCATTAGGTGCAAAAAGCATTTTCAGCTCCTCCCTAGCGTTTTTAAACGCATTGAGAACATCGTTAGCACTAACGTTTATACCTAAGTCCCTAAGTTTTTCTGATATAGCGGTGCACCATAAAGGACATTCTTTAATTTCGACATTATATAAGGTGCTACCTATATCAAAAAATATCGCCTTAACACCTCTTACCTTCATGATTAAACCTCATCAAATCTGTAATTAATGATTTTCGCGAAACATCTAAGTTCATCAAGATAGTTTCCAAAGATTAATATATAATGATTCTCTACAGTTTTCTTAACGGTTTTGGTTGCTAAATACTTTAATCGACATCTGTGTTCTACAAGTGCTAGATATTACAGATTCTCCATTGGCTAAAATTCCCCTAATTTTCTTAATTTCATCCATTCCCACTCACTACGGTTAAGCAAAGTCGCTGATTGATCCATGTTAGCTATGATGTTTTTAAAGAAAGATTTATACATACTAGGTAATTAAACAGTAAGTAACAATGCAGGACTTTGTTCGAGGGTGTCAAGAATGAGAGATTTAAAGAATGTAGAGTCAATAGCCATCATAGGTGCGGGCAAAATAGGTTCAGCGATAATTAAAGCCCTTAGATCATGTTTTAACGTTAAAATAATAGCAACAGGTAGGAGAGATGAGACATTAAGATATGCAGAAAGCTTAGGTGCCATGGCAACACGAGATAATGATAAAGCCGTTAAAGAAGCTGAAATAGTAATATTAAGTGTTAAACCTTATCATTTTCCAACCGTTGTTAAACAGGTTAATAGAGAATCTTGGAAGGGTAAAACCGTTGTTTCAATAATGGCAGGAATTAGAATAAGAACGCTTAAAGACGCTCTTGGAAAGGATGTTGAAATATATCGTGCAATGCCTAATATTAATGCGCTTGTAAGGAAGGCAGCTACAGCGATTTCAACTCTGGATGAATTTGGAGAAAATAGGGAAGCTGTGGAGGAAATATTTAAATGCCTTGGAACATTCTTTTGGGTTCCTGAGGAATATCTTGACATATGGACTGGTCTTGTAGGAAGCGGTCCAGCATTTATAGCTGAAATAGTTGACGCTTTAGTTCTAGGCGCAGTAGCTTCAGGTATGCCTAGAGATTTGGCTTACCAAGGAATTCTTGACGTATTAGAGGGAACATCAACTTTACTTAAGAACATTAGAGTTCATCCAGCAGAAGTTAGAGATGAAGTTACGACACCCGGCGGAACTACAATAAGAGGGCTTATGGTAATGGAGTCTGAAGGTGTAAAGTCAGCATTAATGAAAACTGTTGAAGAAACTTATAAGCGCTCTAAAGAAATAGGTTTAGAAATAGATAGTAGAATAAGAAAAGAACTAGGTTTACAGTAGCACATCCCTGATATGATGAATGTACGCTGTCCCGCTGAATTAAATGTGATGAATGGTCCCCTCACTGACACGATTCTCTTTTAATCAGAGCGCTACTTTCATCACATCTCAGTAGATTGGTCGGTCATCACACACATCATAGGATATAGGAATATACCTTATCTTAACACCCGGTATTCTATGAAGTTTTCTGTGTAATTCAGCAATTTTATTTGAGGGTCCTGAGACTATTAAAGTACTTATGCAGTGTTCTTCAGCATGAGTATGATTATAGTTACGTATTATTGTATGATAATTTTCTATAATGTCAAACAGTTTACCATGCTCTTTCTCTCCAAGAATAATCATGACTCCTCTACATTCATGAGGTACTAAATAGTGCAAATGATCATGAATGTACTCTTTAAGTGCTTGGTGAACTATTTCCGACCTGTTCGAATTAAGTTTCTCAGCTAGTTTGTCAAGGTTTTGAGCTAGTTTTTCGGGAATCGAAATACCGAATCTTCTTTTTCTTGCCCTAATTTGAGCCATAATGTTTCACTTCCATCTCCTACCTAGTAGGGCGAAAACGTATAGTGTAAGAAGTGAGAGCCCCGTTATTCCAGCTGGTGCAAGTCCTAAAGCTACAGCTAAATGTAACCCTAAAATACTTGCTGTAAAACTCGATATAATGCTTAAATACATTGCATCTTTAGCGCTTTTAGAGGCCGTTGTTGCTATTGCTGCTGGAAGAAGTATTAAAACGTGTTCTAGAACGAACCCGACAATCCTTATTAGCGCTACAGTGGTTAACCCAAGTAGAGTGAACATTATCCAGTCGTAAATTTTAACTCTTACACCAGTCAGCCTAACATAGTCTTTATCTATGCCTAAACATATTTGCTCCCTACATGTTAAAAGAACTGCTAGCGCTGTAAAAATCATAACTACTGACGCATAAGCTATATCATTCCAGTCGGCAAGTAATGGGTCACCTACAATTATTGCCCAAACATCTGTCTCTAATGGAAAATTTGTTAGAACATAGTATATCGCCATAACGCTTGCTGAAGCCGTAAACGCAACGAAAGTAGCTGTTGCCGTATCAGTATCTATTCCCTTATATATCATGTAACCGACAATATAGGTTAAAAATAAACCTAAGACTATAGCCCAAATATACTCATTAGCGACACTGGAAATCCTAGCTAAGGGAATAGCTAAGACAGCAGCTAGAAGTGCTGAATGTGGTGAAGCACTAGCTAGAAAGTATAGTCTTCTAGCAGCTACAACAGGGCTTAGAAGACCGTAAGTTAGAGCTGCAATAGACATTACAAGAACCCACTTCAAATTGGTAATCATGGACGATATAAGAATAGCTAGTACTAATGCAAACAGTAAGGCTAAGGTTTTCGAAAGACCATGAATAACTCTCATATTTAAACACCTCTAGCTTTATTAAATATAAAGAAGCCTACGACGAATAATAGTAATAGCGATAATAATGCAGTGACAATATTTCTCCCTATTGTAAATTGTGATTGTTTTAACGATGCTGTTTCCTCGGAAATTTCCATACTTAAATTGCTTATTTGGTTTGAAATAATAGTCAACTTGTTTAAGATGCTTTCTTCACCTATGGGGTCAGGTACGTAAAGTATTGGTATGCTATACTTTTTAGCTAATTCCTTAAGCGATTCTGAAGCTTTTGCCCTTGGAGGATTATTAATTATTGCTAACTTGATTTCGCCGTTTTTCATTGCTTCAACAATGCTTTCTATATCTTTAGGTGAGGCTGGAGCTTCATGCTCCTTGATCATGAGGTATTTTACTCTAATACCAATCCATGAGACGGCATATTGTGTTGTAGGTGTATCTGCAACCGCGATAACATTCACCTTAGGTGTATGATTAATTAAGGAGCTTACTTTGTCTATAATGTCCCTAGCTCTTTCATAGTAGTGTTTAGCACATTCGGGTCTTTTATGAGCTAAGACGTCTGAAATATACTTAATAAACAATATGTAATTGTTTGGATCGTATATGGGCATATGATAGTTTGGTTTTCCAGTTGCTGGGTTTATAAGTATTCTGATATTGGGGATTTTGGGGATTATTATAAGTTCCCCCTTAATTTCCTTTCCAACAATTTCTTCAATATTTTTCTCGAAAGGAGCATGCCCTGTCGAAATTATAATGTCCGCTTTTTCCAGATCATCAATATTTGTAGGAGTTAATTGATACTTGTGAGGGTCAACGCCAGTAGGCGCTATTGAGACTATATAATCACCACTACATAGTAGAGGTTTAACATCATATATGAGATTAGGGAATGTTACAACAATATATAAGTCACTGTTTAAAGCTTCTACTGTATCTATAACTAGGAAAGTAATCATAAGTGAAATTATTGTTATAAATGCTATGTAAGCTTTAAAGTTCATATGTAATTACCAAATAGCTTAAATGTGCACATTTATATATAAGTTTAACGAGAATCGTGCACAGGGAAATTTGATGCCCTCCATACTAATTGATAACGTTACAATAGCTTATGGTAATTCGATAGTAATTGACGGATTAACTCTAGAATACTCCGGTTCAGGACTAATCCAAATATTAGGTCCTAATGGAGCGGGAAAGACTACTTTATTGAAAGCTCTTTTGGGCCTTATAAAGCCTATTAAGGGAAGAGTTGTACTAAATGGGATTGATGTAACTGGAGATCCTGGTAAGGCAGGACCCCATATAGGTTATGTTCCGCAGCTATTCCCTGAAATACAAAATAGATATCCTATAACTGCATGGGAACTTGTTGAATCATCATATTTAATGTATAGGAGGAAGTGGCCTAGGCTTTTTAGTGATGTTGAGTCTAGAAAGATTGTTTCCAGGGTTTTAGAGAGTGTTGGTTTAACTAAAGACTTATGGTATGAGAGTTTCTGGAATTTATCAGGCGGTCAGAGACAAAGAGTCCTAATAGCTCGTGCAATAGTTCATGATCCACAAATACTCATAATGGATGAGCCATTGTCAGCTGTTGACCCCGTAGGTAAAGCGGAGCTTGCAAATCTCATAGCTACCTTAGCTAAGAAGAAATTGGTTATAGTTACCAGTCATGACCCCATGCTTCTTCTGAAACATACGAACCTTGTTTTACTTCTTAATAGAAGATTTTACGTTGTAGGTAAACCTGAGTATGTATTAACACTTGAAAACGCTAGAAAAGTCTATGGTGAAAGCGCTATAATGGTTTATCAACACATACATATAAGTGATACACATGCCTAATAGAGTTGAAATAAGTGGTTAATCAGTCCGGATTGTGTAATGCACTACCCCACATAGTTTATCTTGGGTTTTATTAGAGCCCTCAGCTTAATGCTTAAATAGTGTCACTAGTATATTATATATGGTCTAACCAGTATTCTTACCAAGGTAACAACCTCTTCTCAAGTTCAAGTAAGTTGCAAAAACAAAATAATAACCTATGTTTGAAGGGGTGTGGGAATCTTGGAGAAAAGCACACTTGCTATAATAGTGGCAATTGTAGTAATACTTGCTATTATCGGTGTAGCGTTTTTCGCAATGCAACAAGCGCCTCCAACTCAAGCAACTACGACAACAGTAACTACTACAGTAACTCAAACCGTTACAGTTGGTGCAGCACCACAAACAATTAAGATAACGGTTTGGGCTTCAGGCTCTCCAGTAGACGTTACAAGAGTTGACAATGTTGAGAAAGCAGCTGAAATACTTAATAAAATGCTTGAAGCTGCTGGTACTGGTATAAGAATAGAGGTTGAGAAACAGTACTTCAGAGGAGACTACATGGACAAGCTTACAGCAGCTTTCGCTGCAGGGGAAGCACCTGACATTATTGCTATGAAGAACCTTGCTGCATTAGCCGAAGGAGGCTATGTTATACCGCTTGACGACTATGTTCAGAAATACAGTATGCTATTAGAGGATGTAGTGCCGGTACTTTGGAACTCCGTTAAGTACAAAGGTAAAATATGGGCATTACCTCAAGACACCGAGGCAAGACCATTATACTTCAGAAAAGACGTATTAAGGCAACTTGGATGGAGCGAAGAGGAAATTAATGCTTTACCTGAAAAAATAAGGAATGGAGAAGTAACATTACAGGACTTAATTAAAGTAGCTAAGGAAGCTATGGAAAAGGGACTTGTTGAATGGGGCTTCTACCATAGACCAAACTTCGGCGGAACACCGTTCATAATACTCTATTACCAGTATGGAGGAATACTACAAGACCCAGAAACAGGAAAGCTCGTTCTAGACAAGAAAGCAATGCTAAAGACACTACAGCTACTTTACCAAATGGCACAAGTAGATAAAGTACTACCTTCAGACATGATAGGTACTTCGTGGAGAAAGATACATAGCGACTTCGTTAACGGAAGAGTACTATTCTGGTTCGGTGGAACATGGCATTGGGCAGAGTGGCAGAGAGTACCCTACCATGAAACACTCGGTAACTTAACCGAACAGTATGAATGGGAAAACATAGGGTTCGCACTAGTTCCAGCACCTGAACCTGGACTTAAGCCAATGACCTTATCAAGCCCGTACCTATACTATGTAACATCGCAGTCGAAGTATCCAGAACTAGCGTTCTTGTTGATAACATTAGCGACATCAGCACCATTAGATGCCAAACATGCAGTTTATAGCGGACACTTACCTGTAAGAACAACAACGATTGAAACACCATTATACAAGAAGTCAAAGTTCCATAGCGAAGTAGCATACATGCTAGACTATACATCAGTAGAACCTATACATCCGAAATTTGATAGCTACAAGAACGCATGGATAACAGCAATAACGAAGGTCGAGAAAGGAGAGGCAACACCGGAACAAGCACTTGAAGAAATGATATCAACACTGAAGTCAGAACTTGGTGATGAACTAATAGTTAAAGAGTAAAATCCTTGAGTTCAAAACCTTTTTTTCTAAATATTCAATGGTGAACATGTTATGACCTCGAAAAGTGAGGTTTGCACTTACGGTAGAGCTAAGTTAGCTAGGAAAGTATTGCCATGGCTATTTTTAGCTCCAATGCTTGCTATGATCTTTCTCTCGTGGATAGCTCCTGTAATTTTGACTGTATATTTAGGCTTTACAGATCTTTCAATAAAGAATTTTCTAGCTTTCATAAGAGATTTCTTCACGCCTGAAGTACATATTACACTTGATAATTTTAGAAAGATATTCTTTGGAGGAGATCCTTACATAAGTGAGGTAGTTAAAATAACCGTTATATATGTTGTAAGTGTTCTATCCATAAACGCTTTTTACGCACTATTCCTCTCAATATCTATTGCTTATTTTGTGAAAAACGAGTTTGTTTCCATGTTTCTAAGAGTTTCATGGCTTATACCTAGGATAATGCCAGGTATAATATATGCGCTCCTATGGAATTGGTTTATAGATCCGGATTATGGTATGTTAAACAAATTGCTCATGTTTGTTGGAGTGTCTGAATCAATGCTTCCCCATAGTTGGCTTCTCGATAAACCTTATTCGCAAATACTTATGATCATAGTTAACGGTTATGTTGGTGCAAGCTTCGGTATGATAGTTTACACAGCAGCTATAAAGTCAATTCCCCCTGACCTCATAAATGCGGCTCTTGTTGATGGAGCTTCGGATTTCCAAGTAGCTAGAAACATCATAATACCTTTACTTAAGTGGCCTATGCTTTTCGTAATATCTTGGCAAACACTTAGCCTATTAGCATCATATGAATATATACTCATGATTTGGGGTGCTGGTGGAGGCGGGGGTTATGCTGGAATAGCTAAGGCAGCTGGTGTTATGGTATGGTCTCTCTATTCCTATTCTAAGGCTTTTTCAGAATATGCTTACGGTTATGCTTCAGCAATATCGCTAGTACTTGTAGTCATAGGAATCATGTTAATATATGTTTACTTCAGGATTTTCGGCTTTAAGAAGCTAATGGCACCTTCGAGAATAGAGGTGTAAAGCGCATGGCTCGGAAAAAGATCGTTAAGTACAGTAGATCTAGAGCACTATTATGGACTATAGCAAAGTATATAGCTGTAGTGTTAATTGCTGTAATCCCACTCATCCCCATATGGACAATGTTACTTTGGCTTTTCATGCAAAGCTTCAGTAGCAAAGTAATTATGGGAATTGTTCCAGCAGGTCTAACACTCAATAACTGGAGATTCCTTTGGGCACCACTTAAAATGGGTCTTAAAGAGTACCCTAATATATGGCCTATAACATTCAATACTTTAGCCTTAGCGTTAGGTGTTTCTGGATTAGTTGTTTTCGTAAGTGTTCTCGGAGGATACGCTCTTTCAAGAATGGAGTTTAAGGGTAGAACGCCACTAATGGAGTTCATAATAGCTCTTCACGCATTTCCAAGCATAATACTTCTAATAGCATTATTCGTTATCTTAAACAAACTCGGACTCTACGGTAAAGGGTTCATGACCCTCGTCGGAATAATGCTAATTAAGGCGGGATTAGAAATACCTATGGCAACATGGATTATTAAAGGATTTTTCGACGCAATACCTTGGGATATAGAATGGGCAGCTCTGGTTGATGGATGTAGTAGGTGGAGGGCTTGGAGAAGCGTTATCCTACCTCAAGTTCTTCCGGGAATAGGGGCGATATCGATATTCTCTTTCCTATCGGGTTGGTCAGAGTTCATCCTCGTCTTCACGTATGTTAAAAACGAAGCATATTATACCCTACCGGTACTAATATATCATATGATAGGTGAGTACAAATTCATAGACTGGGGACTACTGTCAGCGCTAGGTTTATTCTTCACTATACCAACACTCATATTCTTCAGTACATCGCAGAAGTTGCTCTTAAGAATATATGTTGGAGGAATTAAGAGGTGATAAATGGATGGTTAAAGTAACATTAGAGAACATAACTAAAGTTTTTGGAAAAGTAGTTGCAGTAAGTGATTTAAACCTTGAAGTTAGAGACGGTGAATTTGTAGCATTACTTGGTCCTTCAGGATGTGGAAAAACAACAACATTACTTATGATTGCGGGAATATATAGACCAACTAAGGGTAGAATATATTTTGACGATGTAGATGTAACATTCTTGCCGCCTAAAGATAGAAACATAGGAATGGTTTTCCAAAGCTACGCTCTTTACCCTCATATGACAGTTTACGATAACATAGCCTTTCCTCTTAAGCTTAAGAAAGTACCTAAGAACGAAATAGATAAGAAAGTTAGAGAAATAGCTAAGCTCCTCAGAATAGATAATCTTCTAAATAGAAAGCCAGCACAACTCAGTGGCGGTCAGCAACAAAGAGTTGCTTTAGGTAGAGCTCTCGCTAAAGAACCTGACGTTCTACTTTTAGATGAACCATTAAGTAATTTGGATGCTAAACTTAGAATTCTCATGAGAGCTGAACTAAAGAGGCTTCAAAAAGAACTTAAAATAACGACGATTTACGTTACTCATGATCAAGTTGAAGCAATGTCTATGGCTGATAGAATAGCTGTTATGAACGCTGGACGTTTACAACAATATGCTGAACCGGAGGAACTCTACAATAAACCAGCAAACATTTTTGTAGCAGGTTTTATAGGAAACCCACCAATGAACTTTATCGACGGAACAGTTTATTCTAAGGATGGAAGATTCTTCTTTGATAGTGGAGAATTTACGATAGAGCTTAATAAGGAAATAGGGGAAATAATAGCTTCTAAAGCATCAGAGGTGGTTATGGGATTTAGGCCTGAACACGTAAAAATATTTCTAAATGAACAGCCAAACTCTATCGAAGGACTGGTTTACGTTGTTGAGCCTTTAGGTAGAGATGTTGTTGTAAACGTAAAGATAGGTAGTGCCGTAGTGAAAATACTTGCAAGTCCCGATCTAAACTTGGAGCCGGGACAGAAAATATGGTTGGTATTTGATCAGAAAAGACTACACTTCTTTGATAAAAAATCAGGACTTTCGGTTCTAGTATGATATTATGAGGGTGTTTTTCAAGTACAAATATGGCGGTAAATGTAGAATTTGTGAAAAGGAAAGTGTGACTATAAGTTCCTACTTGGGAGTATGCGTTTCCTGTCTTAGAAAATATGGTGAAAAAGCTTTAGAAATAGCGTTAAAAAGCCATCATAGATTTAGGGAGAGAGTAGGGCTTCCAAAGCAACCTCCCAAAACTCTGAATGGTTTGAAATGTAAATTCTGCGGAAATGAATGTTCGCTAGGTAATAGTGAAAGAGGATTTTGCGGAATAGTAGTTAACAGGAATGGTAGATTAATGCCTATAACCAATGATTGGTCTATGGCTGTAGGCCTATACTATCTCGACCCGCATCCTACAAATTGTGTTGCCGGACCTGTTTGTCCAGCTAATACTTCAAGAGGATACCCTAAGTACACGAAAACAAAGGGTATAGAATATGGGTATTCGAATTTAGCGGTGTTTTACGGTGGATGCAACTTTGATTGCTTATTCTGCCAAAATTATGACCATAAGCCAATGAGCGTAAGAGGTAAACCTTTAATGAGCATTGATGAGCTTCTGGACGAGGCTATGAAACCTGAAGTTTCTTGTGTTTGTTTTTTCGGAGGGGATCCGGGTCCTTTTATTGTTCATGCACTTGCTTTTTCAAGAAAGCTTATGAAATCATCTAGGGAAAGAAATGTGATTAAGAGGATATGTTGGGAAACGAATGGTTTTGAAAACCCCTCGCTCATGAGGGAAATGGCTAAGGTAAGTATGGAAAGTGGAGGAATAGTTAAAATAGATTTTAAAGCATGGACGCCGGAAGTTTATAAAGCTTTAGTAGGTGTCGATGCTTCGAGAAGGGTTAGGGAAAATGTTAAGTTAGTAGCGAAAATGTTTGAGGAACGCCCGGAGCCTCCATTGCTCGTAGTTTCAATATTGCTTGTTCCAGGATATGTTGACATAAATGAGGTTAGAAGAATTGGTGAATATATTGCTTCTTTAAATCCTAAAATACCAGTTGTTCTCCTGGCATTCAGCCCCCAACATTTACTTTCAGATTTACCGCCTACGAGCCGTCGTCACGCATATGAAGCATATAAGGTTCTTAGGAATGAAATTGGTCTTAAAGAAGTATATTTAGGTAATGTTTGGCTTCTAGGAAACTACTATTAATAACTATTTTTTCGAGCATATCTATTCCGGCGACATCGAATGGATGCAGCCTAAAACTATAGCTAATATTAATAATCCCCATCCTAAAACAAGTACTATCTTAAGTACCTTCTTCGCTGTTTCGAAGAATATAAGAATCAAATATATTGCCGTTATCGAAGAAAGAATACCTACAGCATCAGCGTATTTTTGCGCTAGATTCGGATTTTCTTTAAATACTGTAACCTCTAACGTATACTTTACTATATAAACTAGCCAGTTATAGAGCATTAAGAGTCCTTCAACTACATATTGAAGTATTGTCGCTGATTCCTGCATATTACGCTTCACCCTAATAGATACTGTATTATTTAAAATACTAGCTATAATATTTAACAATTTAGGGTAGATCGAATATGAAAATTGGTAATTTGGAGATAAAGCTCGTAATAGGTGACATAACCGAAATAGATGTTGAAGCTATTGTTAATCCGGCAAATACATTAATGATTATGGGAGGAGGTGTAGCTAAAGCAATTAAGATTAAGGGAGGAACTGAAATAGAGAGGGAAGCTAAAAGTAAAGCTCCAGTACCTATAGGAAAAGCTATTTCAACATCAGCTGGAAAGCTTAAGGCAAAATACGTTATTCATGCCCCCACAGTTCCCTATCCGGGCTCTAGATCATCTGTAAGAAACGTCGAGAAAGCTGTCATTGCAGCTCTAAGTGAAGCAGAAAGGCTAGGCGTGAAGGAAATTGCTTTTCCAAGCATGGGAACAGGTGTAGGGGGTTTAAAATATAGTGAAGCTGCTAAGTCAATGTTTAAAGCCATTAAGGATTATTCTAAAAAGCTAAGAAGTGTTCGTAGAATACTCATAGTCATACGTAGTAGAGAAGCTTATAATGAATTCTTAAATGTACTAAAATCTATGATTAAATGAAACATTTAAAACCCAAAGTAGATATTAATCATAAACAGCCCCGGCTCTCACACTCCCCTAAGTCACCCGGTAGAAGGGATCGATGAAGGGGAGGCGGTCGCCGAGGCAGAAACCTTTATTGGGTTAGTTTAGTATGATTCGATAAGGGTTAGGCTGCCTACGGGGTTATGGGAGCTTTGCTCCAAGCCCCACAGGGTTGAACGTAAATGGGAGCCCCGTGCCGTTGGGCTCGACAGCCACCCATGACCCTACGGGATGAACCGTGAAGGTGAACCCTCTAGGTGGGGTGGAAGTCCCTAGAGAAAACACTATTCCACCACAAATACCCTCTAGGGACAAACGGCACACTATGCTAGGCGGGATGAAAGAGTCCCCTCGCGCCCCTCTCGACATTTAAATGTGGATGAGAGAGCTGGGCCGGCCTAGACCGCTCACCGATGAGGTCCCAGTTGGGACGCCGAAGAAACTTGAAAATGTGGATTCCTCCGGCACCGAGGTTTCAAATAAATCTTTTTTAGCCGCCTACTTCTTCTTTTTAACATGTGTGCTCCGATGACGAACGCGCCCTTCGTGAGGAAATAGCTAATGACGAAGGGTGCAAACGCTGAGGAGCATTATTAAAAATTATAGGTGGTTTATTATTGGATGAAGCTAGAGCATATATTAGGGTTTATGGTAGGGTTCAAGGTGTAGGTTACCGTTTCTTTACTGAGCGCCACGCTAGAAGGCTTGGGCTGAAAGGTTATGTTAGGAATTTAAGTGATGGCTCTGTAGAAGTAGTTGTTGAAGGAGATAGAATAAGTATAGAGGAGCTCATTGAGAAACTTAGGAAAGGGCCGTTATTAGCTAAAGTTGAAAGAATAGATGTAAGGTGGGAGAAACCTAAAGGTGAGTTCTCCACGTTCACAATACTATTTTAGTTCTTCAAGTATCTTAACGGCGTTTCTTAAGCATATGGGGATTTGTTCCCGTGGAATATTTTCCGGGCATCTTTCTATGGTAAATTCAGCTTTACCCAGTAAAGCATCTTTAAGAGATATGGGCTCTCCTTTTCTCGATATGTTTTCAGCAACAATACATCTTGGACCCGCCCATTTAAAGAGTAAAGGGTGAACTTTCATAACCTCTTGCCACATTCTCCAAGCAACATATCTTATCTCCCATTGTGCTTTAACACACATTCTTAATCCAAAGAAGTGATGGAGTTCTCTAGCATTCATAGTTACGACGATTTTCGTAACTACGCCTTGAGGTAGAATATAGCGTGCATCTTCAGGAGCAATTCCCATATCTAAGAGTTTTAAGTAGGCATCATAAGCTTTCTTAACAGCCTTATCAAATATCTTCTCAGCCTCCTTCTTCGATGCTATCCTTGGGGGCTTAACGACATCAAAGTATTCCTCGGTCACTTTAGCAAATCTTTGTGAAAGTTGTGTATAGCTAGCTATCCTATGTCTAACAAGCTGATGGGTACATACCCTACTACAGTTTTCTATTACAAAAGTGTATACCGAGTGTTCCCAAGGTGAAAAATGGTTTCTCCTAAGAGTTTCCTTAATCCAAACTTCAACTTCATTATCAGTCATTTTATCCCATTGATATGTGAAGGACTTCCTAGATAGTGTTTGCTTAGCTGAAACAGCAACGAGTCTTTCACCATCTGGCGTGTACCTTACTAGCTTAACGAATATCATAACGTGTCAACACCACAATACAATATTTCTCTAAGCTAAAGTTTAAAGCTATATGGCGAAAAGAATAACAATGTGCTTGTAAATGGGTGGTTTTTTGAAGATAGTCTTTATTACATCATCCCCTAGGAGAATAGAGCTCATAAGAAAACTTAGGCTAAGATTCAAAATAGTTAAGCCTGTAGGCGAAGAAGATATTATAATACCTAATGACCCATGTTTAACAGCGTTGTTACGGGCAAAATCCAAGGTTAAAAATTACAGTATAGGTGAAAACGAAATAGTTGTTTCCGCGGACACCGTAGTTTCAATTAATGGCCAAATATTGGGAAAACCTAGGAATAGAAGTGAAGTAATTGAGTTCTTAGAAATACTTAGTGGAAAAGTACATGAAGTCATAACGGCATTATACGTGAAAACGAGAAATAAAGAGTATAGTGAATGCGTAAGAACTAAAGTGGTATTTAAAAGGCTTTCGCGAAGGGAAATCGAATTTTATGCTAACACAGAAGAGCCTCTAGATAAGGCGGGTGCATATGCTATTCAGGGATTAGCATCGCTGTTTATAAGAAGGATTATTGGAGACTACTATAATGTTATCGGATTCCCTGTGAATAGGGTTTACACTATACTTAAATCATACTTTGGAGTAGAAATAGACGATATTATTGAAAGGTAAGGATCAAGTTAGCATAACCATGTACTGCTTTTTCAATATGCTTTAAGGGGACATGTTCGTTAGGTTGGTGAGCTAAATCTTCGTTTCCAGGACCAAACCCTATTGTTGCATAGCCTTTTTCGCCTGCAGAGTAAACTCCGTCTGTACTGAACTTCCAATAACCTATTGTTGCACCGGATTTTATGTGAGCTCTTATTGTGTTAAGTGCTTTTCTAACGTACATACATTTCTCATCTAGGATCCATGATTTAAAAAAGTCTTTCACCTTAACTATTTTCCCCGTCCAAAACCTAAGCTCTTCCGTTAGAATAGAGACTCTAATCTTAAAACCTTCATGTTCGATATGTTCTTTCACCTTCCGGAATATGCGCAATATTGTGTCCTCTGTTTCGTAAGGCAAAATTCTTCTGTCAAAAATTACTCTACAGTAATCAGGTATTTGAGGTGTAACTTTAGGTGAACATTCTATTACCGTAGGTGTTAGTGTTGAGTAACCAAGTTTCTCATGATATGACCTGGTTTTCTCGAAAGCTTCGAGAATACTAACTATAGATTTTGATGTAGCGCTTAAAGCGTTTAAGCCTAAATGCGGCATACTTGCATGCGCTGTTTTTCCTTGAACAACATATTCTATGAGGCATCTACCTCTATGTCCTACGTGTATGTTTAGGTTTGTTGCTTCACCTAGGATCACAATGTATGGCTTTCTTCTTATAGTGTTCTCTAAAGCATATTTGAAAGCTACTCCTTCAGCTGTTTCCTCATGTGTAACAAACACGAGATACACCGTTCTCTCTATTTTATCAGGCAATAATGTTATTGAGGAAATCATTGATGCGAGAGAGGATTTCATATCAACAGCTCCTCTACCGTAAAGTTTATTGTCTATGATTTTGCCAGAGTAGGGATCAGCTTTCCAGAGATCTCTATTTCCAGGCTCTACATGATCCATATGTCCCTCAAGAATTATAGGATCTTTATTTTCTACGCCTTCAATTTTAGCTATAACGTTACCTAACTCATCTATTATAAGGGAGTCTACTCCTAGGTTGCTTAAGGTATCCCTTATGTAATATGCTACCTCCTTTTCCTCCCCTGAGAGACTAGGTGTCCTTATTAGATCTTTAGCTATTTCAATAGCTAACTTAACAGAGTCAACCATTAACTTCATACCTCCGAGCACTCAAGCACTTTAAAACTAAGCTTTAAAGTCGTCAAAACCTTATTAATGCTTTTCACGGCTTCTTCAAGACTCGTATGCTCCATTACGAAGAAGTGAGATGGGCATTTACAATCAGTACTTCCAAAGTTAGGAACATATTTGAACATTGTCGAGAAATGCTTTGCGATAACATGTTCCACCTTCCTTCTAGGAACAACAATCACCGAAACAACTCTACAACCTGTATTTACATTAAGCACATAATCTATATGCCAAAACACCTTCTTATCATGATATTTCAAATGTCTCCTAATCCTACTAGCTAATCCCCCTCTGTTAAATGCTGAGCCTACGTAAACGAAAGTGTCCCGGTTTTTTAACATAATAGTTCCTAGTGAACCTATTTTGAACGATACATTCTTAGGGCATTTGATAATTAAGATGTATGTCCCCTTATCACTAAGTATTTTCTTCAAGACCTATGCCTCATTATAAACGTTATTCCTCAACTAATTTATACTGGTGAAGCCGTAATAATGTTGTTGAGGATAAGAGAAATTGAACTTACTTAGCCTTAATGTTGATGAAATAGTTAAGAAAGGTAGGAAAGGGCTTATAACGGTAGCCGTTCACGGTCTTGATATTGAGGGTCTGATACTTTCAGCAGCATTTCTGAAAGCAGGGTTTACGGTTATTGGTGTAGATAGAGATTCTAAAAGAGTTATTAGATTAAACCGTGGAATTCTTCCAGAACCTTACCCCTCAGAATTAGCACCAATATTTAGAAAATATGTTGCTGAAGAGAAGTTTAGAGCAACAATAAATAATATATGGGCTTCTGAAAATAGTGATGTTTCAATAGTGTTAATACCTCCCGAAATTAAGAAGACACGGTCTGGTTATGATGTTAACTTAAAGAGTTTCTTGAACGTTATAAAGGATATAGGCAAAGGTATGAATGCTGGTAATTTAGTGATTATCGCGTCAAGCGTTCCTCCGGGAACAACGGTTAAAATAGTAAAGCCTATCCTTGAGCATTTAAGCGGATTACGTGTTGAATACGATTTTGCACTAGGTTTTTATGCTGAAAAGGCTTCAGAATGTTCTAACCTAAGCAGCTTCATAAGTCAAAGACATTTGATAAGTGGATTTGGCGCTAAAAGCTTACGTGCATTCTATGGCGTTTTCAAAGCTGTTTTTGGAGAGAACGTTTTAGCATTAGAGGACATAGCTTTAGCTGAAACAGTAAATGTATTGTCTAAAACATATAGAGATGTAATTTACGCTTATGTTAATTCTTTGGTAACATACATGAAAAATATCGGTGTAAACATAAACTTAGTCACTAAATATTTCCCCGAAATTTATGGGCTAGAAATTCCTAAGCCTACAGCTACAGCTTTTTCACCTAAAGTCTTCAAGGAAACATATATTTTAATGAGAGAACTTGAAAAGCAAAATATAAACTATGAAATACTGAGAGTTGCTAGAGAAACTAACGAAAAAATTGTTGAAAAAATAGTTGAACTATTAGCTGAAGCAATAACTAAAATAGATAAGGAACCGAAGAACATAAAAATAGCTATCCTAGGAGATGCAGTTAAGGAGAATTCACCCGATCCCAGAAATTCTATAACCAAAATCATCGTTAATGAGCTTTTAGATGCTGGTATAAAGAAGGAAAACATAATGGTACATGATCCTTTCGTTGTCAATGATGAAGAGTTAAAGGTGAAATTAACCATGAATTTAAATCAAGCAGTAAAGGATGCAGACATTATCCTAACCCTGATACCACATAAGGTTTATAGTGAAGTAACTATTAGTGCGCTTAAGGCTATGAGCGGAAAGGAAAGAGTAGTTATAGTTGATGTAGCTAATGTTTTGAGAAAAGACGCTATACCCGTAGGCTTAAGTTATGTGGGATTAGGAACACCATGGTATGAAGCATAGTACGTGAGAAACTCTTTATACTCGTTAATAATTAGAATATTTTGAATCGGGCGAAAAATGTGAAAAAGTCGCTTCATGACAAAGGTAATAATGAAGAATTTAGGAATTTCTTTGAATACTTTCTCTACGACTTTGTGTCCTTAGCTAAATTTCTGGATGATTCACTAGATAAAGCAATTAAGGAAGGAGCACAGAATAGGCTTGAGATATATGAGTTGGATGATAAAGTAGAGTTTCTGAATCTAAAGGATAAATTATTGGTAATACTTGACTTCCAAGGCGTATCTAATGATGGAAAGGTATTTGCTGAAATTAGAAACGGAATACTCCATGTTTCGGCATGGAGAGGAGATGTAAAATACTATAGGGAAATACCTTTAAATGGGGATCTCTACATAGAAAATGTTTCTCTTAGAAACGGTGTAGTTACGATAACCTTGAAAAGAAGAAGTAGTTGATGGGCAGTGAAAGGTGTCTGAGCTACCGCCAGTACTTAAAAACTTTTTGAATGAGAAAGGTATTAAAACACTATATCCCCCTCAAACAGAAGCGCTAGCCAAGGGAGTTCTTGAAGGTAAGAGCCTTGTTTTAGCTTCACATACGGCGTCAGGTAAAACGCTTGTGGCTGAGCTTACAATTCTTTCACGGTTTCACAATGGCGATTTAGAGAAAGCAGTGTACATGGTTCCTTTAAAGGCTATTGCTTCCGAAAAATACTCTGAATTTAAGCTACTAGAAAGATACGGTTTACGTGTAGCACTTACAACAGGAGATTATGATTCAGAAGATGAATATTTAAAAGATTATGACGTAATCGTAACGACGAATGAAAAATTCGATTCCCTACTTAGACATAAACCTTCATGGTTAAACGATATTAATTTAGTCGTAATTGATGAAATACATTACATCGATGATCCCAAAAGAGGCCCTGTTATTGAAAGTGTTTTAGCTAAAATAATGAGTTTAAAGGGCAATTTACAAATTTTAGCTTTAAGCGCTACAGTTTCCAATGTTGAAGAAATTGCTTCGTGGTTAAAAGCAGAATATGTTGTTAGCTCATGGAGGCCTGTTCCTTTAAAGGAAGGCGTATATCTTAATGGTAAAATCTTCTTTAACAATGGCGAAGTATCTGAAGTAAAACGAATTAAGAATAACCCTGTTCTTGACTTAGTATACGATACTTTAAGTAAAAATGGTCAAGCATTAGTGTTTACAAATTCAAGAAGTATGGCTGAAAAACTTGCTTCAAAAATAGCGTCATCGATAGGCAGTAAACTAGACTTTTTGCTTGATAGAAACCTAAATAAGATGTTAAGCGAATTTGAAAACTCAAGTAATGCTAGAAGATTAAATGAGAAATTAATAAATTTGGCGGCCAACGGTGTTGTTTTTCACCATGCGGGACTAACCTATATGCAAAGAAAAATTATTGAAAACTACTTTAGAGAAGGCGTATTGAAGGTTATTGTTGCTACACCAACTTTAGCTGCTGGAGTTAATCTTCCAGCTAGAAGAGTTATCATTCATTCTTATAGAAGATATGAGATAGGAAAGGGCCATCTACCTATTAAAACTATGGAGTACAAGCAAATGTCTGGTCGTGCTGGAAGACCTGGCTTTGACGAGTATGGTGAAGCTATTTTAATTGCTAAGTCTGAATATGAAATGAGAATTCTTCAAACAATGTATATTAACGCTAAACCGGAGTCATTATTTTCTAAGCTTATAAGAGAAAGCGCATTGAGGAATTTTGTTCTCTCCTTAATAGCCTCTGAAGGAATGGTAAGCTTTAAAGAACTGATTGATTTTCTTAGGAAAACCCTGTATTATACGCAATACAGAGTTAATGAGGAGGAGCTCACATTTAAACTTGGGAAAATAACTGACTTTATGCTTCGCGAGGGATTCGTAAACAAGTGTAAAGAGTTTATTGAAATAACGCGTTTTGGTAAAAGAGTTTCAGAACTCTATATTGACCCACTAACTGCTATAATTTATAGGGAGTTTTTGGAAAAAGCCGATCCCTACTTAACATCTAACGATGAAATATTGTTTACGATGTCTTTAGCCCCTGATATGCCTAGAATTAGTGTTCGTAAATATGATAGAGGAAACATAGATTACTTCTTACTGGATTTCCTAAATGAAGCACAAATAGACCCGTATAAGTTTAGTTTCTTAAGCGAGTACGACATAGCCAGCGCTGCTAAAACTACAATGCTTTTACGTGATTGGATAAACGAGGTGTCTGAGGACAGTATTGTTGAAAAGTACGGTGTTGGACCAGGAGACATTTTCGGACTTATTGAAACAGCTGATTGGCTACTCTACTCATTAGGTGAATTAGCTAAAATAGTATCTCGCAGTAAGCAGATAATGGCTAAAATAGATAAAATTAGGAAGAGGGTTAAATATGGTGTTAAAGAAGAGCTACTAGAGCTCGTATCATTAAGAGAAATAGGGAGGGTTCGAGCTAGAGCACTCTTTGAAAAAGGTTTTAAATCCATTAGCGATCTTAAAAAGGCTAAAGTTGAGGATTTAGTTAAGATACCTGGAATAGGGTGTGAAGTTGCGAGGAAAATAGTTGAGCAGGTTAAGATGAAATGAGTAAGCTTAAGGTGTACTTAGACATCTTAAGACCTATAAATTCGTTAATGATGGGATTCGCTGTAATTGTAGGATACTTTATTGCAACACAAGGCCATCTTAATCCTCTTCATTATTATAAGTTAGTATTCGGTTTTCTTACAGGCTTTTTCTTGACTGCTTCATCTATGGTCTTAAATGATTACTTTGATAGAGAAATAGACGCTGTAAATGCGCCGTATAGACCTATTCCCTCAGGTTTAATATCAATTAAGGAGGCTATAATATATGCAATACTGCTCTCAGTTGCGGGCTTAATATTTTCACTGTTGATTAATCAGTTATGTTTTCTTTTAGCTCTTTCATCTTTCACAGTATCGTCGCTATACAATGCTTTATTCAAGAGAACAGGTCTTTTAGGTAATTTCATGGTAAGTTTTTGTGTAGCAATACCTTTCATTTTCGGAGCTGCAATAGCTAACGGTATTAGTACTGTTTCGCTAATATTTTTCCTAATGGTTTTTCTATCTAACACTGGCAGAGAGATAATTAAAGGTATTGCTGATGTTGAAGGAGATAGAATGAGAGGTGTTCTTACATTAGCCGTTAAGTATGGTGGAAAATATGCTTCTAAAGTTGCATTTCTCCTCTTCATTTTAGCAATACTTCTTAGCCCAATACCCTATATTTTAGGAGTAATGGGTTACATGTATTTAATATTGGTTTTTATCGCTGACTCAGGTTTCATATATTCCTCAATAAAGCTCATCGGAAATCCTTCAAAACATATGGCGTTGAGAATTAAAAAGCAAATACTGTTGTGGATGTTCATAGGCTTATTAGCATTCCTTTTCGGAACTATTTCTGCCTAGTTTTCTCGGAACGATGTATTCTTTAGGCGCTTTTGGAAATATTTCCAAATATGGTTTAAGAACCTTTGGTATAATTACTGTTCCATCTTCTTCCTGGTAATTTTCAAGTATTGCCGTTATCGCCCTTGTTGAAGCTATTGCTGTAGAGTTTAACGTGTGAACGTAATCTTTAACCATACCTTTCCTCTTGAGAAACCTTATTTTTAACCTATAGCTTTGCCAATCGGTACAATTGCTGCATGAAACCATTTCCCTATATCTTCCTTGTGCAGGCATCCAAGCTTCTAAATCGTATTTCTTAGCTGCTACAGCTCCTAGATCCCCTGCAACAATATTGACTACTCTATACGGTATTCCTAATCCCTGCCATAATTCTTCAGCATTTCTAATGAGTTTCTCATGCCACTCCCATGATTCATCAGGTTTACTGAAAACAAACTGTTCTACTTTGTGGAATTGGTGCACTCTAAATATTCCCTTAGTATCTTTGCCGTGTGCTCCAGCTTCTTTTCTAAAGCAAGGACTTATTCCAGCATAAAGCAGTGGTAGATTTTCCTCAGGTATTATTTCGTTTGCGTGTAAAGCAGCTATCGAATGTTCAGATGTCGCTATAAGGTATAGGTCTTCATTTTCTATTTTATATATAGAATCTCTAAAGTCCTCTAATGTTGTAACTCCGAGATAATATTTTTCACGTAACATGTAGGGTGGCAGCACTAGTGTAAAACCTTTTTTTGTAAGATAATCTATCGCATACATGAGTAATGCTATGTCAAGCCAGACTAAATCGTCAAATAAATAGTAAAATCTACTACCTGCTACTTCACCTGCCTTTTCGGTATTTCCTAATCCTAAAAATGTTAACATATCTGCATGTCCTTTAGGCTTCCAATTAATAATTTCGTACTCTACATCAAACCCTTTCGTTTGTTCCTTAAATTTCTCAATAAAGCCAACATATACCTTAGGTTTACCCCAAAATCTTATTGGAACGTTTTCCTCTTCAGTTAAACCTTCAGGAACTGTTTCATGAACCATGTTCGGTAATGAAAGTAATATTTTTTCTCTCATCTCCTCAAGTTCTTTTAGCTTTTTTTCTTCTTCAGAAATTACTTTAAGCAGCATCTTAGCCTCTTTAATTGCGTTCTCTCTTTCATTCCCCCTTAGTTTAGCTATAGATTTTGAGAGAACATTGTGTCTATGTCGTAGTTGATTTACTTTTGCATATTGTCTTCTCCATTCAGCATCTAACCTTATTGCTTCATCAACTATTGATGTATCTAAACCTCTCTTTCTTAAGGACTCTCTAATTATTTCAGGGTTCTTTCTAAGGTATTCCAACATACTCCAGGGCACTTTATATTTCGCCTCTTACCAAGTAGTGACTAGAACGGTAGAGGTTTTAATAGTTAATGTGTAACATAAGCTCTTTTAACCTTAAAAAATGAAATAGTTGTTTAAATTGCAGTTAATATGTCTACTCTAGGAGAGGTAGTACCTCAAGTCCAAGTTTTTCTCTAATTTCATCTAATGGTACATCGAATGTATAATGTATTTTAGTGAAGTTCTTCCTAAATTCAATTACGTCTTTTCTTACTTTGGCAGGATCTTCTTTATCTATGAGTACTCTCTTAAAGAATTTAGCTACCTCCTTCATGTCATCTTCTTTAAGTCCCCATCTTGTTAGTTCTTGAACGCCTAATCTTAGACCGCTAGGGTCTTTAATCATTTCTGGTTTATCGTAAGGTAATAGATTCTTGTTGACAATAACGTTAGCGTCTTCTAGTAGTTTAGCTGCTCTAGCTCCTCCTCCAAGTTCTCTAACGTCTATGAGGACTTGGTGACTCTTTGTGTAACCGTGCTTTTCACCTAGTACTTTAAATCCTTCAGCAGCTAGTGCTTCAGCTAACGCTTTAGCGTTCCTTATTATTTGGTCAGCATATGCTTCTCCAAAATGTAACATCTCTAATGCAACTATTGCTGTTGCTGGAAGCCTATGTAAGTGATGGTTCGATACGAAAATTGGAAACACCACTTTCCTTACTTTCTTAAATAATTCTTCATTGTTTGTAAGTATTACTCCTCCTTGAGGTCCTGGAAATGTTTTATGCGTTGATGATGTTACGATATCGGCTCCCTCTCTAATGGGGTCTTGGAATTTGCCGCCAGCAATGAGCCCTAATACATGTGCGGCATCGTATAGTACATAAGCTCCTACTTCATGTGCAACTTCGCTAAGCTCTTTAACTGGATGTGGAAATAGAAACACTGAGCCTCCGAATGTAACAAATCTCGGCTTAACCTCTCTTATTAGCTTAGCTGCTTTGTCTACGTCGATGTTCATCTCTTCCATATTGAATGGCATTTCAATTTGCTGTATACCTAGGGCTCCAAGTCCACCGAATTTAGTATGACTTACATGGGCTCCTGCTTGAACAGGCACTACAACTGCTTTATCACCGTATTTTGCCATCGCATAATATGCTGATAGGTTAGCAATGGTACCGGAAATTGGTCTTGCATCAACATATTTCACCTTAAAGAGCTTCGACATTAGTTCTTGAAGGTAGAGCTCGATTTCATCAACATATATTAGTCCTTGATAATATCTTTTTTTAGGCAATCCTTCAGCGTATCTATGGCCCATGTCGGTTAAATAAACCATTTCAGCAAGAGGCGACATAACGTTTTCTGAGGGTATCATGTTTAGACATTCTCTTTTTCTCCACCTGTTATGCTTCAACGTTATGTCAATTACCTTTATAACCTCATCAGTTAAGTATTGTTTTAGAACATCATGTATCTCGCTCATAGCTTTATGAACCTCGTAGAATAAATTTAGGTTATTCAATATACTTTAACTAACTTCTTATAAATAAATTGTAGGTCTAATAGCGCTGATGACAACTTGTGAAGTAAGCGTTGTCTAAATGTTTAAAATAAAAACACGTGTTAAAAGTTAACTTAGTAGACGTTAAAACACGTTGTTAATAGGTAATTAAATTGATTTGTTCTCTAAATTATCTAGTAAGCATTTAAGATTAGTACATATGTATTTTGGTTTAAATGGCTTTCTCTCTACATCTTTTTCTGATGTTACACCTGTAAGAACAAGTAGAGAATCTATGCCTAACCTATATGCTCCTAAAATGTCCGTGTCTAATCTATCCCCAATCACTAATACTTCGTTTTTATCAACATTTTCCCTTTTTAAAACCTCTAAATACATCCATGGCTCAGGCTTGCCAACGATAACGTCTGGCTTTCTTCCCGAAGCTTCTACTAAAGCTGCAACTATTGAGCCAGCTCCTGGAATTACCCCATTATTTATTGGTAATGTCGCATCGGTGTTTGTTGCTATAAATAATGCTCCGTTGAGGATGAAGTTTAAAGCTTTAGCTAACTTCCTATATGTTAATTTTCTATCTAAACCTACAACGACTGCTTTTGGCTGTTTCCTCTTCACTATTTTTAAACCGCTCATCGTGAGTTCTTCGTAAAGCCCCTTCTCACCTATAACATAAACGCTTATTCCGCCATACTTTTCCCTAAGAATTTTTGCTGTTAATGATCCGCTTGTTATTACGTTGTTTATCGATATAGAGAATCCTAAGCTCTTTAGTTTAGTAACGTAATCCTTTCTTGACCTTGTTGAGTTATTCGTTGTGAAGTATATTTTAACGTTCATGGTTTTCGCTAATGTTTTTAAGACATCAACATTCTCATGTAATACTTTATTTCCTCTCCATAGTACTCCATCTAGGTCTGAAAGAATTACTCTATATTTGAAGTTGGGTCTCGCATTTACCATAACCCATACCCTTACTAGTACTTTATGAAAATTTAATGTTTAAATATTTGTTTTAAAACAGTTCGCTAGTATTGTCTCTTGATAACCTACCTCTTCAAATAGTACATGAATAATCATGTTTTTTCCAGCATTTATTTAGTATGCTTGGGAAAATGTTGTACACATCCTTAAACTTTAGAATAACATATGATAGGGTAGAGTGGTGCCAAAAATGTTTAGAGAGAAAAACAAGCTAAAGCTTGAAGAAATTAGGGTAAAGGGCGCTTCGGGAATTGAACATCGTATTAGAGTTATTAGGGATGATAATGATCATTTCTTATACGCTGAACTTTATGAACCTAGAATTGAAGATATCATAAGCGTTTTAGCCATTGCTGTAGATACTAATCTAAAACCGTACTTTGTCATAAGGAATGGAAATATTCCTAAAGAATGGATTAATGAAATTAGAAAGTTTGGTGGAAAAATATTGTTCACTAATTAATTAGTTTAATCACTTACATTTATCAACGCTCGCCACGGGGCACGGGATATCTGGGATACGGCAAATACTCTATTCCTGGTCTTTGCTGATGTGCTTGCGGATAGAGGTCCATTAAACTGTATACTTCTGGTGGTATGTTTTCTTTCACTGGAAGACCTAGTTCCTTAACTTTATCAAAAGTTAGGGGGTAATCATGCGTCCATTGTCCTTCTGTTAATGTTTTAGCTATTTCTTCCGCCTTTTCTGGAGGGACTTTACCTTCCAACAGCTTTTTAATTATTTCTTGAACTTCTTTTAATGCTTTTTCAGCTACATCAGCTAAAATTAATGTTTGATCTGAAGCTTCCTTGCCCTTTTCCTTGACAACTTTGAGTATTGAAGGTGCTGGTAAATGTATTCCCTGTTGTGTAGCTATTTGCGGATCTACGGGTCCTAGAACAGCGCTTCTATCCATCCATATTTCATCCGCTGCTAACGCTATAAGAGTTCCGCCGCTCATGGCATAGTGTGGTACGATAACTATTTTCTTTGCAGGATGTCTTTTTAAGGCTAATGCGATTTGTGTTGCAGCTAATATTAAACCTCCAGGTGTATGTAGAATCAGTGCAATAGGCTTATTGGGTGGTGTTGTCCTTATTGCTCTAAGTATTTCTTCAGAATCTTCGATATCGATGAATCTATATACAGGTATTCCGAAAATACCTATTCTCTCCTGTCTATGTATCATCGTTATTACTCTAAAGTTGTACTTTTGTTCCATATGTTTAATTAGCCTGAGTCTTGCTGCTTTCAAACTTTTATACTGTAATGTAGGTGATAGAAATAACATTAGCAACAGTAACCAAAATAGAAATGATCCTATATCGAAACCTACGCCTTGCATTAGTTAATCACCGAAAATAAGGCTATTGCTTTGAATATTTTTGGCAAATCATTGCTTATAAATTTTTAAGGAAAATTGTCAGTGTGAGACTAGGGGTCATCATTTATCAGAGGCTGCCCACTGCATCATCCGAGTTTAGTGGTATGAGTTAGTGTAAGAAAAACTTTATCCTTTAATAACTTCTACTTTGGCTTCATCAGATATACTTGCATCATAAACGTGTGTTTCTATTCCTTTCTTACGATATTCTTTAATAACGTACTTTCTTATTTTCTCAAGAACATTTTTCGGCGTATTCGGATCAAACATTGCAAGTATTGAGGGCCCAGCTCCGCTAACACATACACCTAAGGCGCCCATTTCTTTTAGTTTCTCCTTTATTTCAAAGTATAGTGGTAGTATGGGTTTTCTCGCAGGTTCAATTATGGAGTCCTCCATGCCCTCACCAGTTAATCTCAAATCACCTATTATGAATCCTGTAATTAATGCTGCTATTCTCCCGGTGTTAAATACAACATTTTCTAGAGGAACTGTTTTTGGAACAAGGGATCTAGCATATTTAGTTTTATTTTTAATAACTATGGGTTCTGGGGATATAATTAGGATTTTGGGTTTTATTTTTAAAGGTATTTTCACTACTTTTAACGGTTTCCTACTATATATGAGAACTACTCCGCCAAGTAAACTAGCAGCAACATTGTCCGGATGCGGTGAACCTGCTGCTACCTTTTCTCCTTCAGCAGCGATTTCCACTAATTCGTTAGTATTAGCTATGTTGAATGCTTTCGCCAATGCGGCTACTGTTGCTGCAGCAGTTGCACCACTGCTTCCGAGGCCTCTACCTACTGGAACGTTTTTAACTATTTTCAACTTAATCTTTGCTCTAAGACCATATCTTTTAAGGAACTCCTTAGCAGCAACTGTAGCTGTGTTTTCGTGAAGAGGTACATAGCTACTGTAAGGACCGCTAACACTAACTGTTTCTACACTTATTCTATCTGATTTCTCTATTTTTACAAAAACTTCATCGTAAAATAGATTTATTGCCATAGCTAAAACATCGTATCCTGGACCTAAATTTGCCGATGAACTATAAGCTTTAGCTTTAAGCTCCATCTTAACTACCCTAAAACACTTATATTCCACTATTACGAGAGATTAACATGTCCGATGAGGAAACAGGGACGTTCGGATACGTTATGAAGAAAGGTGGAGCGACCTGAGGATCATATTAGCTCGTACTTATCAGCGTTACTGTTCTAAGTACTCCACTCATTCTCCTAATAGTACTAACCAGTTTATCCAGTATTGTCAATGTAGGGGCTTCTATTCTAACAACAATATCGTATTCGCCATAAACTATTTTCGCTTCAGTAACATAGTTTAATTTCGAAATTTCCTCCCTTAATGATGCTTCCCTACCTAACGCTACATTAAGTAGAACGTATGCTATAACATTTTTATTCTCACACAAAATAAGTCACCTAATTTTTCTTTCTAAATTAGATAGAGCGTTCTTGTATCATAAAACCTTTATGCTAATACTTTCAGCCACCTCTATTTTTTAAATAGGTTTACGTATTTACGGGTAAGAAATGAAGAAAGGGTTCCTAAAAAGTAAGAAAGCATTATCTCCAATAATAGCAACATTATTGTTAGTTTCAATATCTATAGCCGGAGTATTGATAGTGTATAGATTCATGAATACTGTAGCAACAGCTTCATCAACAGTTCTAAGCTTACAAACAATAGACAAACAACTAAAAATTCTTAGTAACGGATCGGCAACAGCATTTTATATTTCGACAAAAAACATAGGAAATACAGAATTAAAAGTAACCGGAGTTTCTGTGGGCAACTTTAATGACACATTTGAATCGCCTGAAGAACTAAAGCCAGGCGATACTTTCACCTACAGTAAAGTAATACCGTCTACTGAAGCAACTTTTGAAAGAGGATATGAGTACCCGGTAATAATAAAAGTCAAGACTCCTGATGGAAGCGAAAAGGTGTTTCAAGAAATAGTTAAAGCAGAATAAGCTTCGCCAACATTGATTTAAGGTAAAACAATCACATTTTTACACTATATTTTTGGTGGTCAAGGGATATGATGTTTGCTAAGGAGATTTCTGATGGTAAAACTCTATTAGAATACAATGTTGGCGAAGCTCGTGTACTTATTGTAGAAAGGGAGGGGAAAGGATACTACATAGTTAAAGAACCCCAAATTTTTGGTGAAGCAAAAGAGCTTTATAACTTGCTAACAGGGTATCTCTATAGAAGTTTAAAGCCCATTTTCATAGAGAAAGATCCCATAGGATACATTGAATCTATACTTGAGGAAATAGCGGAGGAACTAGGCATAAAATCCAAATATGAAGAATATTACGACATACTTCATTACTATATTGTTAGAGATGTTGTAGGCTATGGCAAAATAGATGTGCTAATGAAGGATCCTAGAGTTGAGGAAATAGCCGTTGAAGGACCTGGAATACCTGTTGCAGTAGTTCATAGAGATGTTTCAGAATTCTACTGGTTAGATACAAACATTTACTTTACAAACGAAGAAGAACTACGCTCCTTCATACAAAAACTTGCTCTAAAAACGGGAAAACACATTTCAACAGCATACCCTATTCTAGAAGCTCGTCTACCCGAAGGACATAGAGTAGCTCTCACATTATCGAAAGAGGTTAGCGGTAGAGGCTCGAGTTTTGTAATTAGAAAGTTCCCAAATAGTCCATTGACGATAACGCATTTGCTTATGTTTAAAACTTTAAGTCCTCTTGAAGCAGCATACCTTTGGCTTATAGTTGAAGCTCAAGGACTTGTCTTCATAATAGGAGCTATGGCTACAGGTAAAACATCGTTGCTTCAATCCTTAGCCACACTAATACCTCCGGATGCTAGAGTAATAACTGTTGAAGATACACCTGAACTTCGATTGCCACATACTCACTGGGATCCTCTATACACTAGACGCTCATATGTTCCAGGAGATTCGTGGATGAACATAGATCTGAACGACTTAGTTAAATTTGCTTGGAGAAGAAGAGCAGAATATATAATCATAGGGGAGGTTAGAGGAGAAGAAGTTCAAGTACTTGTTCAAGCAGCAGCAAGCGGTCATGGAGGATTAACTACATTTCATGCTGATAATGTCGAATCAATGATTTTAAGGTTAACATCACCTCCACTTAATGTTAAACAGTCATTCCTTTCTCTTATTTGGTCCATAGCCGTTATGAGAAAGCTAAGAATTGCTACAACGGGAAGAATCGTTAGAAAATTAACAGATATTTACGAAATCATTGTTAAAGGGGATAAGGTAGAAAAAATAAAGGTCTTCTCATGGGATCCAAAAACAGACAGTCACGAACCAAACGATGTCGACGAAGTCTTAGAGAGAAGTTATAGGTTAAAAATTATTGCTGAAAGATATGGGCTTTCAGAGGATAGCGTACGTAAAGAGCTTAAGGAGAGACGTAGTTTTCTCGAAAAACTTGTTGAAGATGAAGTTTTCGATTATGAAGCTGTTTCTGAAAGATTATTTAAATTCTACTATCAAAGAAGAGGGATTATAAAATGAAAGAAAAGAGTTTTTTAACGCTGGAATCAAAACTTTGCTCCATTATATTCAAAAATACTTTATTGAAAAAAGTAGTGTTCCTTCTGGATAAGAAATTGTCATCAGAAGCACTAAAGGCAGGATACTATAGTTCAACAATTAAAAAGCTAAGTGTTCTACTTGCTCTATCATTTATCTTACTTGTACCTTCATTCCTAACCCTATTTTTAATTATTCTAAGTAGAACATATCCTCTTTTACCTATACCACTAATACTACCAATACTTCCTCAAACACTATTTTATGCTTACTTAAAAAATCTCGTAGCTAAAAGAAGTAATGGTTTGAGGAGGGAACTACCATACTTCACATTATACATTGCAACTCTTCAGTCAGCTGGAATACCTCTCCATATATCACTTTATAAAATAGCTAGAAGCAACATTTTTAAAAGCGTAAAGAAGGAGGCAATGATTTTTCTTAGAGATGTTAGACTCTTGGGCAAAGATCCTTTGTCAGCGCTTGATTCATTAGCAAAAAATTGCCCTTATAAGCAATTTCAAGACATTCTCTACGGTTACACATCAATATATAAGAGCGGTGGGGATCTAGTAAGATATCTTCATGAAAAAGTTAGAGACTACTTTAAGGAATTAGAGTTTCAATGGAAAATGTTTGTTGAAAGAAGTATGGACCTAGGTGAAGCATTAACTACTTTCTTTACTATATCGATGCTAATCATTCTCTTATCTTCTCTAATACTTTCAAAAGGATTCGTTCCAATAATCATCTTATTGAACTCTGTTATATTACCGATAGCCTTCGTACTGTCCCTAATACTTATAGAATCAATAATTCCCGAAAACACATTCCATATAAATGTTGCAAAAAAATATGTAATTGTAAGCTTCATAATAGCTTCAATATTCTTTCTTTTGGTAAACTATATGCTAAATGATTACTTATTTGCAATAGTTGCCGCTTCTTCTGCATTTATGCTATCGTACGGTATAGCATTTAAACTTAGGGAGAAAACTTTGAGAGATATTGAAAATGGTTTACCTGCTCTTCTAAGAGATTTAACAGAGTTTAGAAAACTCGGTTTTACACCTGCACAAGCTATCGTAAGGCTTGTATCTTCTCGTAAATATAATAAAGGACTTAATGAATACCTTAATAAAGTAGCTATGAGTATTAGAGCTGGTCTCGGATTTAGAGAAATCCCTAAAACGGGCTCGTGGCTTTTCGACTACACAATGTTTATCTTAAAGGAGATTGAGGAAAGCGGTGGCGGAACACCAGCAATACTTGAAAATCTTACACAATATGTTTCTGACGTTATGCAGTTCAGGAGAGAGGCTAGAAGTTCGCTAAGACTATATGAAATCTTAGCCTATACTTCACCGCTTATACTAATATTTTCACTCTTTCTAACGCTCAAACTCATAAATTTACTGGCTCTTTCGGAAGTAACATTGCTTCTAACAAGTTTGGGAATGGCGTTGGAAGAATCTATTATTACAATGCTTAAAATGACTATTGTTGAAGCCTCCCTTATTCTCTCATTATTAACCAGCAAAATCATTGATTTTACTTTGAGAAATACGTTGAGAGCATCAATTGTTCTACTTATTTCCCTTTTAGGCTTCATGACAATACCTGAGATTGTAAATATGCTAGTAAAAGCGGTAATCTAATAATTGGATTTAATGTATTTAATTACCCTCTCATAAAGCTTCTTAAGCATGGCTCTTCTATCTTCCATAAGCACTACATCAGAGTATCCTTGGAGGACTATGTTGTGAGCGAATGGACTAGGTACAGGCCTGTTTACAATTATTTTAACCCCTATTTCATTTCTTTCTATTTTCTTAAGAACTTCTCTAGCATGCTCTATATCCATGAAGTCCTCTAGGATTTCGCGATATGTTTCCTTAAGTATAGGGAAGTCTTCTATATCCTCAATTATTCTTAACAGGTTTTGAGCGTTAAGTTGTAATCTATGAACGGATTTTTCCTTACCCATGTACCTCTTAAGTATCATAAATGAGCGTTGAGCACAGTGTCTAAACCTTCGTTTAAGAAGTTCGGTATTCTTTAAAGCTTTCTTTAATATATTTTCAATATTTTTCGATCTAACTTTGTTAAGCAAAGCAACAATAGTGTTCTGTGAAGGCTTAAATCCCACTATTGACAGCATAAATCCATTGTCCGTAACAGTTACTTTAACATTAGAACCTACTAGGTTTGAAAGAACGTATGCATATGCTCTACTAAGTGCGTCATTAACTCTTCTACCGAACAGAGTGTGAAATACTATGTTGGTCTTGGAGCCTTCACTAAATATTTCAATTAAAATAAGCTTGTCGTTTGGAACTATTCCTTGTGTAAAACGATATTGCTCTAAAACGTACCTATAAATGTCTTTAGCAACGTATTCATCTACATAGTATTGTTCCATAATGAATTTTAAAATATCTTTTTCATCCCTTCCTTCATCTATCATATTAGCTATTTTTCTTCTAAATTCACCTACAAGTAAGGCTGAATCATAAGATAGTGGAAGCATCTCGCTAAACCATGTAGGTACGGTGGGTCTTTCTCCTTCCACAGGTTTAACTAAAGCTAACGAACCATAGCTCCTTAAGAACTTGTATGTTCTCCCACCTAAGACAAAAATATCTCCCGGCAAAAGTATTTGTAGGAATTGTTCATCTATTGTGCCTATATACTTTCCATTATCTGAAATTACGGTTATCTTGGCTTCATCAGGTATTGTTCCGCTATTCATATAGTATATCATTCGTGTTTTTCCTCTCCCTTTCCTACCGAAAACGCCCTCTTCCTCATCCAACCATATTTTAGCATAAACCCTTTGATTTTCAAGGTTAACAAGTTTACCGCTTAAGTATTTAAGAACGCTCATAAAATCCTTAAATGATAAGGTACGGTAATTATAGCTTCTCCTAACAAGCCTATATGCTTCATCAATTCTCCATTTCCTTTCAAGAGCCATTCCGACAATATGTTGTGCTAGAACATCTAGCGGGTTTTTAGGTATTCTAACATTATCTATTTTCCTCTCTAAAGCTGCCTTTGCTAAAACGGTGCATTCAACAAGGTCATCCCTATCTACAACTACAATTACCCCTTTGCTAACATTGCGCAATCTATGTCCAGCTCTACCTATTCTTTGGAGAAGCCTACTTACGCTCTTAGGGCTGCTAAGTAAGACGACAACATCTATGTATCCAATGTCTATTCCAAGTTCTAATGAAGTTGAACAAACAACAACTTTGAGTTCTCCACGCTTCAGTTTTTCCTCAACGCTTAGCCTTAGGTCCCTACTTAGGCTACTATGATGTGCCTCAATTTTATCGGCGTCGAGAACATTGTTTTCCTTGAACATTTTTCTAAGCTTAAAGACTACTCTTTCAGTTGCACTACGGGTATTGGTAAAGATAAGTGTTGTTCTATGTTTAAGTATTATGTCTTTAAGTGTCGAATAAATTGCCTCATTGATTTCATTAGCGGATGCCGTCGCAATGTTTTTAAGAGGACTAAGAACTTTTATTTCAAAAGGTTTCGCGAATCTAGCATCAACGATTTTGCATTTTCTCGGTTTACCATTATCTTCAAATCCTACAAGAAACTTTGCTACTTCATCTAGGGGAGCTATTGTTGCACTCAAACCTATCCTTATGAGCCTATGTCCAACAAAGTTCTCTAGCCTCTCTATTGCTAAACTTAAATGCGCTCCTCTCTTACTGCTACATAGCTCATGTATTTCGTCAACAATAACCCATTTAACATTCTTCAGAGCTTCCCTAAACCTAGGAGCAACAAGCGCTATTGAGAAGCTTTCAGGAGTAGTAATGAGTATATGTGGTGGAGTTCTTATCATACGCTGTTTTTCATAAGGCGTTGTATCGCTAGTTCTAACAGCAACTCTCACTTCGGGAATTTCATAACCAAGTTCCTTAGCGACACTAAGTATTTCTTTAAGGGGTTCTATTAGGTTACGTTTCATATCGTTGTTTAAAGCTCTTAGCGGACTAACATAAACCACGTATACATGGTTTTCTAGTTTGCCTTCCTCACCGAGCCTAAAGAGCTCATCAAGAATCCCTAAGAACGCGGCTAATGTCTTCCCTGTTCCTGTAGGTGAAGATATTAATACATTATTTCCCTTCTTAATCTCAGGAATCGCTAACAATTGAGCAGGGGTGAAACTGCCGTACTTCCGTTTAAACCATTCCGCTACGTAAGGTCTAAGAAGAGATAAAACTTCCTCATCTGTGTATTGTTCACAAACATACTCTAAGCTATCTTCAACTGTTTTAAACGCATCTTCTACTTTAGCTTCCTTAGTTTCAATGTAAAGGTCCTTTAAGTCTAATGTCACCCCATATATTACTTGCTTCAATAAGCCATCCAGCTAAGATTCTAGCTATCTTTCTTCTAGCATCCTCTAAACCATACTCTACATTATAAACTTCTTTTAATGCTTTAGCCGCTACCTCAGCATCAACCCTACTTAGCATGTATTCTTCAAGTTTGTTAAGAAGCTCAATTAGGCTAATTATTTTTCTTCTAGAAAGCAATTCCAATAAGTAATCAAAGTCTTCGTTTTTTAACGTAGCATTTTCAGCTATACTTTTGTCTACGTTTTTTGCTAATTCCCAATACTTAAAGAGAGGCTCATAATCTCCTACGATTCTTCCGCTAGCTAATAATGGTTTCCTTCTACCCATGCTCTTAAAGCACCTATTAGAGAATACTTAAAATAAGCTAGGTTATAAGCTAAACTGTAACCGGAGAATTCAGGGCTTAAAGGGATGAGTAAGCTGAAAATAGCTATCTTAGATTTAGACATGACATTGGTAAATACAATACACAGATTCTACATTGTTTATAATAGGGTTAGAAGAAACTATGGATTATGTGAAATAGGCTTTAGAGAATTTATAGAAAACTTTAGGGAAGATAAGCTTACAGAAATTCTTAATCCGCTTTTAAAAATAGAAAAAGAGCGTTTTTGGAAAGAGTTTAGGAAAATATACAGTAACTTCATTAGCCCATACGATAGACCGTATTGTGGCGCTAAAGAAACCCTAAGGTATCTTAAAGGCCGAGGCCTAAGCGTTATAGTGTCTACAGGGAGAGAGACCGAACCCGAGAAAATATTGAAGGAACTTCGACATTTTAAACTAGATACTTACGTAGATGAAGTATACACTCTCGCTCAACAAGATCCCTCAGAAGAAGACTTTCTCTTCTCAAGAAAAGGTATACTAACGCTAATTTTAAGAAAACATCAAGTAAGTGGTGATGAAACAATTTTCGTAGCAGACTATTGGGTTGATATGGAAGCAGGTAGAAAAGCGGGGGTAATTACAATAGGTGTTTTAACAGGGCTGAAAAGCGAAGAACTCTTGAAGAAACATGGAGCACGCTATGTGATTAAAGGCATTTGGGAACTTCCAAATTTACTTAGCGAATGTTTCTCCTTAAAATAATCGTGAATAGCAAGGATGCAATAAACCACAAGATTAAGAATATGTAATCAAGGATTTCTCCTTCAAATAATGTAAGTTTAATGAACGTAAGTAAAGTGTTAGCTACTGAAACAATTAGTACGAAAAACAGCATTAACTTATATAGTTTCCTCAAAAAGGCTTCGGACATTATTTATCACATCAGAATAGCTTAAACCAAGCATCTTAAATAGTTTTAGTGGTTACGAACTATCGGAACACCTAAATGGTGAATTAAATGACAAAACCTATTGTGGAAAAAGTAAGAGAAATTATTGTAAAAAGAAATGTTGACTGCTTGCTCTTCACAGATCCCTCTAACATATTCTACATCTCAAAGTTTAAGGGATTTGAAGGAATAGCATTAATTGTTCCTAAAGATGAGGTTCCGAAACTTTATGTCCCGAAATTAGAGTATGAAAGAGCCCTTGAGGAATCCAAAAATACTGAGGTACATGTTTATGAAGAAAAATTTGAAAAAACAATTAAGGAAGCTTTGGAGGAATGTAAATGTAGTAAAGTCGGTTTACCTTATTACAAGGTTAGCTTCTGGCTAATATCGGCTCTTTCAAAGAACAGTGGCAATATAGGGTTCGTAGACATTTCGAAGGACATTATGGGTGTGAGATCTGTAAAAACGTTTGAAGAAATAAATGCTATTAAGAAGGCAATAAAAATTACCGAAACAGGCTTCGCTGTGGCTCTTGAATCCCTCAAAGAAGGTGTTAAGGAATTAGAGCTCGCAGCTGAAATAGAATACGCATTTAAAACTAATGGAAGTCCCGAAGTAGCGTTTCCGAGCATAGTAGCTTCCGGAGCGAATTCTGCACTACCTCACGCAATAGCATCTACAAAGCCTATTAGGAAAGGGGAGCTTATAGTTATAGATATAGGAGCTAAGTACGAAGGATACTGTGGAGATTTAACAAGAACATTGAGCTTAGGGAGCATAAGTGATAAGCTTAAAGACGTTTTTTACGCAGTTCTTGAAGCTCAAAAAGAAGCTATAAAGAATATTAAACCGGGAGTTAAGGCTTCAGAAATCGACTCTGCCGCAAGAAAAGTGCTTAAAGAGTATGGTTATGAAAAATACTTTATTCACTCATTAGGGCACGGCATAGGTGTTGATGTACATGAGTTTCCTAGGTTAAGTTCCAAATCCGATGAAACATTAAAGCCGGGAATGGTAGTTACTGTGGAACCAGGAGTTTACATTAAAGGATTAGGAGGAGTAAGAATAGAGGATGACGTCTTAATTACAGAATCCGGAAGCACCATACTTTCAACATATCCGAGAGATCTAATAATTTAGTTGGTGGTAAACATGAGTTATGATTTAGAAACTTTAGCTTCAATAACTATTGAAGCCGCTAAAACGGCTTCACAATGGCTGAGAGAGATTCAGGGCAATCAGTATTTTACTGAATTTGTTAAATGGAGTGAAGAGGATGTTACTAGGAGATTTGATGTTGAAACCGAAAAAATAATTCTAGAAGTCTTCAGGAGAGAACATGTAAATGCGTTGTTTGTTAGTGAAGAATTCGGATATAAGAGATTTAGTGAGAAACCAGAATACATTGTAGTAATAGACCCATTAGATGGCAGTAACAACTTTACTGCAAATATCCCCTATGCTACTGTAAGCATTGCGGTAGCTAAGTACTCTAAAAAAGCAACATTAAGAGACATTATTATAGGTGTCGTTTCCGAAATATTTAGGGAAAAAATTTATTATGCAATTAAAGGTTATGGAGCGTTCGAAAACGGAAAAAACCTTGTTAAACCTAAAAACATAGGTTCCCCATTTATTTTTGGATATTTAAATTATGAATCATATGATGTTTTTAAGGAATTAGAAAAAGTATTTGGAGCATTTAAGCTAAGAAGCTTAGGTTCCGCAAGCTTAGACATAGTATATGTTGCTAAATCTGTTGCCGGAATCTTTCTTGATTTAAGATCTAAACTTAGAAACGTCGATGTAGCAGCAGCACTTTTAATACTCAATGAAGCTGGTGGTAAAGCTAAGAGCTACCATTTAAATCTATACGATGTGCCGATAACTAATGTCGAAAAAGTATACTCAATAGCAGCGTTCAGTAAAGACTGGGGTGTAAAATACGAAACATTAATTGACAATATAGTTATGAAGACTTTAGTTAAAAGAGGAAGCTAGCTCCATCCAGCCATTTCAGCTATTATCGGTGTGACATTGGATTCTATAATGCCTGCTACTAGGAAAACTAGTGAAAGACCTATTATGAAAATAGCTGTTCTTTCCAAATCGTAGGATATTTCGTTTATGGAAACTTTTCTTCTTTTGAAAAGAATCATTTTGAAACCTAAGAACATACCGGATGCACTTGCGAGAAGAAACGCTGGTATTTCTATTATTCCGTGAGGTAAAATTATTGCAGAAGCTTTTATAGGATCATTTATTGTAGCGTAAACAACACCTATAACGTAACCGTTAAATAAAGTCGAAATTGTCGATGGAATAGCATAGACAATACCAGACATTGCAGTTGAAAGAGAAGTCCTCCAGTTATGAAAGAATATGTCTAGGCCAAGAAATATTCTATTGTACACTTTAAATTCTGGATTTAACTTCCCTGGAACTATTATTCCAGAATTTACTAGTACCGATCTTATTTCAGGATCTACTGTTAAATAACCTAGAATGTAGCCTGCTGAAAAAACAGCAAATGTGATAATTAACGCTAAAAAGCCATATTTTGTTGTGAAGAAAACTCTAACGAGTTTTAATCCATTATTTAAAGTCTTATATATGAGTTTCAACGTTAATTTGGGTTCCACAGGTTCAGACAATGTTTCGTTATTATGTGTTTCGTAAACTGCTACAAGATATAGGTGAAGAATCGGTATAATTGCTAAACTAATTATTATCCCTACTAAACTACCTAATGTTACATAAAATATTTCAACAGCTGATTCTATAGCTATAGCTACAAGTGAAACCGCAACTAATGATGAAAAGTAAAGTATTATTGCTCCAATTTCGGTTTTAGCTATTGAAACACTTCTAATAATACTTTGTAGTGGGGTGTTTTCATCTATCGAAGCAGCTATTGGAGCAAAAATTAATGCTAAATATATTATTAATGCTAGAAGTATACCTGCGATAAACATTAATGCTGTAAAACCTAGCTCCTCTGCGGATCCGAAAATTATTTCTCTTAGACTAAAGTACAATAGAATAATTGACGGTATTAATGGTATTGCCGTAAAAAAGTATATTAGTATGTTCGTTTTAAAAACTAAAGCCCAATTTTTAAAGGCCTCCTTCAGAAAATATGTTGTACTAACATTCTTTTCAATAAGTAGTTTCTGAAGAAACGGATAAAGACCTGCTTTAACAAAGCTATCAAAAATAATTATTACTAACATGTACGCTATTCCAGCAATACCTAACGTTATTAGTATGGGTTGCATTATTTCAGGTGAGGTTAGAGCTTCAAAATTTCTAGCCTCAATGGACTCAACAATTTTGGGAATGAGGTTAAATGCTTTAAAATAGCTTAGTAGTGAAAGGAATGCTATCACTATTACTGCCTGACCAACTATAACGCCTGCTTCATATATCATAAATGGAAGAATCATTTTAGGATATGAGAGAATATAGCGATAACCGTACCTTAAAATATCGTTCGGCTTTTTTATCTTTACCATTAACTTTCCCTCAGGAAGTCAAGTAAAGTATATTTCTTCCTACCACTTTCCTCCATGTTCTTATAGATTTTAGCTAATGCTTTAAAATCACTCTCTATCTTAGACCTTAACTTAGGATTATAGAGAGCTGCTGCTGGATGGTATGTAGGAAGTATTTTAACTTCTACTTCACCTATTTTTGCTTCTCTAATAACACCTCTATCTTTACTCATACTTTTGAACGGTAAATTTCCAAGCTGGAATACTGTTTTAGTTGATATTCTACCTAATGTAACTATGATTTTAGGTTTAACAATGTTGATCTGTTCTATAAGGTATGGTAGGCAAGAGTTTATTTCATCATCTAGTGGGTCTCTATTATGAGGTGGCCTGCATTTGACAACGTTTGTTATGAAAACATTTTCTCTCCTTAACCCTATGCTTTCAAGTAATGTTGTTAGAAGCTTACCTGCCGCACCGACAAAGGGCCTACCTTCTTCATCCTCTTTAGCTCCGGGGGCTTCACCAATAAACATTATCTTTGTGTTTAAAGAGCCTTCTCCAGGTACAGGATTTTTTCTATGCTTGTGAAGTCTGCATTTTCTACATCTGCTTATTTCTTCTGCAACTTTCTTCCACAATGTCTCCTTAGAAACCATAGGTTAACACTTCGTAGAGCTTTTTAGCTCAGAGGCCTACCTTCCCTATCATTAAGGTCAACTCCTAGCCTGCTCATCATTGCTTCACTAAACTAAATATGTAATCTAAGTCTGAGAAAAACTTAGTGTGTAGAAAAGTTTTCGTAGGGAACATCTATGAGCGAATCTTTAGATGAACTTGTCTATGCACTTATACAGCTAATACCTGTAGGTAAAGTTACAACATATGGTTCAATAGCGAAAATCCTTAACATACATCCTAGGGTTGTAGGAAGGATTTTAGCTAGAAATAGAGAAATCATAAAAATACCTTGCCATAGAGTGGTACGATTTGACGGTGAAATAGGAGGATATAGTGGAGGCTCTGTAGATTTCAAAGCCAAACTCCTCAAAATAGAAGGTGTAAGAATTTACGTTAAAAACGGTAAGTACTATGTTGATAAAAAATGCATTATCGACCTTTATGCTAAACTACTCGGAAGTTCCCGAAAATCTTAGGTAACGTAACTCCACGTTGTCCCTGATAAACTCCACTATACGGTTTCTCAACAGGGCTTGTAAGTTTTGCAAAAACAACATGTATGAACCTCATTCCTGCCCTTAGTTTTATAGGAAAAGAACTACCTATAAGCTCAATTGTTAACTGACCTTCAAAACCTCCATCGATAATTGTCGGAGGAGCCATTATGCCAAGTCGGGCATAGGTACTTCTTAAGTTTACGAATCCCATGAGTTCAGGTGGAAGCTTAATGTACTCTAATGTGTGAAGCAAGATGTGCTCGTTAGGGTATATTATGAATTCGTTTCCTTCCTCTACCTCATAGAAGTCTTCAATATTAGCATTCTGAGCGTTTAGAACATCTAAAACCTTATCTGTTCTCTTTAGCCTAGCAATTTTATTACCTAATCTAAGATCTAAACCGTTCTCTCTGATTATGGATTCGTCAAAAGGCTCTATTTTGAGCCTACCTGTTTTAATGTAGTTTCTTAAATCAAAATCGCTAAGTATCAATCTTTTAACCCTAGCTTTATTTTGGTTTAAGTAGGAGTGAAAAGAAAAAGTTTTACTTTCTTAAACATCTTAGTTCATCTAGTTTATGGTATATTTTCTTAACTACTTCGTAGATTTCTTCTTCTCTCTTAGCCCCTGTTACGACCATTTTACCAGAGCTGAAAATTAGAAGCACTACTCTTGGTTCATCCATTCTATATATTAGCCCTGGGAATTGCTCTGGCTCATACATGCAGTTTTCCAGCAACAGTGCAGCCATTTCTAGGTTTACTTCAACACCTAGGTTTGCTGAAGCAACAATATTTTGAATTTGAACTCTAGGTCTACCTGTTATTATTATTCCGTTCTCCCTCAGAATTTTAATTATTTTCTTAACAGCTCTCTTCAAATTATCTGTGCTTTTAGCTCCTGTCACTACCATTTTACCTGAACTAAAAATTAACGCTGTTACTCTTGGTCTATCAAGTCTAAATACAAGTCCTGGAAATTGTTCTGGATTGTATTCTACACCGGGAATGCTTCTTTCAATTGCGTAAAGATCTATTTTCTGGTCGAGAGTTACTGTTGAAACTATGTTTTCTATTTTAACACTAATCCTAGGCGTCGTCATAAGCGCCAACTCTAAAATAGCGTTTACAGTGTTTAAAAAGCTTTTTAAATTTTATAAACTTACCTAGTATAGCTGTTTAAAAACACTAAAATGAATACATCATTACCAAGTCTTTAAGCACTGGGAGTTCTAAAACACCTACTTCTTTATCTATAATGTATGGTTTGAAATACTCTATTAAACCGTATTTTTTAACTATAGGTGAAAGATAGGCTTCTCTATCTAAGGTTACAGAATTCCCTGAAGCATAGATGCTCATGTGGGCTAAAACGATTATTTCATGGTTAGTTATAAGCTTCCCTTTAAGAAAACATTGAAACTTATATGGTATTCCTAGTTCATCTCTTAAGCTTATACTAGGATGCTCGTGGCCTATGATTATTGTTTTAACATCGTACTTTCTAGGATCAAAGAATTCATGACCATGTGTTATCATTATTTCATCTATAATTAGCTTATCAACAAGGTTTACCCCTAAATCTCTAAGTACTAAGGAAACATAGTTATCATGGTTTCCTCTAACGACAATTACTTCACTAACCCCTTTACTTCTAAGAAAATCTATAAGCTTCACTATTTCCTCTCTCTCCTGCCTTAATAACCTACTAAAACCATGTTTTAAATCACCGTTTATAATGACTCGTGCAGGCTTAGTTATTTCAATAAGTTCGTCGAGAATTTCAATGATCTTAGTTAATTGCTTTCTTGGAACATATACTCCGCTTTCTGAAATAGCGCTTTCAAAACCTAAATGAATATCCGCAATAACCAATGAATCATGTTTTGTAAGAAGCAGCCCTGGATATCCAGCTACAATAGAAATACCCTCGCTTAGTTCGTAAAGCAAAATATAAGCACCTTAACATGTGAAAGGGGTGGGGAAATGCAATGTGGCGGGCCCGCCGGGATTTGAACCCGGGACCTACGGGTTAAGAGCCCGTCGCTCTAACCAGGCTGAGCTACGGGCCCATTCTCCTTATTTCTTTTCGTTAACCTCTATTTTTAGACTTTTCTATTTAGCTTCGGAGAGAGAACAGCTAGTATTAAATATTTGTTCTTTGTTTACAGTTTTCTCAGATGATGAGGTCGACATAGGCTTAGCGTTTAAGCTATGACGAGGGGTCGATAGGCTGACATTCAAATTATGTGAGGATGTTTAATCTTGGTTAAGTTCTTTAATTTTGACGATATAGCTGTTGTTGAAAGGGAAAACTATTTCAGAAGTATTTTTAATGTTCTAAAGGTAGGTAGTGAGAAAATAGGCTTACTTAAGGTAATTATCCCTTCAAACACTATTGCGAAAAAACATTATCATAGAGAGCATTTTGAAATATTCATTTTCCTTAAAGGTAAAGGGAAGGTTACTGTTGAATCGCATAGTGTAGAAGAATTCCATGTAGGTAAAGGTTCCATATTGATTATTGAACCTGGTGAGAAACATACTGTACAAGCTCTAAACGAACCTTTAGAAATAGTTGTGATTAAAGTACCGCATAAGCCAGAAGATAAAGTATTAGAAGGGTAAATGATGTTTAAAATACTGCATATAAGCGATATCCACTGCCAATATAGTTACTTAGAGTACATTTTAGAATATGCTGAATCGGAAAATTTTAACTTAATAGTTGTTTCAGGAGATTTAGAGTGTGATTTTGTAGCTGAAACCCTAGCGAACGCTAAAACAAGAGTGTATGCTGTTCCAGGGAATCTTGATGATAGCTACATAGTTGACTTAATGGATGAATACGGTATAAACATTAAAGGTGAAATAATTAAAGCCGAAAATTACTACATTTTGGGGTACTCTTCAGATGTACATGAGAAAATAGAGTTAGAAAAACCGGATATGGCTAAAACGATAGTTGTATCCCACCATCCACCGTATGGTACGAAAACAGATATAGCATATAATGGATCACATGTAGGTAAAAAGTATCTGAGAAAATTTGTTGAAAAATATCAGCCACTACTATTTCTCTGCGGACATGTTCACGAATCGAGAGGTATAGATGAAATAGGTAGAACAAAAATAGTGAATCCAGGCTCCCTAACTGAAGGATACTATGCATCAATAATTCTACCTGACTTACACATAGAACTTAGAAAAATAGAGGGTATTTAAAGTGATAATAAAAAATTATGAATCCATAATTAGAAATGGATTATGCGGTAAATGTAGGGAAGCTAGAGAAAAAGCACTTAAAATATTAGAAGTTGCGGTTAAAGTTGCTAATCCCGAAGAGGCTGTTAAGAAGAATATTTCACGTATTAAACAAGGTACCGTAAAAGTAGGTGAAAATATTTTCAACTATAGGAAGCTCTATGTGGTGGGTTTTGGAAAAGCCTCTGGAGGCATGGCAAAAGCTGTTGAAGAAATTCTTGGCTCAGAAATATGTGAAGGAGTAGTCGCTATTCCCCAACAACTTACTTCCAAATACAATTTATTAGCTAAAATAAAAGTTCTTCCATCAACACATCCCATACCTAGTGAGTTAAGTGTTAAAGCAGCTCAGGAAATTGTTAGAATAGCTGAAAAAGCTAGCGAAGAGGATTTAGTTCTAGTGCTTATTTCAGGTGGAGGTTCAGCTCTAGCTGAACTTCCTCGACCGGGAATTTCAATTAATGATTTAAGAGAGACAACTGAGATTCTTCTAAAATCCGGTGCTTCGATAGAGGAAATAAATACTGTTAGAAAGCATCTTTCATTATTCAAAGGAGGCTGGCTTGCCAAGAAAATATTTCCGGCAACAACTGTTTCATTAATAATATCGGATGTTGTGGGAGATCCCGTAGAATTTATTGCTTCAGGACCTACAGCCCCTGATTCTACAACATTCTTGGACGCATTAGAGATAATAAGAAAGTACGGTATTGAAGAGAAACTTCCTAGAAATGTTGTTGAAATCCTTAAGTTAGGTGCTAAAGGGTTAATTGAGGAAACACCTAAACCTGAAGATAAGGTTTTTGAGAAAGTACATAATAAAATAGTTGCTAGTAACATGGCTTCGTTAATAGCGGCTAAAAGATATGCTAAAGAAGAATTAGGCTTAAACACTATAATCCTTACTTCAAGATTGCGTGGAGAAGCTAGACATGCTGGAGTAGTTTTAGCATCTATTCTTGAGGAAATTTATTACTCAAACTTCCCCATTAAGAAACCAGCCGCTATTCTTGCAGGAGGAGAAACAACAGTTACAGTGGTAGGTAATGGTAAGGGAGGTAGGAATCAGGAATTAGCGCTATCATCTTCAAAAATAATAAGGAACTTACATGGTGTAGTGTTAGCTAGTATGGGAACAGACGGTATAGACGGGGTAACGGATGTTGCGGGAGGAATAGTTGATGCTCATTCCTATAGTAGAGCTGAGAAACTTGGCTTAAAAGTTAACGATGTTCTTGCAGAAAATGATAGCTACATGTTTTTCGAAAAACTTAAGGACTACATATACACTGGCCCTACAGGAACAAACGTTAACGATATAGTAGTAGGTGTTGTTCTATGATGAATCTCGAGATTAAAAAGAAGCTATATTCGAAACTAATTGAGGAAGCAAGGAAGATAGTTAGTGAAGAGATAAGAGAAGCAACGTTAAGCATACTTTTAGAACCTAAAATAACGTTTACTTCAGCTGAAGCAAAAATCTCGATTTACGAATCACCTGCTGCACCTAGAAAACACCATGCATATCCGGGAGGACTTATCGAACATACATGGGCCGTTCTAACGATTGCTAAAAGTCTAGTCGAAATTTTCGAGAAAACATATGGTGTAAAGGTTAATCGCGACTTGGTTATTGCTTCAGCAATACTTCACGACATTTTCAAATTCTATCAGTACGAGAAAGACCCTATAACAGGAGGCTACAGGCCTAGAAGCGATTGGTACCTAAGCCACGAGTTTGCAATAATAGCCGAACTTTCTAAGAGAGGAGCTCCTGAAACACTTATAAGATGCTTAGCTGAAATGCATGGAAGCGTTCCTGCAAGTATGATAGAGTCTGAAATAGCTAGATTCGCAGATTCGGTTGATGCGAAATTTATAGGTAAGCTTCAAGATATTGTGTGGAACGCTTGTAAAGACGTAGAATTACTAACTAATGGTAAATTTATAGCTCAAAAACTATATCCGAAAGTGCTTATGACTAAAACAATTTTCGAACTAGCCAAAATATTCTACGATAAGGGGAGAGATGAGCTTACAAAATATATTCTTGAGTTTGCTGAAAAGAGCTTGTGAAAAAGGAGGGAAGGGTTGCGGAGGCGGGGTTCTCGAGATACTCCTACCCTCATTCCCCCCTGCAGGAGGGGCGTTGGGCGGAGTTGCTACCATTTACATTCTTCGCACAGAATAATATAAACTTTTAAAAGGAATAGGTATTACTTCACGATAATAATGGGGAATACTCATAATTTATTAAGCCAAATGATTTAAAAAGGTATTACTTAAGCTATTTTGCATCATTTATTTCAATTTCGGTATTATCGTTTATTGAGCCACTCCCTAAAATCAGCATATGTTTTCCTGTAAAGCTCCGACGATTCCAACTTCTTAATGTTTCTCTTGTACTTAATTGCCTCACCAATAGTATGTATCCCTTTAATCCTAATCCATTCTTTAATTGGTATGCCATGTTCCTTCTGTACTCTGTCTCTGTAGAGATCTGGGAGAACATTAAATGTGCAGAATGGAATTACCTTGCCTCCGGGGACTAAGTAGTGAATACCGCATCTCATAACCCTTTGGATATCGTAATTGTATAGGTCCATGAAGTGCATCATACCTATATATAGGAAATTGTAATGGAATTCCCCTAATGCTTTGTAATTATGTTTTATGAATATGTTGAAGATTAGCTTCCATAGGTTAATGTCTTTAGGTTGCTTTTCTGAATCGATGAACTTTCTTAGATTATAGAGTATTTTTAATCCAACAACGTATCTGTTCTTTCCTTTCTTTAGCTCCTCCGTTTTCTCCTTAAGGTATTCGAAAAATCCTTCAACATCAATGAATTTCGTTATTGGAGTGAACTCTATTGAGCCGTCGCTTTCTCTTTTAACGTAAACGTAGGTTGCCATACCGCATGCTGGATGTATTGGCATATGTAGTTTCGGTTCACCAGTAAATGCTTCTACAAAATCAGAAATAACATCAGTTACTGGGGTTGGATACCAAGCATCCCTACTTATCTGTCCATCTGTTTGTTCTTCAATGTACTTTATGGCGTCGGGTATTGTTACCCTAGCTTTCTCCCTTTCACTTCTAGACATTTGCCCTGTTAGGGAAACTGGTTGGAAATTAACTCCTCTAACTATGTCCATGTTTTTAGCTGCGAAAACAATTATTGCGCCTAGTTCGTCGGTATTCCATCCCTTAATAAGTGTGGGTACTAAGACAACACTTGTTACTCTGGCTTTTCTGAACGTATCGAAAATGAAGGGTATTTCCCAATGGTTTTTGAAATTAACTGATGGACTTACACCATCGAAGCTTAAATACACGGTATTTAGTCCTGCTTCTCTAAGTTTCTTAGCTAATTCAACACCGTTAGGATCGTATGCGAACCTTAAGCCGTGAGTGTTAAGCTGTATGTGTTGAACACCTTCTTCCTTAATCATTTTAACAATTTCTACTAAGTCATCTCTTAATGTAGGTTCTCCTCCGGTTAACTGTACGGCTAAGCCTCCGCGTGGATACTGTTTTCTTAGGTTACGTATCATTTCTCTAAGTTCTTCAAGTGAGGGTTCATAAACGTAACCTGCTTTTTCAGCGTAGAAGAAGCAGTACCAGCATGAGAGATCGCATCTATTGGTCAAAACGATGTTTGCTAAAGCAGTATAGGTCATATGGTATGGGCATAAACCACATGTGAACGGGCATGGTGCTTCAGCTTTCGTATAAACTACTTTAATTGGCTTACTTTTAACCTCCCACTTTAGAGCCTTACGGTATAGTTCAGCATCTCCCCAATAAATTTCCTCTATTTCTCCATGTTCAGGACATATTTTCCTAATCCAGACTTTACCGTCTCTTTCAAAAACTATTGCTGGAAGCATTCTATAGCATACAGGACATAGGGACTGTGTTTTTCTAAGAAGTTTCTCATTAGGCTTAAGCTTAGGTATAGGGCCTCCAATCTTTAATGTTCTCTTAAAAGCCGTTATAGATGTTTCAACAAAACCTTTAGCTGAACTGCTTCTACCTGTTGATTCTGTCATCAATAATTACCTCTAAATTTCAGAACAATCTTTCAGCTAGTCTTAAAGGTTGAATGATAAGATAAAAATTTTCCCCTAATACTTCATTAACGCTGTTAAATCCATGTTTAGAACCGATAGTTTTAAAGGAAACAAAGCGTTTCCTAAAATAGCATGTTCCTCTACATTGTGTTGTTGAGGTAAACCTATGGAAGCAAAGTTCAGCGTAATCGTGGTTAGCGATAGAATAGCTGAAGGTAAAGCTGAAGATAGAAGCGGAAAAATAGCTACTAACGAAATACGTAGGTACGGGTATGAAGTAGTATTCTATGCTGTAGTTAGGAATAGGAGAGAGGAAATACTTGGAGCATTAGAGGATTCTAAAGAGCATGGAGCTAACACTGTTTTACTCATAGGAGGTACAGGCATAGGCCCACGCGACATTACGGTTGACGTTATCAAAAGTATTGCCGAAAAAACAATTCCGGGTTTCGGGGAACTCTTCAGATACCTAACATTCATGAGGGAAGGAACTAAAGCATGGCTTAGTAGGGCATTAGCAGCAACATATAAGGGAATGCTGGTTTTCGCAACACCGGGATCCCCCGGTGCTGTAGAATTAGCTCTCAAAGAACTTATACTTCCCGAAATAAACCATGCACTAAAGGTTATTTCGGGGATGAGCCATTGGAATAAACATCACCACTAAACATGTAACAATAGCTTCAATTTACGCAGCACTTTACGCAACAATAACAATACTCGAAACAGTAACTGTAGGAACACTAGCTTACGGACCAATACAGGTTAGAGTAAGTGACGCACTACTACCACTACCAATGATTCACGGAATATCTGCAGCAATAGGATTAGCAATAGGATGCTTCATAGCAAACGCTTACGCAACAGGAAACATAATAGACATCGTTTTCGGAAGCATAGCAAACCTAGTAGCAGGAGTTTTAGCAGCAAAAGCATCTAAAGGAAAACCATTTCTAGCATCAACATATGCAATACTAGCAGTAACACTCATAGTAGGAACATACCTACCACTACTATTCCCAATACCACTCTGGTTCTCATACGCAAGCATCTTTGTAGGAGAAGCAATAGCAATATACCTTATAGGATATCCACTACTAAAAATACTACAGAAACACATGCGCACACACCCAACATAATTTTTAAACAAACAAATAAAAAACAAATGAAAAACAACATCATGAAACATCATAACCAAAAAACATAATATAAAACCATAACAAAAATTCCATAATACCAATTAATTCTATGGGAAAAAAACCGATTATCTATTACGCAAATCTAATTCTCGGTGACAAATGAAATGATGGTAGAAATAATCTTAGGCCTAATAATAGGACTGTCTTTTATAGTAATACAAAGAAGACCAATAAGTGATGACCCTTACGGCTAAAGGTGTTTAGCGGCTAATGCCATAAGAGGTTTGCCTTATGTTAATATTTTTATTTTCTTAGCCTTATTAATAGAATTTTGCGAAATTCTCTAATACTTAAAGTTATCATTTCTATACATAGTAGCTGATTGAATAGGTTAACTTAGTGGTGATTGTAGAAGTTGCTAAGTGAAGCTTTGATAGAGAGTACTATAAACATAAAGGAAATACTTACAAAATCTTTAAGACTATTTGAAATTATTGATGAACAGAACTTGAAAATAATTGAGGCCCTTTATAAGTTCGGGCCTCGTAATCTAATGAAGTTAAGTAGAGCTACTGGAATACCCAAAACTACTCTTTACAATAGGGTTAAGAAGATAAGAAAGACTGGTGTTTCTGTTGAACCACTTATAAATGCTAGTAAAATGGGGTTAAAGAGAGTTTTCGTAAAATTGCATGTAAACTCAGGAAAGTTGACTACAGTATATAATATAGTTAATAACATTCCATGGTGTAGAAAGGTTGCAGCTTCTCACGAACCTTCTGACATGGTTTTCGCTAAGTTTTATGTTCCTGCAAATAACGATAACATTATTAAGAAGTTTCTGAGAAAACTCTTATCATTACGTTTGATAAGAGATTATGAAATTTACGAGACTCATGAGGAACTTTTTGGGCTTATTCTAAGTTCTAAATATGTTGATGTTGAGAATAAAATTGTTAAATTGCCTTGGCGTGAATGGTTTGAAAGTATAGCATTCTCTGATGCTTGGAAACACTATGTTCTTCCTTTAAATATCTTAGAGGAACCACGATACGAAATTAAGGTTGATG
>CAZGLL010000008.1:0-59134 GCA_964526225.1 uncultured Desulfurococcales archaeon | reverse complement strand
AGCCTCTAATAAAGGAGGTTGTTGAAGGAGAAGTTGTTGAAATAACAGATTTCGGTGCCTTCGTAAACTTAGGTCCACTAGATGCTTTAACGCATAAGTCGCAGATTCTAGATGACGTATTAATGTATGATAGTAGGAGAGGCGCGCTCATAGGTAAGGAAACTAAGAAGATTCTCGAGAAAGGAGATCTCGTAAGGATCAGAATAATTGCTGTAAGTGCTTCGTTATCGAATAAAGTTATGAAAATAGGTGCTACGATGAGACAACCGTTCCTAGGAAAGCTTGAGTGGATACGTGAGGATCTTGAAAGAATCTACGGTAAGAAGGAGGAAAAGAAAAAGTCAAAAAAGAAATGAGGTAGTAGGCTATGTCATATAGAAGAAGGAAACCCTTTAAAGCATGTAAGAAATGTGGAGCACTAGTTCCCCACGAGGAATTACAATGTCCAGTTTGTGGTTCTAGAGAGTTTAGTGAAGATTGGGAGGGAATGGTTATTATTGTATCTGAGGATTCAAAAACAGCCAAATTCATAAATAAAAATAAGCCTCACATGTACGCTATTAAGGTAAGGTAGTTTTGGGGAAACATATAAAATTACCTGGTTTCTTAAGGAAGAAACTTAAAGAACCATTAGGTGAATTGTTAACTCATACTCCCGATAAAATTGTTGACAAAGTAATAGATATTTTGAGAAAGCATTCTCCACCTAAAATAATTACTGTAGGTGATATAGTAACACAAAATTTCCTTATGAACTCTATTTTTCCCGACATTTCAATTGTTGATAGGAGAAGTTTTAGAAGAAAAATAGTTTTCCCCTACAATTACTTCGTATTCTACAATATCTGTTCCGACATAATTAATCCTCCCGGAACATTAACTGAAGAACTATGGTGTCTTATTAGAAGTGTTCTTAGAATGAACGTTAAAGCACTCATATATATTAATGGTGAGGAGGACTTAGCTGTTCTACCATCGGTCATGGAGGCTCCTTTAGGCTCCTTTGTATTTTATGGACAACCCGGAGTAGGTGTTGTATCGATACATGTCAATAAAGACTCTAAAAAAATGGTTGCGGAAATTCTTTCGAAATTTGAAGGAGACTTCAGAGAACTATTTTCTAACTGTTAATAAGCAGAAAGTATAAGTATAACTCATACCTTTAAAAAGTCGAGACTGATGATATTACTGTAGGAAAGCTGACGTGGTAGTAAGCCATGTCGCTAATAAATGTTGGAAATGTGAAAACAATTAAAATAAGCGATGAGTACGAAATGGTGATTGTTGAAGATAAATGGAATCCACTAATAGAGAGGAGAGAAATTAAAGGAGTAATATACCATATGGGTAAAGGCACTCCTAAAAGATATGCTGTTAGGGAAGCAGTAGCTAAAGCACTAAACGTTCCATTAGACCAAGTATATATTAGAAAAGTTGAAACAAAATTTGGAATTTCAGAAACCGAAGCAATAATACATGTTTATTCGTCACCTGAGAGAGCTAAAAAATTTGAACCACCACATATTATTCGTAGAAACCAGCCTGAAAAGAAGGAGGGTAAGTGATCGCGATGGCTTATGTTCATAAACTATACGAATACGACTATGAGAAGGGAACTATAAGGCTTAAAAATAAGAGATGCCCTAGATGTGGAAGTATTATGGCACATCATTTAAAACCTGTTGAGAGATGGCATTGCGGTAAATGCGGCTATACGGAATTCGTAACAACTAAAAAGAAACGTAAATAATAAAACTTCACAGCAACGTAGTATTTCTAAATAGTTTTGAACATAACATTATTCAAACATGCATTCTACATTATATTTTGATAAACATTATAATGGTATATTGACATGTTAAAGGGGAAAACTGTTGTTTTAGGTATAGAGTCTACAGCACATACTTTCGGATGTGGAATAGTTGATGAAGACGGTAAAATTTTAGCTGACGTAAGAGATACCTACGTTCCTGAAAAAGGAGGAATACATCCCAGAGAAGCCGCTCAACATCATTCAAATGTTTCTGCTGAAATTGTTGCTAAAGCTCTTCGTGAAGCTGGAATAACGATTAACGACGTAGATGCTATAGCTGTTGCATTAGGTCCAGGGTTAGGTCCGTGTTTAAGAGCAGGAGCTGTTATTGCTAGAGCATTAGCAATACATTATTCTAAGCCTCTTGTTCCTGTAAATCACGCTGTAGCACATATTGAAATAGGTAAGCTACTTACCGGAGCAAAAGACCCATTAGTAGTTTATGTTTCGGGAGGAAACACGTTAATAGCTGCTTTCTCGGGAGGAAGATATAGGGTCTTCGGGGAAACGTTAGATATAGCGTTAGGAAACTGCTTAGATGTCTTTGCTAGGGAAGCTGGATTAGCGCCACCATATGTTGTTAAGGGTATGCATGTTGTAGATTTATGCGCTGAAAAAGGCAGTAAAATAATTGACCTACCTTATGTCGTGAAAGGAGAGGACCTCTCGTACTCCGGTCTCTTAACAGCTGCTTTAAAGAAGCTTACTGAAGGTAATGAGAAACTTGAAGACATATGTTTAAGCTTTAGAGAAAACGCATACAATATGCTCATAGAGGCTTCTGAAAGAGCACTAGCCCATACTAGGAAGAAGGAAGTTCTTCTAACGGGAGGTGTTGCAGCAAGCCCAATACTTCAGAATAAACTTAAGTTAATGGTTAAAGAACATAATGCTTCATTACATGTTACACCTAAAAAATACGCTGGAGACAATGGCGTAATGATTGCTTGGACAGGATTGTTAATGTTCAAATATGGAATAACGATAGAGTCTGAGAAAGCGTTTGTCAATCAGAGGTGGCGTCTCGACGAGGTAGATATTCCGTGGATGAAATAGGTTTGAAAATACTTCACCTTATAAGTAAAGGTGCTGAAGCACACATTTACAAAGCAACGTATTTAGGATACGATGTTGTTTATAAGAAGAGGGTTCCTAAACCATATAGACCGCCGGAATTTGATAGGAGCCTTAGGATTCGTAGAACAATTAATGAAGCTAGAATGCTATATTATATGAGAAAGTTCGGTATACCCGCACCAACACTTTTCGACTACGATTTATCTGAAACATCAATAACTATGGAATATGTTGAAGGCGAGGTTTTAGAAAGATTGTTGAGAAGGAAGCCTAGTAAAGAATTTATCGAGAACATGTTTTTGAAAGTAGGTGAAATCCTAGGTAAAATACATTTAAACAGTATTGCACATGGCGACTTCACAACATCAAACATCATAGTTGTAAATAACGAAGAACCTGTGATAATAGATTTTGGATTGTCCAAGAGAACAAATGATATTGAAGAGTACGCAATAGATTTGCACTTAATGTTTAGATCTTTAGAAAGTACACATTACGATATTGTTGAAATTTCTAAGGAAAATGTTCTTAAAGGATATATTAACGTTGTTGGTAAGGATTTCGCAATAAAAATTTACAATAAAGTCCTAGAAATTAGGCGTAGAGGAAGATATGTTAGGGAGAGGAAGAAGAAGTGAAAATACGTTTTATTACAAAAAACAAGCATAAGTTTGTAGAAGTAAGCAATGTTCTTCAAGAATATGGCATAAAAGTTGAGCAGTTATGTTTAAATAAGCCAGAAATTCAAGCTGAAAGCTTAAGTGATGTTGTTAGATTCTCTTTAATACTACTCTATAGTGTCGTCGGTGAACCTTTAGTTGTAGAAGATGCGGGATTATTTATTGAAGCATTAAGGGGGTTTCCAGGTGTTTTCTCAAGTTACGTTTTTAAAACAATAGGTGTTAGCGGAATACTTAAGTTAATGGAAAACGTTTCTAATAGAAAAGCAGTATTTAAGTCCATAGTAGGATATATTGATGGCTCACAAATAGTGCTATTTGAGGGTGTTGTTGATGGAAGAATAGCTTATGAACCTAGGGGAAATATGGGGTTCGGATTTGATCCAATATTTATTCCTGATGGTTCAGAAAAGACATTTGCCGAAATGAGCGTTGTTGAGAAAAACAAGTTTTCTCATAGGGCTAAGGCTTTTAGAAAGCTAGCTTCCTGGCTTGTTCAAGATAAGTTTAAAAGGTAGAGTATACTACACTTTGATGCAAGAAGGCTGTGGTGAGGGTAGGCTGAAGCTATGAATAAGAAAAGGGAGAAGGGAAAATCCCACTCTACGAGGCCTATCAGAGCCGGTCCACCACGTTGGCTTAGGCTAAGTTCCGAAGAAATAGAGGCTCTCATAGTTGAGTTAGCTAAGAAGGGATATGGGCCTTCAATGATAGGTATTATACTAAGAGACCAGTATGGTATACCTCTTGTTAAACCTATTTTAGGTAAGGGAATAACGGAAGTCCTAGAAGAGCATGGTTTAGCGCCAGAAATACCTGAGGATCTCTTTAATCTTATGAAGAGAGCAGCTAGATTAAGAGCTCATTTAGAGGAACATCCCAAAGATTACCATTCAAAACGTGGTCTTGAAGAAATAGAATCCAAAATTAGAAGACTTGTGAAATACTATGTTAGGGTAGGTAAACTACCTAAGGGATGGAAGTACGAACCAGAAAAGGTAAGATTACTTATTTCAAGAACATTTTAAACATGATTTCTTTAATACATGAAAATTTAAAAAGCAAACTAAATTTAATAAAGAATTCCCCCTATTTTTCATTGGTGAAATAGTTTTTGCCTAATGCTCGGTCACAATCCATTGACATATTAGCGTTTACATCATCTGGAAAGGGTAGTGATTTAGAGAAGGCCGTAAAATTCAGCTTAGACATCATTTCCTCAGGTGAAGAAACACTCGTCTATGTCTACCCTAGTGTTCCCGATATTTTATCAGCATCAATTTTCATCTCGAAAATTATCGCTTCAGATACCCCATTAGCTGTAAGGTTAGAGCCCACAATTGATGCTGATAGGGTGAAAAACGCTAACTTAATAAGTATAGGAATTCCTTTGTCTAAAAAACAATATGATGAAGTTGCTGGGAAATCTAAGAAAGCATTAATTCTTGGGTTATGTGTTAAAGGGCTTGGTAAAAGTAAGGGGAATGCGTTAATAATTTGTTCTACAAGATATTCGGGAACGGCTATTTACACTTGGAAAATACTTAAGGACAAACTTGATGCAATAGACTATCTATTACTATTATCATCACTTATAGCATCAAATATGTTTAAACTACCTAAGGATCCTGTTGAGAAATCAATATTTAATGATGCTATAAACAAGGAGGTTATAGAAGAATTTAAAGGTGTAAGGATTTTCGGAATTACGAATAAACCATTATATAAGGCCCTTACAGAATCCCTTATACCTTACCTTTACGGACTAACAGGAAATGAAAACAACTGCAGAGAATTTGTAAGGAAACATGGTATTAAAGATTTATCTACAAAGCTAACAGACCATGAAGCTTCAACAATAAAGAAAGTTATCGAGGATATACTAAAGTTTGCTAACAAGGTTTCTTCAGATACATGGAAAGTAGATGATCTTATAGGTGAGGTTTATTCTTTAAAAAGCACTATAGGAGGGTTCTCTGGAGATCTATTAGAGTTTTCAGCACAACTAACTGCAGTTATTGAGAAAACAGGATATAGTGCTTCAGTATATGTTAGAAACTTCTTCGATGTTATATCTAAGATCCATAGTAAAACGTATTATGAAGCTTTAAAAACCGTTAGCTCAGCCTTCGAGAATATATTGAAAGAACCCTTACGTGAATTAGAAGTAGGTGGAAGAAAGGTCAAGGTCGTAAAGACTAATATGGAAAATTATGTCTACCTTCTTGAATCCGTTATTTTAACTTCAGGCTACGCTGACGAATCCGACGTTATAATATTTGAGGGGAAAAATGGATTTCTAATAACGTATTCGACTATTAAGAGAGTTTTTCTAACAAATTCCTCAAAAGCTATTGAGATGTTCTCTAAGCTATCAGATAAGCAAGTATCTTATGGCTTCATATTTTCGAGTTTACGTAACATAATTTCGTCTATGAGGAAGCTCTAATATGAATGCTAAAGTGAGGCTCATATTGAAATTTAGAAACGCTAAAGAAGCGTTAACTATTTCCTCAGCATTAAAGCCTGATAATCTCATTGTAAAGGGGAATATGCAGATAATGCAGTATGTAGAGAAGGACACATTAATAATAGATGTTGAAGTTCATGGAACAAGTGATGTTGTTAGTACACTTAAAAATACGGTTGATGAGATACTTGCTCATATTAAGTCTATTGAGAAGGTTTTTGAGAAACTAGAAACTGTTTAGCAAGTAACTCTTTTATACTACCTATCTATGTTAAAAAAGGATAGCTTAGGAAAGCTAAAGGTGCTTCGGTAAAATGCCGGCTCCGCGAGCAACAGTTAAGGATAAGTGGAAAATGAAGAAATGGTACACTATTGTAGCTCCGCCTGTTTTCGGAGAGGTACCTTTGGGAACGACACCTGCCGATGATCCGTTGAAACTTATCGGCAGGGTTCTTGAAACGACACTTTACGATTTAACAGGAGATTTCACATTAGTTCATGTTCACTTATTCTTTCAGATAATAAAGGTTGTTGGCGACAAATGCATTACTAGGTTTAAGGGTCATGAGCTAGCTAGAGATTATATGAGAAGCATTGTTAGAAGAAGGAGCAGTAAGATTCAAGGAATATTCAATGTTCAAACAAAGGACGGGTACGGCTTAAGAATAACTGGTGTTGTACTAACATCGTTTAGGTGTAAGTCCTCTCAGAAGAGAGCTATAAGGAAGATGATGAAGGAAATAATTGAAACAAGAGCTTCGCAAATGACTTTCGACGAACTAATTCAAGCTATGATATTTGGTAAGCTAGCTTCAGAAATATATAATGAAGCGAAGAAAATATATCCGATAAGGAAAGTTGAAATTTACAAATCAAAGCTTCTTACAGTGCCTTCACCTACAGGCCCTAAGTCTGCTGCAGTAGTATCGCCATTAATGCTTAAAGGAAAGGAAGCCGAAGAGCTAATTAAGGAAGTAATAGTTAAGGAGCAAGCAGCCACATAGTTTTTCAAAACATAATTCCAAACCCTTTATCTTAGAATGTTCTAACATTATTTCCTAGGAAGTATAGGGTGTAGTTTTTGGATGTACCAACTATAGTTGTGAAAACCCCTTTAGGTTTAGAAAACATTGTTGCAGCAAGAATTCTTGAAACTCTGCCTAATGTTAAGGTTAAACCTAGGCCTCAAGGATTTATGGGTTTAGTTTTGGTTTATTCGGAAACCCCTGTAGAAGATTCTAGGAAAATTAAAGCCGAAGTTCTAGAAGCTGAAAAAGTCATTCCAGCACTTAAAGTTGTCCGAGCAAATGTTGACGAAATAGCTGAAGCAGCAGCTGAAGTAGCTAAGGATAAAATAAGCTCTAATGAAACATTTGCTGTAAGAACCGTAAGGAGAGGTAAGCATAATTTCACAAGCATTGATGTTAATGTAAAGGCTGGAGCAAAGGTAAAGGAGGTTACTGGAGCAAGCGTCAATTTAAGTTTTCCCGATAAAATCGTTGCCATAGAGATAATCGGAGAATACGCGTTAATCTCTATTCTTCCCGGAAGTGAGGAATATAAGAAGCTTAGACCGAATAAGAGGCCTGTAATAACATATTTAAGGAAAACATCCTTAGTGCAAATGCCCTATCTAGGACCTTTAGATGCAGCATACAATATGGGTGTTAGAATAGGTAGAGAAGCTCAAACATTTGAGGTAAAAGAGCTGGTAATAGCACCTATAGGCTTAACTCCAGCAGACCAATTAGCAACATTCATTAGAGGTGTGTATGAAGGTATAGAATCTAGATTTAAGATACAAAGAAAAACCTACGGCAGAGAAGTACATAAGGTTCCAGTTTATGTTCAAGACCTTTATCAGCTCGTTAGGGATAGATTCAAAGAACCCATAATCGTTTTTGAACCCGAAGGAGAACCTATAATTAAAGTTAAAGACAAAATTAAGGATATTTTCGAAAACAGAAAAAATAAGAGAATAAACATACTTGTGGGATCAAGAGTAGGAATACCTTCAGGTATATATAGGTTCGCTACACTCATTCTTGATATAGCACCTGGTGTAACTATTTCAACAGACTTAGCTGCAGCATCAGCTATAACAGCGCTTATCACGGTGCTTGAAGGTGAAGATTAGCCAAGCAGTAATTTTAGCTGCAGGAAAAGGCGAGAGGTTAGAGCCTTTCACATACACTAAACCTAAATCCTTAATTCAAGTGCTAGATAAACCATTCATATACTATGTCTTAGAGAACTTAAGAGCTATAGGAATTTCAGAAGTAGTATTTGTAGTAGGTTACTTAAAAGATAAAATTACCGCGTATGTTAAAGAAAACTTTTCTAACAAGTTCTCCTCAATAAAATTTATTGACCAAGGTGAACCATTAGGAACAGGCCATGCGTTAAAGACTGTAAGAAAGCATGTCAAAAACCGTTTTCTTTTAATTTACGGGGACATATACGTGGAAATTTCAGGTCTAAAGAGGATCCTAGAATTTTCCGAAAAATATGAAAACATTATTGCAGCTGTTGAAACAGAGAGGCCATGGGATTATGGTGTTCTTATTGAAGAAAACGGGTTACTTAAAGGAATTGTTGAAAAGCCTAAACCTGGAACAGAACCTTCTAACATAATTAATGCTGGAATCTATGTTTTAAGCGATAATGTATTTAGCTATTTAGATAAAATAGGTACTTCGCCTAGAGGGGAAATAGAGTTAACAGATGCCATAACCCTTATGAGTAAAAGCGAAGAGGTAAGAGTAGTTAAAATAGGCTATAACAAATGGTTAGAACTAGGTAGGCTATGGGATATTTTAGATGTAAACAAGGCCTTTTTAGAGAAAATAGTTTCACAGAAAATACTTGGAACCGTTGAAAACAACGTTGTAATTAAGGGTCCCGTCTTTATATGTGAAGGAGCATATGTTAAAAGCGGAACATATATTGAAGGACCTGTTTTCATAGGCAAAGGTTCCGAAATAGGGCCTAATAGCTACATTAGACCTTATACTGTGATTGGGGAACATGTGAAGATAGGTGCTTCTTGCGAAATAAAATCAAGCGTGATAATGAACTATACTCACATACCCCATTTAAGCTATGTTGGAGACAGCGTAATAGGTGAGCATGTGAACTTCGGTGCTGGAACCATAACAGCTAATTTGAGATTTGATGATGTGCCGGTTAAGGTTGTTCTTAAAGGTGCTAAAGTTAGTAGTGGTAGGGGGAAGCTTGGAGCGTTTATTGGGGACTATGTTAAAACAGGTGTTGACGTTATGTTCATGCCGGGAGTTAAGGTTGGTGCTTACTCCTGGATTTCTCCTGGACTAGTAATTTACGATGATGTTCCTCCGAAAACCTTTGTGAAACCTAAAGAGAGAGGGGGCTATATTTTCGAACCTTTAGGATAATTGTAACTATATTCCTTTAGCTGCAACTATCGATATAACATCGTTATCTTGAAGAACATAGTCTTCTCCAAGTCTCCTCTTACTCCTAGCGTCTATAGCATATAGGAACGTTCTTCCCAAGTCTGTATGTATTTTATATGCTAATTCCCTAGCTGTAGTTCCTTTCTTCACGAGAAAAACATCAGGTAGAACCCTTCCCTCATGATCAGTAAGTTTAACAGGGTCTTCGACAGGGTAAACAGCTATCATTTCTAATACTTCAAACACGGCTTTATTTAATGCTTGCTGAACCCCTGTTGAACCCCACTTTTTAAGTACGTGTTCTCTAATGTATTCTAAACCTTTTCTTTCCTTAAGTGTGAGCTTACTTTCATCTACTACTTCGAAATCCGAGTCTCCTGGTAGGTATTTTATGTATCCTTTCTTGGCGGCTCTTCTAAGTACCAGCTCAGCTAGTGCTGATGTTGGAATAACTATGTTATCTTTTAATTCCCTAGTCATCTTCTTTATTATATCTTGAGCTTCAGATATGTCGGCCTTATTAGCTACTATAATTGATGGTTTAGCTATTTTTCTAAGTGTCGAAACGAAGAGCATTAATTCTTCGTTTCTCCATGAGGAAGGCTTCGTATTTTTAAGTTTCGTATTTCTCAAAGCCTTTACTATATGTGTTTTAGTTATTGAGAGACCAGCTAATCTCTCAGCTAATAAGTCCTCGAACTTTCCTTCAGATTCAGCTTTATGTACTAGTTTTCTCCAGTCCTTCTGAAGTATTTGGAACATCCATAAGTCAACTTCTCTCTGTATAAGTCTAACCTCCTCTACAGGATCATATGTTCCGGGGGGTACGGGCCTTCCTTCAGCATCGGTGCTTCCTGAAGCATCAACTACATGCAATAGTACATCGGCTTTTCTTAGGTCGTCTAAAAACTTGTTTCCTAAACCTCTTCCCCTATGGGCTTCTGGAATAAGTCCTGCAACATCTATTAACGTTACAGGAATGAATCTTTCACCGTCGATGCAAATGGAGTTTCTAGGGTTATCTTTTACGCCAAATTCTTTGCAAACACATTTCTTCCTAACATACCCTACTCCAACATTTGGTTTTATTGTTGTAAATGGGTGATTAGCTATTTCAACTGTAGCTAACGTTGCAGCTACGAAGAATGTTGACTTACCGACATTAGTTTTCCCTATAACGCCTATTAACAACCTTCAGAACCCCACGTTAACTAATACTTTAGATGTTTACGATATAAGATTCTCGGTTAAATTTATATTCCCCCCTACTCATTATAATCCCCCTAGACAGTAATAATGTGCTACGCTCCTTTACATGAGTAGGTGTCGAGAAGAAATGTACAAGTATATTAGGTTGCTATGGAAGCGCCCCTACGAAGGCGAATTTAAAGAGATACTTAAGCAGAGAATAATTAAGTGGCGTAGAGAACCAGCCATTGTTAGAATAGAGAAACCTACAAGACTTGATAGAGCTAGAGCATTAGGATATAAGGCTAAACAAGGATTCGTCGTTGTAAGGGTTAGAGTTAGGAAAGGAGGTCGTAGGAAACCTAGGCCAAATAAGGGTAGGAGACCTAAGAGAATGGGTGTTTACGGTTTCGCACCAGCCAAAAGCCTAAGGCTCATTGCTGAAGAAAGAGCTGCAAGAAAATATCCAAACCTCGTAGTTCTTAATAGCTATTACGTTGGGGAAGATGGTAACTACAAATGGTTCGAAGTAATATTTGTTGATCCACATCATCCAGCAATAAAGAATGATCCCGACATAAACTGGGTTACCCAGAAGTCTCAGAAGGGAAGAGTGTTTAGAGGTAAAACATCTGCTGGGAGAAAGATGAGAGGACTTCTCAAATCAAGAGGATTACGTGGAACGCACAAGTATAAGTGGAAGAAAAAGCAGAAGGAAAGAGAAGAGAAAAGAAGGCATGAAGCCTCCAGAGGGGCTCGCGTAATTAAGCCTGAGGAATAAAAGTTCTTTCACTAATTTCTCACAAAACCCATTTCTACTATTAAGAACAATATTTCTACTTTGGGAAGATAGTTTATGGTTAAAGTTAGGTCCTTAGATGTTAGTGCAAGTTGTCATGCAACAGAAGATGTTGAAAAAGTGAAAAAAGCTATGCTTAACCTAGTTCCCGAGGACTTGAGAAAGAAGGTTTCATTTAATGAACAAACATTGAAGGGACATTATGGTAATCCCATAATCAGACTCTCATTTAAGCTTAAAGGTGAAGATGCTGAAAAAACATTAAGATATATTGCAAAAAACATTGACGAAATAAGTAAGAGATTGCTTAACGCATCATTAAGTTTAAGATTGGAATTACCAAAACTTTATCTTAGATTTTCGAAGCAAGAAGCTTACTTAGGGAGAATAGTTTTAGAGGATAGCGATGACATAGTTAAAGTAGTAATATCATTTAGTGCTAAGAAAACTGAGGCCCTTAGAAAATATCTTGAAGAAATAGGGTTGATTTAGCCTTGGCTAAACTTGAAGCTCCAGTTGATTTCTATGTGGATATTGGAATTTTAAGCAGTAGCTTTAGGATATTAAGGTTTCTTAGGAAACTAGGTTTTAAAACCGTAGTTCTAACGTATACAACAACAGATAATACGTGTGAAATAAAGGGTCTTGAGAAAAACGTTCTTAAGGAGAGTGAAAAACTGGGATTAGATGTTTTCGTAAAAGCAAATATTCTTTCCGAAAACAGAGGCTATCTTAAGAAGTGTTTAAGGAGAATTAGAAGGAAAGTAGATGTTGTTTCTATAAGTCCCAAAAACCTTGATGTTGCAAGGTTTTCTGGTAGAGATAGGAGAGTAGACACAGTAATTTTCACATACGATGAATTGGTAAGGTTTTATGATGATTCTCAAGCTAAACTTATGAGTCAGAACGGTATAGCCTTAGAAATACCTTTCAACCGTCTATGGGGTAAGAAGCAGATTAGCTATAAAACATTCTTCTTCCTTAAAAGGACATTTTACTACACAGTAAAGTTCAGGGTTCCTATAATAATTTCATCAGGCACTACTAAAATTATCGAAGTAAAATCTCCTAAACAGCTCATTTCATTACTTGAAATTCTCGGACTACCTGAGTCCTATGCGAAGCTTTCCATAACAACATATCCGTTAGCTATTTTGAAAAGAAACATGCATAAAAGATCTCGTAACCATGTTCAACAAGGGGTTGATTTAGCGTAGGTGATTGTGCTTGAAAATAGTAGCATTGTTTATAGCATTGGCTGTTCTTGAAGCAACATATTTTCTAGCTTTAACATCATTGCTTATGTTTGGAATTTTAAATATAGTTCATTTCATGATTTTCTCAGCAATAGGTTTTATGTTCTTTGCGATAACATATGTTATTTACAAGCTTCTTAAACTGCAAATACTGATAATTAAGGCGGGTATTAGGCTTAGTAGTGAAAAACTAGCCATTAAAAATGTTGTTAGGAAGCCTAGGAAGAGATACCTTATATTTCAAGTTCTAGCAGAGAACGTTCTTTCTAAAAGTGATGTTGAAAAGGTTTTCAGCAAAGTTTTCAATGAATTTTTCGGCATTATAGGTGGTGGAGAAGTAAATCCAAAACTTGTCCTATATGATGAGAAATCTATGAGAGGTGTCTTAAGATTCGTTCACACCCAGAGGAGTAAGGTATTATTCGCCTTAGCTATGGTTTCCGAAGTAACTGATGGGAAAGTAGGCTTTATTCCTTTGAAAATAACGGGTACCCTTAAGAAGGCGAAAGAAATAGTTAAAACTTTAGCGCTAGATTAGATAGAAGTGGATGATGAAGCCGCTCCATTCCGGAAAGGTGAAGAACTCGCGACGAACTGACAAAATCTACGACTTAATAAGCAGAAGTTAAACCATTAGTAAACAACACCTTTTAGCATTATCGAAAACGCTACTAATATGTAAAATGAAGGCAGCGAGCATGAATGATGCCCTCCTTCATTACAAAATGGTTTACATAAATGGTTATGTTTAAATGTTGTTGTGAATCACCTACATATTGTGAGAGCCCTCTAGTTTATTAACGTTAAAACTATAACATGATGAATCCCTCGGTTAGTGTGATTGGTGATCGAGGGACTACCGACTGATTTTTTATCAGCATAGAAGACCATCATCATTTTTCAGCGGTCGGACAATCTTCATCATGCAAGCTATGTAATGTTGAGTGTGCGGTAAGATATATTTATACCTATCATAATTGTAAGGTTGGAGTTAGTTTGAGAAAAATAATAGGCTAGAGGTTTAGTAGGAAATGTTCACACCTACATCTATGGGTTACGATAGAGCAATAACAGTGTTCTCACCTGATGGTAAGCTGTACCAGGTAGAGTATGCTTTTGAAGCTGTTAGGAGAGGATGGACAACTTTGGGGATAAGATCTACTAGTGGTGTTGTTTTAGCCGCCATTAAGAAAAAAGTTCTACCGCTAATGGACTTCTCAGATATTGAGAAGGTTTTCCAAATAGATGACCACATCGGTATGACATTTGCTGGTTTTGCGTCTGATGGAAGAGTTCTTGTAGACTATGCTAGGTTACGAGCAATTCAACACAAAATACTTTACGATGAGAAAATAAGTGTTGAACTTCTAACGCGTAGAATATGTGATGTTAAACAGAGCTATACTCAACATGCTGGTGTTAGACCTTTTGGAGTAGCCCTTATAATAGGTGGTGTTGACGATAGAGGTCCGCATTTATACATGACGGAGCCTAGTGGTCAATATATGAGCTACTATGCAGTAGCCATAGGATCCGAGGGACAAATCGCTAATGAGTATCTTGAGAAAAAATATAGAAAAGATCTCTCGCTGGATGAGTTAATAGCTTTAGCTATAGAGACACTAACTAAAGTTTCTAAGGAGAAGCTTGTACCTGAATATTTGGAAGCAGGTCTCATACCCGTTGAAAAACCTGTGTTTAGGAAGCTAAGTATTAGTGAAATAGCGAAGTATATGGAGAAAATAGCTTAAAATACACTTTATATTCATTAATATCTTCTCATAACGGTTGTGTTTTTAGCTTAGATTTTGCTAAAGTATTTTCTTGGAAGAGATGTGATGCAGTATGAGTAAAAGACATGAACCAATAGTTGCTAGATTGGAAACGCACGGTCATAGGTTTGAAATACTCGTAAAGCCCGATTTAGCATTTAAGTTCAAGGAAGGAGAGAAGGTAAATATTAGAGAAGTGCTTGAAGGAGAATTCATATATAAGGATGCTAGGAAAGGTCTTAAGGCCTCAGAGGAAGTTATTAAGAAAGTATTTGGAACTACTGATGTATACAAGGTTGCCGAGGAAATTCTTAGAAGGGGAGAAATACAGATAACAACTGAGCAAAGGAGAGCCCTAATAGAGGCTAAAAAGAAGAAAATAATAGATTTCATATCTAGAAACTGTATTGACCCTAGGACGAAGCTCCCTCACCCACCTAAGAGAATAGAACTAGCTATGGAGCAGCTTAGAATAGGTATCGACCCGTTTAAGGATGTTGAAAATCAAGCACTACAGGTAATAAAGGCTCTAAGCAGAGTTTTACCTATAAAGTTAGCTAAAGCAATAGTGAGAATTAAAATACCTGCTCCTTACTCTGGGAAAGCATATAGTGTGTTAGCCGGTTTGGGAGAGGTTAAGAGAGTTACGTGGCTTAGTGATGGTAGCTTGTTTATGGAGTTAGAGATTCCTGCAGGAATGCAGCAAACGCTTATAGATAAGGTAAATGCTATATCTAAGGGTACTGGCGAAGTAAAAGTGGTTCAGACGAAGTGGTGAGATAGCGAAATGCCCGTGCTTGTACAGCATAGACAAATAGTTGTTCCAGGACAGCTACTCGCTGAAGGAAGAGATGTTGAGGTTAAATCTCAACATACAGTATATAGGGCTGGCGATAAGCTTTACTCCGCCGTAATAGGGTTAGCTGAAGTTCAGAACAATAGGATAAACGTTATTGCTCTTGAGGGATTCTATTTTCCAAAGGTAGACGACATTGTTATAGGGATAATAATAGATCTGGGTTTAACGTCATGGACTGTCGATATTAGAGCTCCCTATACGGCTATATTGCATGCAAATGATGCATTAAATAAACCATTTAATCCCTTAAAAGACGATTTAAGGAGATACTTTGATGTAGGTGATCTACTTGTTGCTAAAATAAGTGTTTTTGACAGAACGAGAAATCCCATATTAACTGTTAGAGGCAAGGGTTTAGGGAAAATAACTAAAGGCAAAATTGTTGAAATTGTTCCGTCAAGAGTGCCTAGACTTATAGGTAAGAAGGGATCTATGATAAATATGATTAAAGAGGAAACAAAATGTCAAATAGTTGTCGGTCTTAATGGTAGAGTTTGGGTTGTTGGCCCCACACCTCACCATGAAGAGGTAGCTATTCTCGCAATAAAAAAGGTTGAACGTGAAACACATACAACCGGGTTAACAGATCGCGTTAGAGCGTTCATTCGTGAAGAACTTAAGAAGAGGGATCTTACGGGTTGAAACTTGAAGGACTTAAGTTAATTAATGAAGAAGGACTTAGGATTGATGGTAGAAAACCTGATGAGCTAAGACCTGTAGTGATGGAAGTTGGTGTTTTGAAGAACGCTGACGGTTCAGCGTATGTTCAGCAAGGAAACACTAAGGTTATAGCGGCAGTTTACGGTCCAAGAGAAATACATCCAAAACATTTGACATTACCTGATAGGGCTATTCTAAGGACAAGATACCATATGGTACCTTATTCTACAGATGAGAGAAAATCGCCAGCACCAACACGTAGGGAAATAGAGCTTTCCAAAGTTATTAGAGAAGCTCTAGAATCCGTAATTTTCGTTGAACTTTATCCGAGAACAACAATAGACGTTTTCATAGAGGTTATACAAGCTGATGCTGGAACTAGAACAGCAGGCATAATGGCTGCTTCTCTAGCATTAGCGGATGCGGGAATACCTATGAGAGATCTTATAGCGGCGGTTGCCGTAGGTAAAGTTGATGGACAATTAGTATTAGACATAAATCAGCTTGAAGATGAATATGGAGAAGCAGACATGCCTATAGCTATGATGCCTAGTTTAGGCAAAATTGTTCTATTACAGCTTAACGGAGTATTAACTGAGGATGACTTTAAGCAAGCGCTACAACTAGCTAAGAAAGGCATTATGAAACTGTATGAGTATGAACAACAAGCTCTCAAAAAGAAATATGTTGAAATAAAACCTGAAGAGGTTTAAGTCATGAGTATAACACCAACTAATTTAAGAATAGTTTCAACACTTAAGAAGCAATCAATGACTTCACTTATTGAGAAAGGACTTAGAATAGATGGTAGAAAGCTTAATGAATATCGTGAAATAACGATAATACCTAATTACATAGCTAAAGCCGAAGGATCAGCATATGTTAAAGTTGGAGGAACAGTCGTTATAGCAGGGTTGAAGGTAGGTGTTGGAACACCGTTTCCCGATACGCCCAATGACGGCGTAATAACTGTTAATGCAGAATTTGTTCCATTCGCATCACCAACATTTGAACCTGGTCCTCCGGATGAAAATGCTATAGAGCTTGCTAGAGTTATCGACAGAAGCATTAGAGAATTGAGAGCTGTTGATTTGTCGAAGTTAGCGATAATTCCCGGGGAAAAAGTGTATATTCTGTGGTTAGACATCTATGTTTTCGATCATGACGGTAACCTCTTAGATGCTTCAATGTTGGCTGCAATGACAACATTACTTACAGCGAAAATACCTAAGGCCATAGTTAAGGATGAGAAAAATGTTGAGCTAAGTAAGGAGGAATGGATACCGCTACCTATAAATAACAAGGTGGTTACGGTAACTGTAGGTAAAGTGAACAATAAGCTAATAATAGACCCAACAGTTGATGAAGAACAAATTCTTGAATGCAAACTGGCGGTCTCAATATCAGAGGATGGAAGATTAGCTGGAATGCAGAAAATGGGTACGGGAGTCTTTACTGAAGACGAAGTACTTGAAGCAGTGAAGTTAGCTAAGGAAGCATCCAAAACTTTATTTGCTAAAATAAATGAAGCGATAAGTAAAGTTCAGTAATAAATTTTTTAAACCTAAACCAGAATTCTTCTACCAAGTGTGAAGGTGAGGTTTAGAGATGGGTAGAACAAAGGTTGTTGGGATAGCTGGAAGATACGGTGCGAGATATGGTTCAACGCTTAGGAAGAAGGTAAGGGATATTTTAGAGAAAAGATATTCACCACACACATGCCCTTTGTGCGGATATAGAGGTAAAGTTGTTAGAATAAGTGTTGGTCTATGGAAGTGTAGGAAGTGCGGAGCAGTATTTGCTGGCGGAGCATATGTTCCTAGGACAGGACTTAGTAAGTTTTTCCCGCCCATAATTTATAGAAAGGAGTAAAATGGCTTTCCTTGAAAAAAAGGTTAGAATAATATTTACTACATCACATAAGCCCTCACCTAAACTTAGAACTTTTATTAAGGAGTTAGTCGCAACAATTCCCTTTTCCATAAAAATCAATAGAGGTAAGAAAACGTTAAACATGCTCTATCTTGAAGCTTTGGAAATGGGCGCTAAGAACGTAGTAATTGGTTTAGAAAGGAAAGGAAATCCTAGTGGGCTAGTGCTTTACAAGGTTTTGGAAAAACCTTTAGGTCTAAGAAGAGAAGTCCTAGTTAAAATTTCGGGAGTTAGTTTATGGCGTGAGATAGCAAATGCTGTAAAACCTTATAATCCTTCATCAATAGCGGTTCTTTCGTCTGAGGAAGCAATGGAAATAGCGGAAGCATTAGTTAAAATGTTTAATGCCGAACCTGTATTTAGCGAGGATGAAGCTAAAGACTTTGATGTTTTAGTTAAAATTGTTACTAAGAAGAACACTTACTTAGTCATATTTGAAAATCCATCTACGAAGAAAATCGTTGGACCAATAATTAAGGTTAGCGGTGTGAAGTTTTGGTTAAAAGAGCAATAGTAGAAGTAGAGGTTGAAGGGGCAAAAGAGGCTAGAACACTCTATATGGCTCTTATGCCCGAAACGAAATCCTCTCCCACAGATAAAACTAGTGCTAGAATCTATGTTTCCAAACAAAAAATTAAAATAACTATAGAAACCGATACAACCTCTAGCTTAAGAGCAGCTCTTAACTCCTATCTCTCATGGATCTCAAGTATACTTAAAACTCTTAAATACCTAAAATAAATGGAGAAAAAAGGTGTATTAATATTGGCTGAAAAATTACCTCCCGAAGTTCAAGCAAAACTAGCTCAATTCCAACAAGTCCAAGAACAGTTGAAGATGATTCTAGCTCAGAAACAAAATGTACAAGCAGAATTAAGAGAAGTTGAAAGTGTTCTTGCAGAACTTGAAAAATTACCTGATAACATAGAGTTATATAAGAACGTCGGTCATGTTCTGATTAGAACTTCTAAAGAAAATGTAGTAAAAGAACTTAATGAGAGAAAAGAAATACTTGAGCTAAGAATGAGAACTCTTGAGAAGCAAGAAGCTTATCTTCAAAAACAATACGATGAGCTTAAAAGAAAAGTGACTGAGGAACTAATGAAGACGTATAGAGCAGCAAAATGAAACATTGTTTTAAATAATTTTTCCTTACTTAATCTGGTGTTCTTACATTGCCTAAAAAACCTGCTGACATTATTGTGCTGAATTTGGATTTTGAGAAAATAAGTGATGAGCTTTTAGCTAAAATAGTTGAAAATGCAGAAAAAGTCGTCAGAAAGACTGTTGAAGAAAAAGTGGGTTCAAGCTTTATAGGAGATTTAAGCATTATTGTTACAGCAGATAAAGAGAAGGATAAAGTTACATTTACCATTTCAATAGAATTTACTGCCCCGAAAATTTTAGAGATAGACTATGAAAGCATATTAGAGGAAGCTTCTAAGAGAGCCTTTGAAGCCATTGAGGAGTGGTTGAAAAAGAATGCAAGAGTGCAACTTAGAGAAAATAATAAAAGTATTAGCTAGTACTAAGAGAATAGCATTAATTACTCATAAAAACGCTGATCCGGACGCCTTCTTTTCAGCATATGCTTTTAGCAAAATAATCTCCTATATTAATCTCAATGCTGAAATAACATTTATTTTCCCTGAAAGTATAAGTTCATTAACGCGTAAACTATTAGAAAATTTATCGCTAACAATAAATTATATCAAAAAAATCGTTGAAGTTAAAGGAGATTACGATACTGTTGTAATTGTAGATACAGGTTCGCCTGAACAATTAGGAGAGTTTATGAGTTTAGTAGATAAGGCAAGAAGGATAATACTAGTAGATCATCATTATACTCATAAGTATTTTAAAGAAAGAGCTTTGCTTTGCACTGATCCGGAAGCTAAATCAACCGCTGAAATAGTTTATTCATTATTTGAACAGTTAAAAATACGCATCAGTAAAGATGTTGCTATAGGGCTTTTAGCTGCAATACTTTATGATACAAGACAGTTTAGCATAGCTAGACCTAAAACCCTTAGAATTTCAGCTAATTTGTTGGAGATCGTTGGAGAGCTAAGAGAGATACTTAAACTTTTCAGGACAACAATGGACATTTCCGAGAAAATAGCTAGACTAAAAGCAGCTATGAGAATGAACCTTTATAGGGCAAACAACTTCCTCATAGCGATAAGCGATGTCGGAGCTTATGAAGCAAGTGCAGCAAGAGCACTCCTAGAGCTGGGAGCAGATGTAGCATTCATAGTTTCAGAAAACGATACTGTAAGAGTATCAGTTAGGGCTAAAGAAGACTTCGTTAAACACACAGGTATACATCTCGGAAGAGATGTTATGGCTAAGCTTGGTGAAGTGCTAGGTGGAACTGGTGGAGGTCATGATGTTGCAGCTGGTGCTGAAGGTAGGAATGTTTCGAAGGAATACGTTAAAGGCAAAATCGTTGAAATACTTTCTGAGAAACTTAAAGAGAAAGGATATAAAATAACAGTATTAAAGCCTTAACCTAGCTTGGGGTAGAGATTCCTCTTGAAAGTGCTAGTTGTGGAAAACCTAACATACTATTATCCTGGTTCAACAAAGCCTGCCCTAAAGAATGTTAGTTTAGAAATTGAGAAAGGAGATTTCGTAATAATAACAGGTCCTAGCGGTAGCGGTAAATCGACGCTTATAAGAACATTTAATGGTCTAATACCGCATTTCTACAAGGGAAGATTTGAAGGTAGAGTTTTAGTTTTTGGTGTTGATACTCGTAAAGCCTCTGTAGCGGAACTATCAAAAAAAGTAGGAATGGTATTTCAAGACCCTGAAAATCAAATACTTACACTTTCAGTCGAAAGAGAAATAGCGTTTGGCCTAGAAAACTTAGGTGTTGATCCGAGAGAAATAAGGCTTAGAGTCAATGAGTCTCTTAGAAGTCTAAGGATCGAACATTTAAGGTATCGTGTTCCTTTTGAATTATCTATAGGAGAACAGCAAAAGGTTATTGTTGCATCAATTCTCGCTATGAAACCCGAGATACTGGTTTTTGATGAACCAACAGCCCATATGGATCCTTTTAGTGCCTTAATGTTTATACAGATCTTAAATGAACTAAATAAACAAGGATACACTATAATTGTCGTCGAACATAGGCTAGACTTACTTGTAAAGTACGCTAATAAGATCGTTGTGCTTAGAGATGGTAAAATAGTTAAAATAGGCGATCCTCTTAAGGTTCTTGCCGAAGAGGACGTAGAACATATTGGAATTAATGTCCCAAAATACATCACATTATTTAAAAAGCTTAGTTCATACGTTAGTATAACATCCATACCTAAGAGCTCTGATGAAGCATCAAAAATATTGAAGGAGATTGTTTATGGAAACCGTGATAGAGGTTAGGAACTTATCTTATACTTACCCCGGAGGAATTACTGCGCTTAAAAACGTAAGCTTAGATATTTATCGAGGAGAGAAACTCGTAATTTTAGGTTCTAACGGAGCTGGAAAATCGACACTAATAAAGCACTTTAATGGTCTACTTAAGCCTCAGAGAGGGTACATAAAAGTTTTTGGTGTTGATACTCGTAAAGCCTCTGTAGCGGAACTATCAAAAAAAGTAGGGATAGTGTTTCAAAATCCTTATCATCAATTCTTTTCAGAAAAGGTGTGGGATGAAGTAGCGTTTGCTCTTAAAAACTTCGGGTATTCCGAAGAAACAATAAAGTATAGGGTCACTAAGGTTCTTAGACTATTTGATCTGTATGATTACGCCGATAAGTCTCCTTTCGAACTAAGTAGTGGTGAAATGCGTAGATTAGCCATAGCCTCAGTTTTAGCTTATGATCCGGAAGTGGTGGTTTTAGACGAACCCACAGTAGGGCAAGACAGAATTCAGAAAGAGAAGCTTAGAGAATACATTAAGCTTCTCTCTCTCCAAAATAAAACGGTAATTCTCGTAACACACGATATAGAGTTTGTTACTGAAGGATTTGATAGAATAGTGGTTATGTCTAATGGTACTATATTAGGAGAAGGTAGTCCAAAGGAAGTGCTTTACAATGAAGAATTACTCAAAAAAGCAAATCTAATGTTACCTCAAATACCCGAAATTTCGATAAGAATAAATAATAACATCATACTTGAGAAGAAGCCTTTGACCGATGACGAACTTTTATCGTTAGTATTGAGTATCTTAGGTGTTAGAAAATGAGGGGCATTATGGAATCCCTCTATGAAATGTTTATTTTCCGCAAAGAGGATAAATTTCTCAATAATATTGACCCTAGGGTAAAACTTTTAACGTTAATAATCTTGATGGTGCCGGTGTTTTTAACGTTTAATCCTCTATTTTATATTGCATTGTTTGCGTTTCTCTTAATGCAAACATTTATGTTAGCTAATAGTAGAAGGATATTTTTCTCATTAAAAGGTATAGTTAAGCTTCTCATAATGTTTTACATCGTAATTTACATATTCAATGCTTATCCTAACTTTTTAAATTTAGAAGCAGCTTATCTCTCATTCATTTCAATATTTAGGTTTTTCCTGCTAGTGTACATGTTTACACTTTTCTTTACAACTACATACACTGATGATTTAGCTCAGGCTCTTTATAAACTAAAAATACCCTATCACATAGCTTATGCTCTTGTCTTATCTGTAAGATTTGTTCCAACAGTAGCAAAAGACATTATACAGATATATGATGCTCAAAGATCTAGAGGTTTAGAATTAGATAAGGGAGGTTTCTTTGAGAGACTTAGGAAAATGTTACCAATACTTATCCCAGCATTTATAATATCTATTTTAAGAGTTGATTTTGTTGCTGAAGCATTAGAATCTAGAGCATTTGGGTCATCGCCCAAAAGAACATTTATGACTGAGCTTAAGCTGAGAAAACACGATATAGTCTACATTTTCCTATCTTTCCTGTATGTTCTAGTAACCTATACTCTTATAGAAGGAGAAATACCATTTCTTACTTGGATGTAGAAATGCTTAGAATATATGTTGACTATAGGGAGAAGAACAGCTCTGTACATGAGTTTCTAAGGAGAAACGGCGTTAAGGTTTTCTTTGAAAACCTTGAAACATGTGATTATTTGGTTTCCGATAGAGTATGTGTTGAAAGAAAAACAGTCCATGATTTCGTGAAGTCCCTTTTCGATGGTAGACTTTTCGATCAAGCATCACGTATGGTAGCTAAGTTTGAAAAACCGGTTATCATTGTTGAAGGTGAAATCTCTAAGATAAGGGAGGTTACTGAGAAAATATCAGCAATTTATGGAGCACTAGTTAAGCTTATGGTAGAAATAAACATTACCATATTATGGACGGGTTCGTCCGAGGATACAGCTATAGCGCTCTACCTCTTAGCTAAGCATGAGCAAGAAGTTCTTAAACGAGCAAAAGCTGTTATTCCTAAAAAACCCAGGACAGTAGATATTAGAAGTTGGCAACGGTTCGTTCTCCAAAGCTTCCCAGGGATAGGTCCTAAATCAGCTGAGAAACTTCTGGAAAAGTTTGGGTCTTTGGACAAGGTTTTCTCTGCTTCAGCATCAGAGTTAGCCCGTATAGTTGGTTACGAGAAAGCTCAAAGAATAATTCAAATACTTAAAACACCGTATTCGAAAACGGAAGAAGTTAAAAAGGAGGATATCTTAAAATTCTTCAAGAGCTAGCATTTGGCTAATTTTCGAATTATCGAAAGAGACGCATGTTCCTTCGAAAGTCTATTGCAAAGTATTCCCTTAGGTCTATCCTCTCTCCTTAAGACCTTAATTAGCGATGTAGGTGTAGCTATTAAGTCGACGGGAACGTCGTGATAGTCTTTCGGAAGAGCTTTATTAAGTACTTGAAGGTCATGAACTAATGCTATAATCGTTATGTCATATGTTATTTTTCCTGCCTCAAGCAAAATAGCGTATTCTAAATCACCGAAACCTCCGCCTTTTCCCAATCTAACACCGTTGATTCTAGATGCTGCAACACATCCTACAATGAATAAGTCCACTTCGGGAATGGCGTAGGGATCGTCCACTATTTCCCCTAAGGTCATAGCACCTCTTATTGTTGAAGCAAACTCTATCTTAGAAAAACCTATTTTGCTAGGATTAACTATTACGAATCCTTTTCTAAGTCTAGGTGTAGGCATTACAATGGTTTTACCATGTATTAGAGCTTGCATTCTAATGTGCTTAAGTGGTGAGTCAGGATCTATTTTTATAACGTTAGCTTTTTTAAACGCAGAAGTTTCGGCAACTATTTTTGCTGCTTTATCTGCCCCTTTAAAATTAGGTATTCTATTGTAAACGGGCTTAGGCGGTAATGTCACACCTTTACTTTCAAGAACATTCCAGATATGCTTTCTTAGCTCTCTTTTGAAAAGGCTTAATGACGGCATTCCTCATCAGCTACTTTCTATATGTTATCATCCCCATTGTTTATTAGGTGACAAGTGAGTTTATAAATCCGTGCTGTATTTAGCTTTAGATGAACTCGGATAAGGTAAGGATCGGAAAAGTTTAGAGGACGTGTTAGGCCATGGTAAAGTATAAGATGGTTGAAGACATCCTAAAGATAATGAATAACATTGAGCAGGTTAGAAACATAGGTATCATAGCTCATGTTGACCACGGTAAAACAACAACTTCAGACAACCTACTTATGGCTGCGGGGATAATTTCACCTAAAATAGCTGGTGAAGCTTTAGCCCTAGACTACCTAGACGTTGAGCAGAAGAGAGGTATAACTGTTAAATCAGCTAACATAAGCCTTTACCACGAGTATGAAGGTAAACCTTACGTAATTAACCTAATAGACACACCAGGTCATGTTGATTTTTCAGGTAAGGTAACTAGGGCTTTAAGAGTACTTGACGGATCACTTGTTGTTGTAGATGCTGTTGAAGGTGTTATGACGCAAACGGAAACTGTTCTTAGGCAGTCTCTTGAAGAACGTGTAAGACCACTACTTTTCATAAACAAGGTTGATAGGTTAATTAAGGAACTTAAGCTTACACCACAGCAAATTCAGGATAGAATAGTTCAAATAATAAAGGAAATCAATGGTCTCATAGAAACCTATGCTGAACCACAATTTAGAAGCAAATGGAAACTCGACGTTAGAAAGGGTATGGTTGCCATAGGGGCTGCTAAGGACAAGTGGGGATTCACAATACCCTATGCTCTATCTAAGGGGATAAAGTTCTCAGATGTTATTGAAGCGTATAGAAGGGGGCTTGAGGGAGTAAAGGATCTTCAGGAAATGGCTCCTCTACATGTATCGCTACTCGACATGATAGTCAAGTTCGTACCTAACCCTAAGGAGGCTCAGCGCTACAGAATACCTAAGATATGGAGAGGCGACATAAATTCTGAATTAGGCAAGGCAATGATAGAGTGTGATCCTAACGGGCCAACAGTAATTTTCGTAAATAATATCCAGATAGATCCGCATGCTGGCTTAGTAGCTACGGGAAGAATATTCTCTGGAACAATAGAGACAGGCGATGAAGTATGGCTTGTGCAGGCAAGAACAAAGAATAGAGTATTACAAGTAGGCCTATACATGGGTCCTCATAGGGAAATTGCTGAGAAAATACCTGCAGGAAACATTGTAGCATTACTGGGCGTAGATAGCGCTCGTGCTGGTGAAACACTCGTTTCACCAGAGTACAAAGACCAAGCATATCCGTTCGAGAAGCTAAGGTACATTTCAGAACCTGTAGTTACAGTAGCTATTGAACCTAAAAATGCTAGGGATCTTCCCAAGCTAATAGATGCGCTAAGAAAAATGAGCATCGAAGACCCCAACCTAGTTGTTAAGATAAATGAGGAAACAGGAGAATATTTGATTTCAGGTATGGGGCACTTACATCTTGAAATAACACTTACATTTCTCAAAGAAAACTATGGCTTAGAGGTTATCGCATCACCGCCAATCATAGTTTATAGAGAAAGCATAAGATCTTCATCAAAAATATTTGAAGGTAAATCACCAAATAAGCACAACAAATTCTACATTTCAGTTGAGCCTTTAGATGAAACAACAATTAAGCTCATTCAGGAAGGAATAATATCTGAAGACCAAGATCCGAGAGAAAGAGCTAAAATACTTAGAGACCAGGCAGGATGGGATACTGACGAAGCAAGAGGAGTTATCGCTATAGATGAGAGAATAAATGTTTTCGTAGATAAAACGAAGGGTGTACAATATTTAAGAGAAGTTAAAGACACAATGATTGGTGGTTTCAGATACGCTATGGCTGAAGGACCTTTAGCTAATGAGCCTGTAAGAGGAGTTAAGGTAATACTTCATGATGCCGTAATACATGAGGATCCAGCACATAGAGGACCAGCGCAAATCTATCCAGCAGTTAGGAACGCTATTTTCGCTGGAATGCTAACTTCGAAACCAACACTCTTAGAACCTATACAGAAGCTTGACATAAGAACGCCGATGGAGTACATGGGTAATGTAACTAGGGTTGTTACTCAGAGAAGAGGAAGAATAGTAACGGTTCTACAGCAAGGTCCTATGGTTAGAATAATAGCTGAAATGCCAGTAGCTGAATCCCAAGACTTAGCAACAGTACTTAGAAGCGTAACCGCGGGTAGAGTATTCTGGGGTACAGAGTTTAGTAGATGGGCTCCAGTACCTGACTCGCTACTATGGGATCTCGTAAGGAAAATCAGGGAGAGAAAAGGATTAAAACCTGAGCCGCCAAAACCTGAGGACTTCATTTCACTCTAAACATGATCTATAAAACAATAGCTTTTAAATAACAAAACTATTTTCTTACGTTTTTCTCAGAGAAAAGTAGAGAGGATAATATATGCCCAAATACAGTGTACCTAGAGGATTCAGAGATTTCCCACCTGACATTATGATTTTGAGAAAGAAAATACTCGAAATTATTGAGGAAACATTCATGAAATACGGTTATGATCCTATAGAAACTCCTGCCTTAGAGTACTGGGATACTCTCAAGGGTAAATATGGTGAGGAAGCTGAAAACAAACTTGTTTATAAGTTTAAGGATCCTTGGAGTGAAAAGTGGTATGCGTTAAGATACGATCTAACTGTTCCGCTAGCGAGATTTCTCTCAAACCATGTTGTTCAGTTTCCATTCAGAAGATACCATATTTCAAGAGTTTGGAGGCATGAAAATCCGCAGAGAGGAAGGTATAGAGAATTTTGGCAATGCGATATAGACATAGTTGGTTCACCGTATCCTGAAGCAGATGCAGAAATAGTTAATGTGTTATCCGAAGCTATAGAGAACATAGGTTTGAAGAACTTCAAAATAAAGCTCAATGACAGAAGAATGCTAGCTGGAATATTTGAGGAAACACTCTCCATAAAAGATGTTATTTCAGTTTACAGAATAATCGATAAATTGGATAGAATAGGTTACGAAGGAGTTCGTGAAGAGCTTATCAAAGCTGGATACTCTAATGAAACAGTTGAGAAAATAATTGAAATAATATCCGTAAGTGGGACACCAGAGAAGGTTCTTGACGAAATAGATGAAATATATGGTAAAAACAAGAAAGTAAGTGAGGCGGTTTCACATCTTAAGGAAATGTTAGATTATCTAAAGTACAAGGATAAGGTGTCTATTGAGCTTTCATTAGTTAGAGGGTTAGACTACTATACGGGACCTATTTTTGAGTATGTTGTAGAAAAACCAAGAATAGGTAGCATAGCGGGCGGAGGAAGATATGATAACCTTATAGAAATATACACTGGTAAACATACGCCATCAACCGGGGGTTCAATAGGCATCGAGAGAGTTATTGATGCTGGATTGGAGCTAGGAATTTTTAAGCTTGATGTGAAAACTTATACCAAAGTATACGTACTGCCGCTAAAGCATGACAAGGAAACATATCTTTACGCTTTAGCTGTAGCTAACATGTTAAGGGAAAAAGGTATTCCAGTGCAAGTAGATGTTATGAGACGCAGCGAACAAGCACAAAGAAGGTATGCTATGAAGAAGGGAATAAATGTAATAGTTTACGTCGGATCTAAAGAAGTTTCTGAAAGAAAAGCAACAGTTTATGATAGGAGGAGCGGTAATAGAGAAGTTGTTGATTTAGGAAGAGTTGTTGAAACAGTTGCCAGGTTTTTAAAGAGCTAAATCCTCTAAAGTAGACGATGGAGCAACTTTAAGTATTGCTGAAACAGCTATAGCTCCGGCTAAGGCCGTAGCCGTTATCATGGAATAAAGTGCTGGATCTATTATTCCCAATCTTAAGCCTTCATATGCGGCAATTATCGTTATGCTTGTCTTAATATTGTATACGGTTAATATGTGAGCGTACTTTATGGGGCAACATATTTTAGAAGCTACATATGCCCCACCGAAGGTTGAAAGAAACGTAACCGCAAATAACATTGCAAAAAACGGTAGATTCGTTAATACGAGGGCTAAGTCAACAAGCACTCCTGAGTAAAAGAAGAATATGGGAATGAAGAAACCAAAACCTAAACCTCTTATTTTCATTTCCAAGCTTTTACGGGTTTTAGCTGTTTCTGCAATAAGTATTCCTAGGATAAACGCTGTAAGTGTTGCATGAACACCTAGAACCGATGAAATTATTGCTAAAAGAATCAACAATAGGATGATAATTTTTAATTCGAGTTCCCAAGCTGTTTTTAAAGCTATAATCAACCTGCCAGTTCTTGGTATAGCGTAGAATAGTAGAGCTAAGAGGACAATATAAAGCATTGAGAATATACTGAACTTTCCTAAAACAATACTTAACCCTATAATGCTAAGTACGTCGCAAACTATTGCTGCTCCCAAAAGTACTTGACCTAATGGCGAGTAAAGTATTAGCATATCATAAAGTATTGTATATACAACGGCTACACTAGTTGCGGCTAATGCAACGCTTGCAAGCATTGTTGTTTCATTTATTCCATATTTCCCACTTAAAAACATCATCACTGCTATTAGAGGAGCAAAGAATACAGCTGAACCTATCGTTATGCTTTCTTTAAATTTCTTTTTAAATACATGAAATTCTATTTCGGTACCAGCAATGAACATAAGCATTATTGCACCTATCTCCGCAAGAAAAGCTAATGTTTCTGTAGGTTCTATACCGATTATTCTAGCTATGCTTCCAAAAGCTAATTCTAAAATTGCCGTTGAAATAGCTGTTCTTAGCGAAATATATCCAGCAATGACTATCAATGTACCGGCTATAAGAATGTCAATAAGTTGTTCAAGTTCACCTATTTCGGAAGCGATTCCTGGACGCTGTTTAATATAACCTATTATACCTACAATTGCCACTATAACGAATATCTCTACGAATATCCTTTTAACATTCAAGTTCTATCAGCTCATCACTTCTAAAGTGACTTAAGCTAATGGTATCTTCTCTGCTTTTTAACTTTGAAGGAGAAAGGTTTCCTATAATGATAGTTTAAACATATATTTTATGTTTTTCCCATATGTAAATGCCAAGATAGATTTATAAATAAGCAAGGCCTTCTTTCATTAAAGGCGTAAAGATTATTACCTCTTGGGGGAGGCTTGTTGGCAAAGTATAGGGTAACAATAAACAAGGAGGAATGTATAGGCGACGGAATATGTATTTCGATATGCCCCGAAATTTTCGAATTTGACGATGAAGGCAAAGCTAGGATTATCGAAAAATATAGGACGACAAACGATTATGAAGGAGAAGTTGAAGCTAATGAGGAACTTGAAAACTGTTTAACACAGGCAGAATCGATGTGTCCAACACAAGCGATAAAGCTATTTAAGTTGGAGTAAACAGCGTTTTTTTCTTACTTTTCCCATAATTTTAAGCCATTAACGCTTTATATATATGAAAATATGACTACACTTGAAGTCACGGGATGTCTTATTTTATTTAGAGAACACCATATGTTATACTTCAACAATAATGTCCCCTTTGAGGTTTTCAAGTTAAAAACCTAGTTTAACTCCATAAACATAACTAAAAATTTAATAAGGCTTAATTTAGCTATGTCAGACAAATGCCTTTACATCATCGCTTACTCAGAGTCGGGAGTATTCATCATAGGAAACAAGCTTTCTCGGTAATTGTTATATTAGCTTCTTCTCTATAAGTTTTCTCTTAACTATTTCAGCAACAGTTTTTCCATCAACCTTACCTCTTAACTCTCTCATAGCCAACCCCATCACTATACTGAATGCCTTATGCCTTCTTTTTTCAATATCATCTCTTTTCATCTCAATTATTTTTTCAACAATCTCTTCAACATCTCTAAGAGACACCTTTTTTAGACCTAGAGCCTCTATAGCGTCTAAAACATGCTTGTTAGGATTGCAAGCAAGCCACTTGAGAATCTCCGGTATTGCTTCTTTAGCTATTTTTCCCTCTGCGTAGAAATCAAATAATTCTTCTATATGTTCGTCTGCTATGTTATCTACTGGTATTCCTTCGTTCTTAAGCGATTTAAGAGTGTTTTCCAGTGTTGTTGCTATCAAAGTAGGACTTACTTTTCTATGATGTTTTTCAACAATCTTTTCGAACAAATCTAGCCAGTATGATTTTATCATTTGCTTCGCCAAGTCTTCACTTAACCCGTATTCTTCGACAAATTTTCTAAGTTTCTTTTCAGGCATTTCCGGCAGGTTTTCTTTAATCCTTCTTAGAAGCTCTTCAGTGATTTCTATTGGTGGCACATCTGTTTCAGGATACATTCTTGCCGCACCTGGCTGCGGCCTCATATATCTTGTTGTTCCATCGGGATTTGCAGCTCTTGTCTCCTTAGGTATTCCTTTTAAAGCATATTTTGCTCTTTCAACAACAGCTTTTAGTGCTTCTTTAGCCTTATTTTCATCATCAGCTATTATGACTATAGCGTCTCTCTCGGAATTTGCTTTGCAAACCTCATATAGTTTTCTAACCTCATCTACTGTTATGCCATATTTTGGAAGCTCATCTGTATGTATGAGTCCTGTAACACCTCCCCAGAATCTAGCATAATCTGAAAGTTCTGTTCCAAACCTTCTTCCAGGTTGAACTTCTATTCCCAAAATCCCTTTGAATCCGGGAAGCACTTGAGCTATGATTTTCCCTCCTTTCATTATAGCGTTCTTTATTAGCTTACTTTTTGTGTTCTTGAAAACTTCCGTTACATCAAGAGGACTGAATTTTAGGTCTTCTTCCTTAACTCCTCTTCTGAGCAATTCCTCTTTTATTTTGAGAAGTTTAAGTTGCCTAAGAGCCTCGTACTCAACAGCCTTTTTTATTAACTCAAGTTTTTGGACACCCTTTATTTCTATTTTCTCCCCGCCTGCAACGGAAATATTTAGGTCCTGTCTTATTGTGCCTAGTCCTCTCTTAACCCTACCTGTTATTCTTAATAACTGACCTATCTTGTAGGCTACTCTTTCAGCTTGCTCTGGACTGTGAATATCCGGGCTTGTAGATATTTCTATTAGTGGAATGCCTAGTCTATCTAGCCTGTAAATTACGTCTTTTCCTTTTTCACCTATTTTCCTAGCAGCGTCTTCTTCAACACATATTGTTTGTATCTTTATTCTTCCTTCTTCATCGTCGATATATCCTCCTAAAGCTACCACAGCTGTTCTTTGAAATCCCGTAGTGTTTGATCCGTCGATAACTATTTTTCTCATAACATGTACTTCATCAACGGGTTTAGAATGAAGCATTAATGCAACTGTTAATGCTATTTCTAATGCTTCAGGATTTAAGTTATGAGGCGGTTCTTCGTCACCTTCAACTAAGCATACATGGTTTTCATAGGCTTCGTAAATGTATTTTCTACCTCTTTTCCACTCAAAAAGAGCTGCTACATCGACTTCTCCTAGTTCACTACGTGTAGGTCTAAGCTTCCTTATGAAGACATATTCTGGTTCTTTTTCAACAAGTTCTGTTGGGCAGTTGCAGAAAAGCTTATGTTTAGTATTGAGTTGTTGATGAAGTTCTAGCCCTACTTTAAGTCCTATTTTTTCATAATCTATTTTCTCCATCGACAATCACCTTCTAGCTTAAATATGTCATAAACGTTGTTCTCGGATTAATTTCACCTGCAATATTGGTTAACATAAGCTTCCTTACCTCACTAATGTCCCTCGTTTTACCTAGAACCCACATGAGCTTAACCAGAGCTGTTTCAGGTAACATATCCTCTCCGGGAATGACACCTAATGCTAGAAGGTCTCTGCCAGTACTGTACACATTCATGTTTATCCTACCCCATATGCATTGAGAAGTCATCACTACTGGTATTCCCTCCTCAATAGCTCTCTTAATGGGTTCATATAGCCTCTCAGGTGCGTGGCCTAGTCCTGTTCCTTCAATAACTATTCCATGATATCCTCTATCTACTAGGAAATCTATTATTTCAGGAGATATTCCCGGATAAATCTTCACTAAAGCGACTTTATCATCGAACTTATTTTCTAACACTAAGCTTCTATCTTTACGGCGTGGCTTAAAGTTCCTATTTAGAATAATTATTTCGCCGTTTTCTACCTTAGCTAATGGAATGTCATTTATTGTTCTAAAGGCGTCTCTTCTGCTTGTATGCATTTTCCTAACTTTCGTACCTCTATGAACCAAGCAGTAGCTGTCAGAAGTTTCGCCGTGCATAACAACAACTACTTCCGCAAATGATGCTTTACCTGCAACTAGAACTGCTGAGTAAAGGTTTATTGTGGCATCCGAAGAAGGCCTATCAGAGGATCTCTGTGCTCCAACTAGTACGACAGGTACTGGAAGATTTCTTAAGGCGAACGAAAGAGCTGCTGCAGTATACCCCATAGTGTCTGTTCCATGAGGGACAACAACACCATCGAATCCTTCCTCTATTTTCTTAGCTACTTCCTCAGCGATTCTAGACCAGTGATAGGGTGTCATGTTTTCACTAAATATTGAGAACAATATTTCTGCTTCAATATTTGCAATATCCATTATTTCAGGCGCAAACTCCAAGATGTCTTCCGTTTTCAATGCGGGGTAGACTGCGCCCGTTCTATAGTCTACACGGCTTGCTATAGTTCCTCCAGTACTTATTATCGCTACATTAGGTAGTTTAGGGTTCTTCTTAACGATTATTTCTGGATGGTAAGGTTTGGGAGGTTTCTCCTCTCCAATCTTAATAATTTTCATGGATTCTTCAAATTTAACGCCGATATTGTATCCGTTATCTAGTTTCACAACTATGAAAGGTTTTTCTGAAAGAGAATGTCTAGGCATAAGTATTCCTTCAATAGTAGAGTCCTTCTTAACAATCCTTACCCTATTACCTATTTTTACACCAGCATTTTCAAGAAACCTTCTGACAACACCTCGATATCCGTAAAGAGGATCTTCAAACCCTATTTTAATCACCCTACTGTAAACTACAATTGGTAGTTAAGATCAATATGCCTAATAAAACTAAATTGTCTATGTAAGATTAAGAACACTCCTAAGAAAGTATGGTTACTACCTTCCCCTAGTAGTTGCCATTTGTTGTTGCTTCATGAGTCTCCTTAAATACTCTCGCCTATTTCTTACTCTAGGAGCGAGATTCTTCTTCGGCTTAGGTGGAATCTTAGGTGTTTGACTTCTAACTTTACCAGCTTTAGTTATTGAGCCGTGTGAGGGCATTTCCTAAACGCACTCCTCCGCTTTTTCGTAAAGTTTCTTCTAAAGGACTCTTATAAACGTTTACCTCCCAATATACTAAGTTTTAAGCTAAGGTTTTATTTTCGACAAAAAATATATTATATGGTGATTTGAAAGCTCATATCTGAAAATAAGAAAGTGATGAGAGGAGTCTGAAACATGAAAGTCTACTTAGTAGATCATGTGATCGGAGTTTTTGCTCTAAACGATAGGGGCGAAGTATTAGCCTATAAGATTAATACTGGGGAAATAGAAGATGTCGTAGAGTATGCATTAAAAATCGAAAATGGTGAACTCACAAAACTTCATGATGAAATTCTTAATGAGTTAACTAAGAGGAAAGATGAGATAGAGAAGATTGTTATTGAAGATGAAAGGTTAGCTAAGGGGGTTACAGCTAAAGGGCTCGAAGTAGAGGTCGTACTTGGAAATACTGTAGCGAGAGGTTTTAGAGAGAACATTGTAGATTACGCTGTGAAATACGGTTTCGCAAAATCTCCGGAAGAATACTATAGTAAACTACATGAAATCTCCATAAGCCTAACACGTAGGAAGGTTAGGAAAGCGGTTGAAAAAAGAGATCTGTTTGCGGCACAAGGTGTTAGAGCAATAGATGATATTGATAAGACAATAAACTTGTTCATGGCTAGGCTTAGAGAATGGTACTCACTACATTTCCCCGAACTTGACGACTTAGTTAGGGAACATAGGGACTATGCAACCTTAGTTTACGAAATAGGCCTTAGAGAAAATTATGCTAAAGATAAATTGTTGAAGTTAGGCTTTAGCGAAGGTAAGGCGTCTAGAATTATAGAGGCAGCTAAGAAGAGCATGGGCGCCGACATAACGGAATTCGATATTAAACCTATACAGACACTTGCTGGAATAATTCTCCAACTATACAAGTTAAGAGCAGACATAGCACAGTACATTGAGGAAGTTATGAGAGAAGTAGCGCCAAACGTAACGGCATTAGTAGGTCCATTATTAGGCGCTAGGTTAATATCACTTGCTGGAGGACTCGATGAATTAGCTAAGCTCCCGGCAAGTACAATACAGGTTTTAGGTGCTGAAAAAGCGCTTTTCAGAGCCCTTAGAACAGGAGGTAAACCACCTAAACATGGCGTAATATTCCAGTACCCTGAAATACATAGGGCTCCGAGATGGCAGAGAGGTAAAATAGCTAGAGCACTTGCTGGCAAATTGGCAATAGCTGCTAGAGTAGATGCTTTCACAGGAGAATACATTGGTGATCAGCTTAAGGAAGCCCTTAAGAAGAGAATAGAGGAAATAAAGAAGCTATATGCTAAGCCTCCTAAGAGAAAGAGAGAAGAGAAACCGAGAAGAGAGAAACCTAGGAGAAGAAGGAGGGAGAAAAGGAAAGGATAGAAAAGTACTAGGGTGATTTAAACATGAGCCAGGTAGTTAAAGTTAAGCCTCATGAGAAGTTTGAAGGAGTATACATTGTTGAATTAGAGGATGGAAGCCTTAGATTAGCTACGAAAAACTTAACGCCTGGAAGAAGAGTTTATGGTGAAAGACTTTTCAAGTATGAAGGAGTAGAGTATAGAGAATGGAATGCTTATAGAAGTAAGCTTGGAGCAGCTATTCTTAAAGGAATATCTGATGTTCCACTGAAGAAGGGAACTAAAGTACTTTATCTCGGAGTTGCAACGGGTACTACTGCAAGCCATGTCTCAGACATTGTAGGTTTAGAAGGTAAAATCTATGGTGTAGAATTCGCACATAGGGTAATGAGAGAATTTGTTACATTAGCTGAAATACGTAAGAACCTATACCCAATACTTGGCGACGCTAGATTGCCTCACACATACAGAACAGTTGTTGAGGAAGTAGATGTAATATATTCTGATGTAGCACAGCCTGAGCAAGCAAAGCTTGTTGCTGATAATGCAGACTACTTCCTAAAAGATGGAGGATACCTCTTGCTGGCAATTAAGGCTAGAAGTATTGATGTTACAGCTGAACCTTCTGAAATATATAAGAGGGAAATGGAAACCTTGAAGAATAGGGGATTCGAAATATTGGATGTTGTTCACCTAGAACCTTTCGATAAAGACCATGCAATGGTTCTTGCAAGATTTCGAAAACCTCAGTAAATTGCTATTTTAACTAAATTTTTAAACCCTCATTTAAGAGAGAATATTTCTGGATAACTAAAGTAGTTTAGCAAAGGTTTCAAGTAATGGTTAGGGGAGTGCAGAGATTAGCTGAAGAAGTCGGTAGCACGCTTAGAAGTAGAGGGTTTAGAATAGGCTTTCTAGAGTATCCTGTAGGTGAAAGAAAATCAATAGACATTATAGCTAGGAGGGGTTCAGAAAAACTACTAATAAAAGTATCACTCGAAGTCGATAGCGTAGGGTACAAAGAAGCATACGAATTAACAGCTATTTCCTCGGTTTTCGGAGGACTCGGAGTTCTCGTCGGTAGAAAAACTAAGAAGAAAGAACTCGAAGACTATGTTATATATGAAAGACATGGAATACCCGCATTAACTCCGGAAACTTTAGAGGAACTTGTAGAAAGAGAGGAAATATTTGTTTACGCTGATAGAGGAGGATACTACGTTAGAGTTGATGGTAGGAAGCTTAAGGAAAAGCGGGAAGAAATGAATATGTCATTAGGTGACTTAGCATATCTCCTTGGTGTTTCAAGAAAAGCTGTTTATGAGTACGAAAAAAGTAAAATGAATTTAAGCTTAACAACGGCATTAAGGCTTGTAGAAATTTTTGGGGATGAAATATTAGTGCCATTTAACATTAACGAGCTAAGGGAACGCGAAAAAACAACAGCCAAAAAGGCAAGAATTACTTTAAGGAACGCTAAACTAGAAAGAATAGTTTATGAACTAAGCAAAATGGGGTTAGGAACAATAGTTGCTACAGAGAAAACACCAGTAGATTTAGCAGTGAAAAGTAAAGATGAGCTAGCTATAGCTTCTAAAGATAACGTTCCCCACCCTGAACACTTAGAACTCAAAGAGGAATCGCTTGAAACCTTCTCCAAAATCTTAAATGTTAAATCATTAGTAATAGATGACTTAAGAAAGGTAATAGATTTGTTTAGAAACGAAGTTTTCGGGAGAGAGCAAGAGTGAAAATATATGTTACAGGAAGGCCAGGCATAGGCAAATCAACGGTTATTCTCAAAGTCATAAACAAGCTCAAGGAAGCGAATATTAAGATCGGAGGAATATTATGCCCGGAAGTTAGAGGGTCGCATGGTGGAAGAATAGGTTTCAAAATAGTTGATATTCTTACAGGTAAAAGCGGATGGCTTGCACATAAACACTTGTTTAAAGAAGGCCCGCGAATAGGAAGATATGTAGTGAATGTCCACGATGCATTAAATATTGGTGTTACTGCCTTAAAAAACGCATTAGATAATGCAGACGTGATAGTAATAGATGAAGTAGGTCCAATGGAATTATCTGTACCCGAGTTAAGAAGTGAAATACTAAACGTTCTATCTAAAGGAGTAAATGTTTTAGCTGTAGTACACTACAAATTAAGAGACCCTACTATTCTGGAAACACTTAAATCCTATAAAAGATATGAAGTCACGATATACAATAGAAATATGCTACCAAATATTATAGTGAATGAAATACTGAAGAAGTAGGGGAAGAAGGGCGTTTGCTTGAAAAAATACCTTTAATTGAAATTAAGGAAGGCTTAGCTAAAATACTTGTACCAGATCCATCAAAATATAAGCGACCTAATGGTGTATATGAGCCTGCATGGGCTCCGGTATTTTATAATCCAAGAATGAAAGAGAATAGGGATATAGCGGTCTTAGCTTTAGCAACATATCTCAAGCTTAATAGTATAAAGGAGGCCATTGTTGCCGATGTTCTTGGAGGAACAGGTGTTAGAGGAATAAGATTTGCTTTAGAGGTAGCTCCTCATACATTCAAGGTTTACATTAACGATAAAAATCCATTAGCTTACGAGTTATCACTAAAGAACGTTAAGCTAAATGGTTTAGAGGAAAAAGTCATTGTTGAAAACTTCGATGCCAACCTAATGTTGCAAATACATAGGTTTTCATCGGAATTTTTCGACTATATAGATGTTGATCCTTTCGGATCACCTGTTGAGTTCTTAGATTCATCGATAATGACTGTTAAAATAGGGGGTATGTTAGGTGTAACAGCTACAGATACAGCTACATTAGAAGGCACATATCCTCATGCGTGTATTAGAAAGTATTTTTCAAAACCTTTAAGAGCCGATTTTTCCAAGGAAATGGCAATAAGAATTCTTATAGCGAATATAGCCTATAGAGCTGCTGCTTACGAATACGGCATAAATGTTAAACTAGGTTATTACAGTCAATACTATGTTAGAGTATACGTTACACTGGAGAAAGGATCTAAAAGGGCTCTGGATACACTTAAAAACATAGGTTATGTGTTTTTTAATCTAAAAACTGGTGAATTTAAGCTAATAAGGGATATTACAGATCTAATGAAGGTACGTAGCTGTGAGAATAACGTATCCATTGGCGGCCCATTGTGGCTCGGTAGTCTTGCTGATAACAAATTCGTTAGCAAAATGATTGAAGAATTAAAAGGCAGAGACTATTTTGAAAATAAGGATTCGATATTTAGTCTACTACAAACCATCATTAAAGAATCCGAATTACCACCACTATATTATCGAGTCGATCTTTTAGGTAAAAGACTTAAGAAATCCATTCCTCCAAGAAAGAAGCTCTTCGAATGTATTCGAACCGAGGGTTATGAAGCCATCAGACCACATATGGACAATTTAGGTTTAAAAACAAACGCACCCTATGAAGTTGTAGTTAAATGTTTTAATAGGGACTAGTTTTCGCTTCTCCCTTCTTCATAAACGTTTTTAATGATCCATTCTGTTAGTTTATCACAAGTAGCCGGGTTTATGTATCCTCCGCTTGAACATCTAGTATAGTGTGGGCATGTGAAACACGGTACGTCTAGAACTCCGTCAAGTCTTATTTTATAAAGCAAATCCTCCTTCTTAAGATATAGTCTATAGGTTCTTTTACCGTTATGGACGACAGGCTCCCTCTCAATAAGCCCTCTTTTTACAAGCTTAAGGGCTATTCTTGAACCCTCCCTACTATCAACACCTAATTTTTTCCAAAGCTCGTTTTGCAAGATTCCTTTCTTACCGGACTTTTTTATTAAGTCGTATGCTTTCTTTTCTAACGGTGTTAACGTAACTGAAGACATTTTACTGAACCTCTATTCACGCTAACTCTCTTAATTTAGCCTCTTTACACTAACTTGTTCTCTTAGTTAATAGATGAAGTTAGAATATTTAGGCTTATTCTAGGGTAAGTAGTTGTTTCTGATTTGTAGGTTTTTTTAAGGTCTTTGTAGGTTTCTTCTTGCCTTAAGGGCTATTAGGTATGCACTAGCCACATGCCTATCTAACCCGTACTTCCTCATAACGTATTCATGGTCTTTAGAGCGCGTAGTCCCCTTCGGATTAATAGGTATCACTTTTAGTCCATAGAGTGGTGCTTTCCAAATAATTCTTTCAATCATTGAGTTCCTGAAGATTGAGACCTTGTAGTTGTAGTTCTTTGTTTTTCTTTTACCATTCCTTATCCAGTAGTACCGTAAGTAACCTATTATTTCTGGGTTTTCTACCGCTATAACGGATGCTCCATGACTATAGGTGTTCCTAAGTATTTCATGTATTTTCTCACCTATGATACTCCATGCTCTCTTTCTTGGAAAACCCCTAGACGTTACGTGAGGAAATCTAGTCGTATATTTCCAGACTATATCCCCACTTCTATTAATAACCACAAGATTGAGTCTATCAACATTAACATCGACGCCAGCTATGTTATTTCCCAAAGGCTTATCGTATTTCTTCATAACTTCTATGTAGAAATCGTACTTCACCATAACTTGTAGTTCACCGTAAAGGTATTCTAATTTATCACCATAGTCTCTAATGTAAACTCTAGCTGGATAGCCTACTTCCCTCTTAAGAGCCTTATCAACTAGTGTCTTAACCAGCTTGATATAGCCTTTGGGTATGACTGGTTTTATAGTAATCTTCCTTGATGATTTATCGTTATCAAATACCAGTACTTTGGTAACATCATAATTTTTAAACTGTATATTTAGATTTCCTCTTGCCCAAGGTTCTGCTTCACTCTGGAACAATAGCCAAGGTTTAAGCTCTAGCTTGGATATATCAGCTCCTAATGCTTTAGCACTCTGTAGACTAGCTTGAACAATAGTTGAGATGCCGTCTACGTATCTACGGTTAGGTATAATGTCGTAGCACAATTTCCTACCTAGCTTAATGAAGTCATATTGTGATAAATCAGCTAGTAAGAGGTTCTCCTTAACATAATTGAGTAGTCTATGAGCACATAACTTACAAAGCCATGCAATCCAGTAGATAAGCCTAGCCTCCTCACCAGTAACATGGAATGGTAGCCTTAATGTGATATAGTTAATTTGCTTCATAGGGATATACCGTTCATCTCTACATGGTTCATTGGGCTATTTTCTCCCCATGTAGAGGTTCATCACGGTTTCCTCGGAGCCCCTCCCCGCAGTAGCTCATCCCTAGTCACCTAGGGGTTCATAGCCCTACGGCTCTCGGAACCCCGAGGTCACTATTCTAATTTATAAACCTAGATTGCTTATAAGCTTAATTGGTGACCCCTAGTTTCCGATACCCGCTCCTCGGTTGGGCGGGGAGGGGGCCAGGGGAAACCGTGATGATCCGACCTACGGAGACCTAAAAAGACCGTAGGTGGGGAACGGTTACTTTAGAAAGTCTACAATAGTTCAACTAAAGAATGGTATAGCTAACATTAATGTGTAGTGTGAATAATAAGCTTACACAATAAGTTTTATTAAAGATTTTAATTAACTTACTTTATATCTCAATGATTATGTCTAAAGTGTCTATGAGTTCCTTATATCTATTCCTAATTGTAACTTCTGTTATACCTGCCGCATCAGCTACTTCCTTTTGCGTTCTCTTTTCATCCATTAAAACACTTGCAATATAAAGTGCAGCAGCAGCTAAGCCCATAGGCCCTTTACCATTAGTTACTCCTTTATCTCTTGCCTTACGAAGGATTTCAGCAGCCTTAGTCTGTACGATAGCTGGGAGATTTAACTCGTTCACTAACTTAGGTATGTAATGAACGGGGTTTGATGGGGGCGGAGTTTTTCCTAAAACCATTAGTAATTTTCTATATTGTTGGGCAACTTTCTTCCTTGGAACATTCATACTTCTTGAAATTTCATCTAAAGTTCTTGAAACTCTCAATTTTCTACATGCTAAATATATTGCTGCAGCAATGTATTCATCATAAAACTTACCTCTAATCATTCTTGCTTTAACAGCTTTTCTAAGAATTACAGCTGCTGTTTGACCAACTACTTGAGGCATGTTCATTGATGATACTGTATGGTTAAGTCTTGAAAGAATATCTATAAGCTTACGATCCTCTGCTGATGAAGCTCTTAGCTTTTTCTGATAAATTCTTAGCTTTTTCGCCCTAATTATTTCTCTTAACGTAAGCCTTTTACCTTGATAATCTCTGTTTCTTGAGTCTATTGTTGTGGTTAATCCTTTATCATGTATTGAGAATGTTTCTGGAGGGCCTATACGTTTCCTCTTAAGAGCTTGTTCTGGTGAAAAAGCTCTCCACTCAGGTCTTTTATCAACGATTCTCTCCTCTATAACTAAGCCGCATTGAGCACAGACAAGCTCTCCTCTATCTGGGAAATATATTAGGTTTGATGATCCACATGAGGGACATGTTACTACCGTTATGTATCACCTTCTCTTACGTTTTCCTAATCCACGCTTAGGGGGTATGTAGTATAGTGGTGAAGAGAGTAGTTCATGGTTAACGTCTTTTCTAATAAGCTTAACAACAGCGTAAGGTTCGGTAATAGGACCTATAATATCCATTACAGAGCCTATTCTCCTCATATTTCTTTTAACAACAATAGAACCTAAGGGGGGAACTTTTCTTGTCCTAATTTGAACAATTAATAAACCCGTTTTTGTTTTATGGAGAGGATATCCTAGGTATCTCATGTTCATCACAATATTAGGTATTTTTACCTTATAGATAGGGGTAACTATAACAGTAGTACTTAAGTAATACCTAAATTAAAGGCTTTGCCTAAACAATCATCAATACTTATTTTAATTCTCTGAATAAATTTATAAATGGTAATACCGATGAATATTTAAATAGATATTTAAATTCAAGTGGAAATAGCGGAATTTCTAATGCTACTTTTTCTTCCTAGGTCTCATCTCACTTATCTTCCTAGCTATTTTCTTAAGAATTTCTATTTTCCTATCGACTTTTTTAACAACAAGTCTTCCTCTCTCATAGATCCAATTTTTAGGATAGCGTTTCTCTTCATCGAACTTTATAAAAATTCCTAATTCTTTAGCTGCCTCTATTAGCTCCTCCTTTTTAGGGGATTTTACAGCATCCTTTAAAGGGATTTTTCTTCCCATGCTTCTAGATTTTGTTGAATCGATGTTTGATGGCCAAATAACTATGTATTTACCTTTATATTTTTTTGACATAAGGACAAAACCTTTACTTAAGTAGTATTGCATTTACTACTCCATCTTGTCCGGGTCTGGACGTTACTTTTGCTTTACCTATCTCTGTTTCTATAATTGACCCTTTTGTTATAATGTTCCTTCTAGCGTATTCTCTGTTTGCTGGTGTTTCTATAACCCTCAATATTTTAGCTTTTCTTGTTTTATGCGTTTCAGGATCTGTTACATTAGCGTAATGAACATATTTTAATTTGACTTTAACATTTCCTCCAAAGGTTCTTTCTATTTTTCTCACATCTTTATCTGCAACTTTAGTTTCCGTTGGTGGACTTCCTAGCTCGTATTTTCTCTTCTTACGCCATGGTCTACGAATGCCGCCTGTGGGTTTTTTAAAGTCTCTTCCTTGATAATAGCTCATTCTTTAACGTCCTCTTATCTAATTGTTGCGGGTTAAATATCGATAAAAGGGGAGATATAAGTTTTTAGTGCAAGTTGTAGAATAACTATTAAGCTAGACTTAATAACAATAACATGTTTAGGTTATTTTGTGTGAGGAGCAGGTAACGATGATGAACAATGCTAAGCTCAATAAAATTGCGTCGATCTTCCTTAAGCCTGTATATAAGGTCTACGAGAAGTGGCTTTGGCTACAAATAAAGAACGGTCCAATACCTGAGCATATAGCTATAATTCCTGATGGTAATAGAAGGTGGGCTAAAAAGCTTGGACTCAATCCTAATTTAGGACATGAACTAGGTTATGAGAGGCTTAAGGAAGTTCTGAACTGGTGTTTCGACTTAGGCGTAAAGACAGTTACGGTTTATGCTCTATCGATAGATAACATTAGAAAAAGACCTAGAGAGGAAATAGAACATCTCTATAGTTTAATTGAAAGAGGTTTAAGGGAACTTATGGGTTCCAAGGATATTTTTAAAAGGAAAGTACGTGTAAAGGTCATTGGTAGAAAGGAAGTTCTTCCAGATAGAATAGCTAAATTAGCAAGAGATATTGAGGAGAAAACGAAAGGATTCAACGAGTACTTCCTCTATATAGCAGTAGGATATGGTGGAAGAGAAGAAATAGTTGATGCTGTTAGAAAGCTCGTAAATAAAGTCTTGAAGGGGGAGATTAAACCTAGCGACATAGACGAGAATATTCTTTCAAAACTACTATATACTGGAGATCTACCTAAACCTGAACCCGATTTAATAATAAGAACTTCAGGTGAGGAACGATTAAGCGGATTTCTTCTATGGCAATCAGCTTATTCTGAGCTTTACTTCTGTGATGTTCATTGGCCATCCTTCCGTAAAATAGATTTTTGGAGAGCAATAAGGTCTTATCAGAGAAGAGAGAGAAGATTTGGAAGTTAAGTTTTCTTAACCTTAGCTTTAAGCCTCTTTAATTTGGCTCTAAGTTGCAGGTTGAGGAGAGCTTTTCTTCTTAAAATGTCTTCTCTAACACTTCTTTCAATAAGTGTAAAGATTCCTGTGAGAACTCCTGTAACACCTACTGCTAAACCTAACCATATAAACAAGTTTGATTTTAAAATAATACTTGTCACATCTAATTCGGGATACTTTGCTGCTTCCATTATTATGTTTGAAACAATATTAAGAATCTGATATAGGAAAACTATGAAAACAAAACCTACTGCTTCATGCCATATCTTAACGTCTCTCCTTATTATCTTAACAATAGCTTTACCTCCTAGAAGCGAGATAACTGAAAACATTATAAATGGAGTCATAACATATACTCCTTTACCAATAGCGCTTACTCCCTCATATCCTTCAAGCGAAATTGACGTATATACTACACCCAAAATTACCGATAATAACGATATTACAGCTGAAGCAAATATTACCGGTGAAGATTCCCACCATTCTTCAAATTTTCTATCAAGCGAGAACCCCCTAAATATCATGGTTAAACCTATTATGCCTAATGCCACTAAAGTAACTTTATCTAGTAAGCCAAAAGCTGTTAGAAATGAGGATAAGAGAATTATTATTCCTGGTACTCCGAGAAATATTTTTGAAAACCTTGGTTCTTCAAATATTTTCCTAAGATATCTACCTATGAGAATGTATGTTTCCTCAACACCTCTAGCTTGTTCAACAACGACTCTCTTTATTGATTCTATAGGTAAGATTGAGTAAATTACTGGAACAATTACCTCATCATCTCTACCATCACTAACCATTATTGCCGCATCGGCTTCCGTGATTTCCTTAACCTTTTGAACTTCTTGCTTTATTCTTAAACCTGCTTTTAAATCATCTACAGGATCGCCAGCTACGACAGCTATTTCAACATCGTAACCTTCTCTTTTAAGTTTTTGATAAATATTTAATGCTGAAAATAACGCATTTGAGTCTGAGTCTTCAGGTCTTAGTAGTGCAAAATCTACTGCAAGCTTCAATACGTTATTGAAACCTATTACTGGAGTGCTTCTATTAACTACCCAAATGTCTGCATCTTTATCAACGCATAGTACAACTATTTTTCTACGTGTTACTCTACTATTTTTTCTCATCACTATCTATTCCTTAACTATTTCAATAATATCCAGTTAATAATGTATAGTTTGTAGGCTAAGAATATTTTGTAAGAAAGACTAATATTTTTATTTAAAGAGAAATTACTCCTCAACTTCGCCGTAAAGTATCTTCATTTCCTCAAGACTTAGTCTTCTTTTACCCTTCGTTTTCTTTATAAGTTCCTCTCTTTTCTTCAAAAGCATAAGCTCTGATTCCTTTCTTCGCTTCTCTACGTTTAATTTATTTAGTTTCTCTCGAAGTTCGCTCAGTTTAGAGGTTCCATTAACTAATTCATTATTTAATTCGAGAATTCTCTCCTTAATTCTCCCTATTTCATCGCTAAGCTCTTTAATGTTGTTTCCTATTTCTGTTGCCTTCTTTGATAACTTGTCTATTTCGTTCTTGAGTTTACCTATTCTTTCAGAGAGATTACGGATTTTCTCCCTTGCAGTGTTTATCTCTAATTTCTCCTTAACCAATTCAGCTCTAAGCTCTAATAGAGTATTTCTTAGTTCTCTTGCCTTTTCTGCTTCATTAAGTATTTTCTCGAGTCTAACTATCTCCTCTATTATCTCTTTCTCCTGTTCAAGGGATAAAACCGATGTTTGCTGCTTCCATTCAAGCATTTGAATTCTCTTTCTAATCTCTGAAATAGGTATTTTTAATTTCCTAGAATATTCTTTGAATTCTTGCTTAATCTTACTTAGCTTATTTAGTGTAGCTCTAAGTTCTTCGTAGGCCTCTCTTTTCTTCTCTCTATGTTTCCTTAATTCTTCAACAAGTTTTCTTTTTTCCTCTTTTAAACTCTTAATTTTCTCTACTATCTCCTTATGTTTCCCTATGAGTTTCCTTCTAAGCTCTATTGTCTCCCCTAATTTCTCTCTTAAGGCTATTCTTTCAGCTTTTATTGACTTAATTTTGTTTTTATATTTCTCTATTTCCTCAAGTGTTTCTTTAATTTCCCTTTCTATTTCGTCTAATACTGCATTTTCATTCATAGCCGCCATTCACCATGATTATTCACGGATTACGTTAACATCAATTACTTTTGCTCCTTTATCCTTGGCCTTAATAAGTATTTTTAATGTCTCATCGGTTCTCAACGATTTTAGTAGCCTCCGCTTAGAATGTTTGTTACGGTTAAGATATTTTTAAATTACGTTCCCTTATTTAAGATGGTAAAGTTAATTAAAGTCTACCTGATGGCTCCTCAGTTAGGAAGTCTTCTCCACCAGCGAGCACCCTTTGTATTTCAGCGTATAATGTGTCAAGACCCATGTTTGTTTTTGAAGACACAGCTATAGGTTCCATTATTAGCTGGGATTCTATGAGTACGGTGGCTAGTCTTTCAGCTAAGTCCTTAATAACAGGGTTTACGGGTTCCTCCATGATTTTCGAAATTAGGTAATATGGGTCCTCGAACCAGTTATAAACGATTTTAAGTTCAGATTCCGTGAGGAGATCGGCTTTAGAAAGCACATTTATCTGAGGCTTATTAAATCTTAACATAACTGATGCTGAAAGCAATAATGCTGAAACGAAGGATGAAGGTTGTAGTGTGAAAAACGAGTCTATAAGGTAAAGGGAAACAGCTTTACTATCCCCTATCAATGTTGATAGTATTAGTGGACCTGAGCTTCTGAATGCGAAGAGTTCAAGCTGTCCTGGAGTATCGATTATGACGTAGTTTGCTTTTTCCTCGTAGATAAGTTTTCTAATATCTTCAATATAGCTTACCAACATATCTACTGAGGCAATAAGTGCGGCATTAGGTCCTAATTTGTTTTCGACCATAACTTTTCTAACGTTAACAAAGCTTCTAACATCAACATCTGGCGTGTAAGGTATCCATTCAGCAGCTGGGTCGAGGTTTACTCTTAACACACTTAATTGCTGATCCTCAAGCCATTCCGATAAAGCATAGGTTAGTAGTGATTTTCCCGAACCTGCAGTACCTAAAACAACTATGAAGTACATCGGTAAGCACCTACTGGCATACTAAACTATTGACAACCACTTCCTAGCTTTCCCTTTAAATTTCCCTTTAATGTTTATTTTAGCTCCGCAGAACTTACATCTGTTATCCTCTGTTAAGTTCCATTCGAGAATTTCAAAACCCATCCTCTTAATAACTGGTCTTCCACATTTCGGACAATAAGTGTGTTCGAGAGGGTGTCCTGGAGCATTACCTATGTAAACATAGTGTAATCCCTCTTCCATAGCTACTTTGGCTGCTTTCTCCAGTGTTTCGATAGGTGTTGGAGGATAATCTGTCATTAGATATGATGGGAAAAACCTTATTAGATGGAAGGGAGTTTCGGGCCCAAGGTATTCGACAATCCACTTCGCAAGTTTTCTAACATAACCTAAATCATCACCTACATTAGGCACTATTAAATCTGTAATTTCAATGAATATCCCCTTCTTCTTCATTTCCCTAAGCGTATCAAAAACCGGGCTTATATCGCCAACAGCCATGAATTTTCTGTGAAATCTTGGATCACCTGATGCTTTAAAGTCAACAGTTGCAGCGTCAAGATAAGGTGCTATGTAATCTACTGCTTCAAGAGTCATGTACCCGTTTGTTACGAAAGTATTGAATAGTCCATGTTTTTTAGCTAGCTTAGCTACGTCATGAGCATATTCTATAAATACTGTCGGTTCATTATAAGTATAGCTTATTCCATCAGCGTTATAGGTTAACGCATAACTTATCAGTTCTTCGGGAGACGTTGATTTACCAACTATTTCTTTCTCCTGGCTTATAACCCAATTACAGCAGAATTTACATTTAAAATCGCATCCAACAGTACTTATTGAGAGTACTTCTGAACCAGGGTTGAAGTGGAATAGGGGCTTCTTCTCTATAGGATCAATGTTTATTGAAGTGAGCTTACCGTAAACTAAAGTGTAAAGTTTTCCATCGATGTTTTTGCGTACGTAGCATACTCCAAGCATTCCCTTAGGGATAACGCATCTTCTATAGCATAAGTTACATACGACTTTACCTTCTTCCAAGGGTTTCCAAAGAACAGCTTCTCTTGTAGTCTTAAACTTAACATGGAACATTACTCTACGCTCCTCTCTTCTTTAGTGTTATGTTCTTCAATATTTATATTTTGAAATCATAAATAACTAATCTCGGTGATATCCTATGGTTCTAATAGTTGGTGGGCCAGCAGCAAACGGTGTTGACAAGAAGTTAGCTGAAATAACCCAATATAGGCAGGTAAAGATTGTTCATAAAGTCTTCCCTGACGGAGAATCCTATGTAAGGTATCCTGTGCCAGTGAAAGACGAGGATGTAGTTATTGTTCAATCTCTTTATGCCCCTCAGGATAAGCACTTTCTCGAACTATTACTTATGATTGATGCGGCTCTGGATTTAGGTGCTGAAAGAGTTATTGCAGTTGTACCTTACTTAGCATACTCTAGACAGGATAGAATGTTTCTTGAAGGTGAAGCTGTTAGTGTAAGAACAATACTAAAGACTCTGAAAAACCTCGGCACATACGCTTTCATAACAGTTGACATACATAAGGAATACAGCTTAAAACATTTTGGAGAAAGAGCATATAATGTTACGGCAATGGAGGAAATAGCTAAACACATTAGAGAAAAATTCCCTAATCTTAAAAATCCTCTAGTATTGTCGCCTGATAAGGGAGCAATAATTCATGCCTCTAGAGTAGCTAAGGTTCTAAATACGGAGTATGACTATCTTGAGAAAGAAAGAGATAGAGTAACAGGGGAAATTAGGGTTAAGCCTAAGGAAATTTCGGTTAATGATAGAGATGTAATAATAGTTGATGACATCATAAGTACTGGGGGAACGATAGCTTTAGTAGCAACGTCCATATTGAAGCAGGGAGCTAGGAGAGTTATTGTTGGTTGCACTCACCCATTACTTATAGGTAACGCTAGGGAAAAACTTAGAAAAGCAGGTGTAAGCTATCTTGTAGCAACAGATACTATTCCGTCAGAATATTCTAAAGTCTCGGTAGCCCCGGTTATAGCCAAGTTACTTAAGGAGTTACTCTAAGCGGAGAGAAATTGTATGAAAGCATATTTTCTGCTATCTGGTGAGCATAGAGGTCTTCCTAGAGCCGAACTCTACGCTATAATGGAAGCCGAAAATATAGCTCACGAACCAGCGAAATCGTATGACCAAGTTGAAATAGTATCCATAACTGAACTAGGAGAAAAAGTTTTAGAAAAAATAGTTTCTAGAGCTTCTATGGTGCGTGAAGCAGGAATACTACTTGGCTTCACATATGCTGAAAATTTAGAAGATATTTTAAACTACGTTAGAAATGGTTTAAACTGGGATTTCTTAAGTGGAAAAACATTTGCTGTTAGAGCTAAAAGGATTAAGGAGTATTTTGCGGATAAACTCAAAAGCTTTCTTGTTGAAAAAGCTGTTGGAGCTGAAATACTTAAGCAAAACCCTAATGCTAAAGTTAATTTAGAAAAACCCAATTACGTTGTTAGAGTTATTTTGACGGAAAACGTGGCTATTATTGGATTGAAAATTGCGGAACTAGATACAGCACAGTTTAGTAAAAGAAGGCCCAGATCAAGGCCTTTCTTTCATCCAGGAGTTTTAAGCCCTAAGCTCTCCAGACTTTTCGTTAATCTTTCAAGACCTAAGAGGGGCGATTTATTTTTAGACCCATTCTGTGGTGTTGGAGGATTTGCTGTTGAAGCATGTCTTCTCGGCTTACGGTGTGTTTGTTCTGAGCTTCGTTGGGACTTAATTAAGGGAGCTAAAATAAATCTTAATTATTATGGTTTTCCCTATGAGGGTGTTGTTCAAGCAGATGCTACGAAAATGCCTTGGATAAGAGCCGATGCTATAGCAACAGATCCGCCCTATGGTAGATCGACAACAACGTTGGGTAGGTCGGTTAGGGATATTGTTAGAGGTTTTCTCGAAGAGGCATATAATGTTTTAAAGAAAAACAGATATGTTGTTTACGCAATACCTCACGCTCTTGATCCGTATGAAACCCTTCCCCATTCTGGATTTAAAATTGTAGAGACATATCCCATGAGGGTTCATAAAAGCCTAACTAGAATAATAGTTGTTGCGCTGAGGAGATAATCTATGAATTTGAAAATAGTGTTTTTAGGTACATCAGCTGCCGTACCGACTCTTGAAAGATCTCTTCCAGCAATAGCTTATGTTTGGAAGGGAGAAATACTTCTTTTCGATGCTGGAGAAGGTGTTCAAAGGCAAATGCTTAAGGCTGGCTTAAGTATTTTAAGGGTGAACAAGGTTTTTATAACACATAATCATGGAGATCACGTCATAGGTCTTTTAGGGCTGATACATACTATGTCAATGTATGGTAGAACAAAGGACCTAGAAATATATGGTCCGAAGTCTGTTTGGAACTTCCTTAAAGAAACAATAGAAACAATAGGTCATGACCCCCAGTATCGAATAGTTTTCAGAAGCATTAATGAAGGAACAATAGTTGATGAAGAAGACTATGTTGTTAAGGCGTTTAAGGTGGATCATGGAGGCATAGAGGCGTATGGTTACGTTTTTGAGGAAAAAAGAAGGCTTGGGAAATTAGATGTGAAAAAGCTAGTAGAGTTAGGGGTTCCGCAAGGCCCATTATGGAAAATGTTACAAGAGGGCAAGGATGTAGTGTTGGAGAATGGAAGAGTTATTAAATGGAGAGATGTTGTTAAACCTGAACATTACAAAATCAAAGTTGTATATACTGGTGATACGAAACCTATAAAAAACACAGTTGAAGCCTCGAAGAATGCTACTGTACTTATACATGACGGTACGTTTGACAGTAGTTTGTCTAGAGAAGCACATGAACAAGGCCATTCAACAGCTTCTGACGCGGCTAGAATTGCCGCTGAAGCAAATGTTGACTTATTAATATTGACCCACATAAGTGCCCGATATAAAAATCCGGAAACCCTACTAAATGAGGCTAAAAGATTCTTTGAAAAAACAGCTATTGCATATGATTTTTTAACAATAATTTTATTCTAAGATACTTGGTTATGAAATTATGAAATACATATTTTAGGCTACAATATAGTAGGATAAAGCCGGGGATTAAACTATGGGAGAAAGAGAAGGTGAAATGTCAGCACCATACTACTCTGCAAACGAAACTATTACTTCAAAGCCTGAAAGACACATAGCAACAACTATTGCTGCAATACTTTTCATAATAGCCGGTATATTCTCGATCATTGGGGCAATAGCGTTGCTTGTACTTGGCAGCATAGCTGGGGTTAAAATACCAAGTATGGAATTATTGCTTAAAGAGATAATTGCCACATTAGTGTTAGTACTTGCCATAGGAATATTTGATTTTCTAGCAGGATATTGGCTGTGGAAGAATCTTAAGAAGGGAGGAATTCTTGGATTAATCCTAGCAGGTTTAGCAGTAATAACATCTGCCGCTTCCGGGAACATGTTAGGATTGCTACTGGACTTATTCATTATAGTGTTAATAGCAATAGGCTGGAAGAACTTAACCTAAGAATACATTCCTACTTTAACTCTTGGGCATTTCTTTTTCCCATAGTGGTTTTCCATGCGACGTTTTTGGCGCTAGCCAATCAATAACTTCTCTAGGGTCAATGCCCTCTATGGTTACTGTGATGGGCCCCATAGGTGATTCTCCGTACGCTTCTGTAAACGATACTTTTCCCTGCAATGCTGCTTGCTTATTTAAATGAAACGTTAATGTGTTTCCTCTAATACCTTTCTCCATTATTGAGCGTGCCGCGTCAAGTATTCTCTGCGTTCTAAGTAATCTATGAAGATTTTGAAGGCTTCTTAAGGAATAAGCTTTAGCGATAATTACCTTAATGCTTCCTCTTTTCTCGATTTCCATATGGTCAGGTGTAAAAACATTTAGAATAGCTTGTTTTACTTTTCTTTCACTTTCAGTAGGTCTTATTTCGGCTTCAACGGTAATTATAACCATTATTTTACCTCCCTAGCTATTTCTAAACATTTCTCAAGTATTTTCTCTGCCTCTATACGTAATTCATTAAGTGTGCCTTCATTTACTATCATGTAATCTGCTAGTGCTATGACGTTTCCTAATCCGAAGCTTAACTCTACAAGGTCTCTCTCAACGAATTCCTCCCATGTCTTAGGGTCTCCCGGCCTATTCCTTTTTCTTATTCTTTCAAATCTCGTCTTAGGGGATGCATGAATAGCTACAATTATTGTTTCTCCCAATGTTTTCTTAAAGTACTCTATTTCATCGAGACTTCTAATACCATCAATAATTATGGTGTCATGTTTTGTTTCCCGTATTTTTTCAACTATTTTCTTAGCTATGGCTGCCTTTCCATATTTTTTCCTTAAATCTTCAGCTACCATGTTTAAGTTGTGGGATGTAAGCTTTAAGCCTCTTCTTAATGTTTCTTCACGAACAACATCTCCCATGACATAGACTGGTAAGCCCTTTTTCTTAGCTTCTTCTATGAAAACTCCTTTACCTGATGCTGGCATTCCAGCTACGCATATCACTAACAATTCTAAACGCACCTATAACAATAAGTAGGATGGCTTAATTATTAAAAGATTGGTAACATTAAGCTATGATGGTGTATTGATTTTGAGCGAGAGAATAAGGATCTTCATATCTGTCGATATTGAAGATCCTTTGATTCTAGATAGAATAGAGAGGATTAAGGAAACAATTGTCGCAACAAATGCTGATCTAAAACCTGTTGAAAAGGAGAACATTCATCTAACACTCCGATTTCTAGGAGAAATACCTGTAGCATTAATTGACGAAGTATATAGGGTTATGCTGTCAGTAAAAATGAAGCCTTTCGAAATAGAGATTAAGGGTGTTGGCGCTTTCCCGAAAATAACTAGCCCAAGGGTTGTATGGGTTGGTGTTACTAAAGGTTCCGATAAGCTTAGAGAAATACATAGACAACTTGAAGCGGGTCTTAGAAAGCTAGGTGTAAAGCCTGATAGCAAAGGTTTCGAACCCCATATTACAATAGCTAGGGTTAGAAGCGCAAGAAATAAGCAGAGACTCGTAAAAGTCCTTTACGAACTCGAAGATGTAGAAATAGGAAGAATGATGGTGACAAATATTAGGCTTAAGCAAAGCATACTTACATTTAAAGGGCCAATATATAAGACGTTAAGGGAAGTTAAACTTGGGTAGAGAAGAATCTCTTGAAGCAAAGGTTTTAAGGAAAATTAAACCAAAACCTGAAGAGTATGTTAAGGTAAAGAATGTTTATGAAAAAATAAAGGAATTACTTAAAGCAGCTTTGGAAAGGGAAGGTATCGATGCCGAAATAGAGCTTGAAGGCTCTGTAGCTAAAGACACATGGATTTCAGGAGACGTAGACTTAGACGTTTTCGTACTTTACCCTAAAGATTTAGGTAGAGAATGGTTGAAAACACATGGGTTTAGGATAATTTTAGAAGCAACGAAAGATCTTCCTCAAACCGTAGCTTATGCCGAACATCCGTACGTTAAAGTTACTGTGGACAACATTGAGGTAGATATTGTGCCTGCTTTTAAGCTGAAAAATCCCTTAGAAGCCGAAACAGTTGTTGATAGAACACCCTTCCATACGAAATATGTTATTTCGAAACTTAGTGAAAAGCAAAAAGATGAAGTAAGGCTTCTCAAGAAGTTCATGAAGACAATAGGTGTTTATGGAGCTGAAATAAGGGTTTCCGGTTTTTCAGGATATCTTGTTGAACTATTAATTATTTATTACGGTAGCTTCAGGAAGGTTTTAGAAGCTTCCTCCGAAACATGGAAGCCGGGAATTGTGATCGACATTGAAAAGTACTTTAGAAAGAAAGACTTACCAGAAATAGCCAAGAAATTTCAAAATCAACCATTAATAGTTATTGACCCCGTAGATTGCAGGAGGAATGTTGCAGCAGCAGTATCTCCTAAATCTATGGCCACTTTTATCGCAGCATCAAAGATGTACTTAAGAAATCCTTCAGAATCGTTTTTCTTTAAAGTTGAAGTTAAGCCTACATTAGCTGAAGTGGCGGAGCTTATTTCGTCTAAACCTTACGATTACGTATTCGTACTATTCCCCATACCTAAGAAGTCACCGGACATTCTATGGGGTTTTCTTAGGAGAAGCGTTAAAGGTGTTAAATCTTTACTTGAAAAGTTCGGATTTAATGTGTTAGACTATGATGTTTGGTGTGACGAGAGGAAATATGGGGTTTTCGTTTTTGAACTTGAATCTGAGAGAATAAGTGATTTTGTAAAGTCGGAAGGTCCTTTAGTATTCTCCGAGCCAAATTCATCAAGGTTTTTAAGTAAATATGTTAGCTCAGAGCTAACTATTGCCGGTCCTTGGATTGAAGATTTTAAATGGGTCGTTATACGTAAGAGAAAGTTTAATAGAGCAAGTGACCTTTTGAAGGAGAGATTGTTAGAGCATGGTGTAAGTCATGTTCTCCAAGAGCATCTGAGGAAAACATGGTTTAAAGTACTGTTAAAAGAAGATTTAGAATACATTGTTGAAATGGTAGGTTATGACTTCCTCAGCTTCCTACGTAGTTTTGTGGGGAAGAAGCCAGAATGGTTAAGAATTTAAGTGAAGACCTTCGTCATATACTTTGTTATCCTACTCCTAATGATGAATGTTTCAATGCTAGAGTTTTAGAGCTTAATAGATTAAATGTCGCATTAATAATACCGTATGGACGTATATTTCTTAAGGGGAAAATTAAGGTTTTAGGTAAAGGATATGCTAGCATAGTTGTTAAAGCAGTGGATCTCGAAGACAATGTTGTTGCACTTAAAATACGTAGAGTTGATTCCCGAAGATCCTCACTTATCCACGAGGCCGAAAATCTTGCTCTAGCAAATACGGTGAATGTTGGACCGAGACTTTTAGGGTTTACAGAAAACATAATCATGTATGAATATGTTAATGGTATTAAGCTCAAAGAGTTTATTGAAAGTATGAGTGAAAACCATATCGTAAAAATGATTTCCGACTTATTTAAACAGTGCTTTAGGCTTGACATGATAGGCTTAGATCATGGAGAACTCTCTAGACCCTATAGTCATATATTAGTTAGGAAACCTTACAAACCATATATTATAGATTTTGAATCCTCAAGTGTTTTGAGAAAGCCTTCAAATTTAACATCAATTATAAGTTCATTAATTATAAGGGAAGGTCCCTTACAGCAAAAACTAAGAGTTATTTTAGGGGTTTCGAATAAACAATCACTAATTGAAGCCTTGAGAGAGTATAAGAGAAACATTAGTCCAAGAACGTTTCTCAAAATACTTAAGCTACTGAATTTGGCTTAAATGTGGAAGGAGTTTGGTGGGGCCGCGGGGATTTGAACCCCGGACCACGGGCGCTCCGGGGCCGACTACGGGGATCTTCTCCCCAGGCCCGCATCCTTCCAGGCTAGACGACGGCCCCTAGTTTAAAGTAACTACGTGTTAGCGTTATTAAATCCTTATTCTCTCTTTCTAATCCTACTAAGAGTTGGCGGAGTCCATAGCAGCCATGCCGGTATTTTCTTTAGCAACTCATATGCTTCCTCCCATGAATCTAACCCTAATTTTTCAGCTAGTTCCTCTAAGGTCATCTGTGTTCTAGCGTACTCTCTCAAAATGTTTAATGTGTCTTCTGAAATTATGATTTCTTTGTCGCCAACTTGAATTTTTATTTCTTCTGCAAGTTTCGATTTCGCGCCCATACATTATCGCCTTGAAAAAATAGTTAGCACTAGGTATTTAAGAGTTTATGGGAAATATGGTATTTGGGGTTAAACGAGATGCCTAAAGTTTCTACTGGAATTATACGCTTAAAATATGTTGTTGATAAGATTAAGAGAGAGCTTCTCGTAGAGGGTTATGATACTTCCGTAATTGGTGAAGCTATATCTGAACTTGAAAAATTAGTTAAGGAAAAAATGTTAGAGAAAGGGTTAACAGACGACGATGTTGTTGATGTTTCCTTAGAATATGATGTTTCAAACGGTAAAATAGCTTGGAAAGCTGAGACCTTAAAAATAGTAATTTATAAACCTATTGAAGAAGTAGTTAGCGTGAAAAAAGAACTAGAGGAACTTAGAAGTAAAAATAAGGAGCTTAATGAGAAAGTAGAGAAAATAAGGGAAGTTCTAAGGGAACTAAGCGATAGAATATCTAAGTTGTTAAGTGAAATTTAAAGTTCCCAATATTTTTTGAAAATCCTCCTACACCTCTCAACATAGTTCCTTATTTTCCCTATGTTTTCCTCGTAAACTAATGACTCACTATAGAGTGGTTTATTAAAGTATGGTGCTAATACTAAGTTCATTATTGCTTTAGGTAGGTAATTTAGAGAATATCCTCCTTCAAGAACAGCTAAAGCGCCATCAGCGATCTTTAATCCATCAAATACTAACTTTCCTATCTTCCAATAACTTGAAAGCGTTAAATTTAGGTCTGCAAGCATGTCAGAATGGTGAGTATCAAATCCTGCTGAAATGAGAAGTACCTCCGGTTTATATTGCTTAATTATAGGTAAAGCTACTTCTTTAAGAGCAAAAATGTATCCAGCATCAGATGTACCCGGAGGTAGAGGGATGTTTATTGTGTAACCTTCACCATCCTTTTCACCTACTTCCTCTGGAAAACCTGTACCTGGGAAAAGCGTTCTAGGGTCTTGATGTAGAGATACATAAAGAACCTTACTTGTATTGTAAAATATGCTTTGAGTTCCGTCACCGTGATGAACATCGATGTCTAGTATCGCTACTCTTTTGTAACCATAATTTTCTATAAGGTATTTTGCAGCAATAGCTATATTGTTAAATATGCAGAAACCCTTAGCTAATCCTTTGTGAGCATGGTGACCTGGAGGTCTTATTGCTGCGAAACCTACTTTGCACTCACCCAGTATAACTTTCCTTAGTGTTTTAACGACGGTTCCAGCAGCATACAATGCCACTTCGTACGTTCTCTTAGAAACTATCGTGTCTAAATCCCCTAGAGGATGTCCTCCTCCAGCTTCAGCAAAGACTTTAATGAACTCGACATATTCCGGGTCATGAACTAGTTCTATGAGTTCTCTTGTTGCTTTCTCAGGTTCAATCATTTTTAACATGTTCAAGTATTTGAAAGTTCTTAAGAAATTTATTATAGCGATTATTCTCTTAGGGTTTTCGGGATGATAGTCTGATGTAATATGGTGTTTAAATATTTCTCCGGTAACAAAACATACCTTTTCTACCATATTCTTAACCCCTCGGTGTAAGATTTTAGATTTTTAAAACGTTTATATAGGTTTATATCAAATATTCTCTATGGTACGATATTCATGCAGCCGGATAAGGTTTCAAAATATGTTTCAAAAAACGTAAGTAAAAGTTTGAAAGTAGCGCTGGACTATGAAAAGTATGTTACGAAGGGCTATGCTTTCAAATATTTTCCGCTAGCGCTTTCAAAGGCAAAAGGAGCAAAAATATGGGATCTTGATGGCAATGAGTACATAGATTTTCTATCAAGCGCAGCAGTCTACAATGTGGGACATAGTAATGATGAAGTTATTGAGGCTATGAAGAAGCAACTTGAAAAATATATTCACTACTGTCTGTACATATATCATGAACCTGCCGTTGAATTAGCTAAATTACTTGTAGAAATAGTTCCTGGAAACTTCACTAAGAAAGTTGCCTTTGGTTTAAGCGGTTCCGATGCTAATGATACTGCGGTTAAGGCAGCACTTCTTTATACAGGACGTAGAAACATCGCATCATACACGTATTCATACCATGGAACAACGTATCTTGCATTGTCAATGTCCGGTTCCTTTAGCCCAAAACTAAGGAGTAGATTGAATGCTTTACCTAACGTGTACTTCTTCGAATACCCTGATACATACCGTAAACCATATGATATGAGCGATGAAGAATTGGGAGAATACTATCTGGGGCTAATAGAAGACTTCTTTAGAAAGAATGTAGCGGGAGAATCTTTCGCCGCCTTCATGTTTGAACCTGTGCAAGGCGATGGAGGAGTTCTTGTTCCACCGAAAAACTATGTTCGAGGTTTAAGGAAACTTACAGAGGAGTATGGAATAGTATTCATCGATGACGAGGTCCAAACAGGTATCGCTAGAACAGGTAAAATGTTCGCAATAGAGCACTTTGACGTCGTACCCGACATTATGGTTATGGGTAAAGCTGTTGGAGGAGGAATGCCTGTTTCGGCAGCAGTAGGTAAAGCTGAAATTCTTGATTCAGCGGATCCACAAACATACTTCCTCACATCAGGAGCTCATGCTGTTTCTGCTGTAGCGGCAATAGCTACAATAAACTATGTTAGAAAGAACAAGCTTGAGGAAAGAGCTCGTGAATTAGGCGAATACGCTAAAAAGAGGTTTCTAGAGCTTCAAGATAAATATGAAATAGTAGGTGATGTTAGAGGTTTAGGCTTACTCTTAGGCATAGACATTGTTAAGAATAAGGATACTAAGGAACCTGATAGGAAAACAGCAATTAAGATAATTTGGAGAGCTTGGGAGAAAGGATTACTAATGATGACTTATGGGAAATACGGAAATGTTTTAAGGGTGGCACCACCATTGGTTATAACTAAGGAGGAACTTGACAAGGCAATAAACATTATAGATGAATCGATAAAAGATGTTCTTGCCGGAAAGGTTAGTGACGAAGTAGTGTCACTCTTGCGCGCTTGGGAGTAAGAAGAAAAACACTTAATCTTTTGATTTTTTCATATTAACCTAGCTATTTTGCCTTCTTTCGGCATGTAAATTTGCCCTTCTCTTCTTAGGGTTTCTATAATTTCTTCTACGTCTCTTTCACTTATTCCTTCTTTCCTAGCTTCCTCTATTACATCTCTCAGATTAACCTGTGTTCCTGGAACTCCTCTTTCCAATCTCTCTATGATGTTCATGATCTTCAACATTTTCTTTCTTAAGCTTAATGGCTTACCGGTCATTATGATGTCTATGTCTATTTCTCCTGTTTCAACATCTATACCCACATCCTTAAAGCTTCGAACCATTAAGTCTATTGCAGCTTTAGCATCTTCAGCTGTTACGACGTTACTTAACGCCATTCTGGCATGTGCTTCAGCTAGTCTTACTAAAGCTTCGAGCTGTCTCGGAGTTATCGGGACTGCTACTTCAGCACTCGTTGCAGCTTTAGCTCTTAGTGATACAAAGAAGTCCTTTATTATTTTTACAGCTTCATCCGAAAGCTTGGGTTTAACATACTTTCTAGCATAGCCTATGTATTTTCTTAGAAGTTCCGAATCTATTGGAGGCTTTATTTTCTCAGTTCTCTTATGAACCATAAGTATATGCTCTGCCATTTCCTCATCTCTTTCTGGAGCAGGCTCATCAACCATAACAAACATGAGATCAAATCTTGAAAGAATTGTTGGAGGCAAATTAATGT